>JAFGBK010000116.1 GCA_016933175.1 Candidatus Krumholzibacteriota bacterium | reverse complement strand
GACAACGACCGGGAACTCCTGCGGGGCGAAGCCCGTCCGGCTCGCGCGCAGCGTGTAGCTGCCGGGCGCGGCGCGGCCGAGGTAGTGGCCGTCCGCGTCCGTGAAGAAGGTCCAGCCGTTGCCGACGAGCTCGAGCCGGACGCCCGGCACGGGGACGCCGCCCCAGCTGGCGTTGACGACCTGCCCCTGCAGCGTGCCGAAGCCCGCGATGACCTGGGACACGGCCGCGTAGGCGTCCACGAAGCCGTGGCCGAAGGTGTTGTCCTCGCCGGCGTCCCCCTCGTCGCGGGCGGTGGCCATGAGGATCGCCTTGATCGTGTCCACGTCCAGATTGGGATCGGCCTGGCGCATGAGCGCCACGACGCCGGCGACGTGCGGGCCGGCCATGGAGGTACCGTCGTTGTCGCCGTAGGCGCCGTCCGGGAGGGAGGAGTAGACGGCCACGCCCGGCGCGACCAGCTCGGGCTTGATCTCGTGGCCCGGCGGCACCTCGCAGGTGGTGGGTCCCCGGCTCGAGAAGTCGGCGACGGGGTAGGGCCACTCGTAGCTCGTGGCGTCCACCGCGCCCACACAGAAGCAGTTGGTCAGCGTGGCCGCGCGGTCGGCGGGCGAGCTGGTGGTCGCGGAGTCCGGTCCCTGGTTGCCCGCGGACCAGACCGTGACGATGCCCGCGGCCTCGCAGTTGTCGATGACGTCCCACCAGAGCGAGAAGCAGGCGGGATAGCCCAGGTGCTCGCCGACGCCCCAGGAGTTCTGGATCACGTCGGGCACGTCCGCCACGGTGCCGGGATCGCCGTCCGGATCGGCGAACCACTCGAGGGCGGCGATGATGTCGTTGTCGAGCTCCTCGCTCACGGACTGGTCGATGGCGTTGCAGGCGATCCACTCGGCGCCCCAGGCGACGCCGATGCTGTCGTCGGGCGCCACGCCGGTCATGGTGCCGATGGTGTGCGTGCCGTGGCCGTCCAGGTCCAGGGGAAAGGTGGTGCCGCCGTCGAGCAGGTCCAGCCAGCACTCCTGCCACGAAGCATGGTTTCCGCGCCAGCGGTCCGCCAGGGCGGGATGGTCGCCGTCGACGCCCGTGTCGAGGCTGCCGATCAGGCGCGTCAGGCCCGTGTAGCCCAGCTCGTACCAGACCTCTGGGGCGCGGATGGCGCGCAGTCCCGGCGTGACGCCGATCTCGCGCGCACCGCCGACCCGGTCCCAGTCTCTCACGGGCGCGATGAGCACGGGCGTGAAGTCGGGCTCGACCAGGCGGACGTCCTGACGCGAGGCGACGGCCTCGATCTCCGCTCTCGTCGCCGTGAGCACGACGAGGTTCGCGATCCAGTGGCTCGTGTAGCCGATGACGGCGCCCGCGCGCAGGCGCGCGTCGAGGCGGGCCGCGAGGTCCGCCTGCGACCGGCTGGCAGCCTGGAGGGCGAGCACGATCGCCTCGTGGCGCTCCCGGCGCGGGGCGCGGCGCGCCTTGAGATCCTGGTCGAGTCGGTCGACCGGGGCCCGCTCGCTCATGTGGACGATGACCTTGAACACGTCGCTGGCGTCCGAACCGGCCATCATGGCTTCGAGGGCCGGGTGGATCGTGCCGGCTTGAAGGCTCGCCGCGCTCACCAGCAGCGTTGCGAGCAGCAGAATCCTGGCATGCCTCATCGTGTCTCCTCCTCGGTGCGCCGTGCGGCAGTGTTCCCAACGGAACCACAAAAGTGTATCATACCGCCGCTTGAGGGGTCGATGGCGTCATGACTCGCGTCCATCGCCGGCGGCCAGGGGATGCACGGACGCACGATGTCCGACAGGAGCGGTGAGCCGATGAAACGATGGATCCTCCTCGTCGCGCACGCGGCGTTGATGGCCATGCCGGGAGCGGTTGGCGCCCGGTCCGACGAAGACGGGTCATCCGTCAAGAACGAGATCATCGCCCTGCGCTTCGACTGGCCCGCCGGAACCGAGATCCTGGTCGAAAGCAGCAAGCGGCGGCTGCGGGACATGGAGTCCCGTCACAGCGACATCACCACCACCGGCGAGTACACCCTGCGCATCGAACCGGCCCCCGACGGCCTGCGGATCCGCCATTCGGAGATGAGGAACGTCACGGTGGACGGGGGGGACGGCGGTCGCGCCGCCGAGATCAGCGGCCTGATGATGCAGCTCGGCGACATCTCGCCCGACTACGTCGTCAGTCCCCGGGGCGAGCTGTTGCGCATCGAGGGGATGGACGAGATCGCCTCGCGCATGCGCGCCTTCTTCGCGCCGATGCTGGACAGCCTCGCGAGCGCCGAGGCCACGGCTCGAGTGGGCACCTTGATGGAGTCCGTCCTGCGGGAGGAGGCGCTCTTCAACAAGGCCGCCGAGATCTGGAACGCCATGATCTGGACCTGGGCGGGCGAGCAGTACGAGCTCGGGGCGGTCTACTCGATGGCGTCCGAGGAGCCGAGCCCCGTCATGCCGTCGGTGACCTTCCCCATGGTCTACGAGTTCGGCGTCCTCGAGTGCGCGTCCTGCGCGGACGGCGCCGATCCCCGTTCCTGCGTGCGCATCGAGCTGTCTTCGTACATCGACCCCGAGCAACGTGACAGCGTGGTGGCGAAGCTGTTCGAGCTCATGGGCCTGGAGGGTGACGCGTCGACCATGGGGGAATTCGACTTCACCAACCGGGTCGTCCTCCTCACCGAGCCCGGCACCCTCCTGCCCCACCGCTTCGAGACGACGCGCTCCATCTCCTCGGTCGTGGTGGAGGGGGGCGTCGAGAAGATGGTCCACAACCTCGACGAGACCCGGCTGGTGTTCCGCTACGCGGCGGCGGGGGACTGAGCCGGCTCCCACGCGTGCGAGGCGCTCGCCGTCCCGAAGACGAAAGCGACCCGGAAGGAGGAGCCATGGCGCTGGAGGAAGGAACGAAGGCTCCCGCGTTCGCGCTGCCCGACCAGGACGGCGCGACGCACCGGCTGTCGAGCTACGCGGGCCAGTGGGTGCTCGTGTACTTCTATCCCAAGGACAACACCCCGGGCTGCACGAAGGAGGCCTGCGCGATCCGCGACCGCCTCCCGGACTTCCGGAAGCTCGGCATCCAGGTCCTCGGCGTGAGCAAGGATTCGGTCGCGAGCCACGCGAAGTTCGCGGCCAGGCACGATCTCCCGTTCACGCTCCTGTCCGACGAATCCCACGCCATGATCGAGAAGTACGGCGCCTGGCAGAGGAAGACGATGGCCGGGCGCACCTACATGGGCATCGTCCGCATGTCCTACCTCGTCGATCCCGCGGGCCGGATCGCCAGGGTCTACCCCACGGTGAAGCCCGCGGAGCACGCCGACGAGGTGCTCGCGGATCTCGCGCGGCTGATCTGATCCGACGGGCCCGCGCCGTCCTCCCGCCGCGAAACACTCCGCCGGTCCCGGTGGACCGCATCGGAGCCGGGATTCCATTGCAGGGTTGTTGCATTATTTTCGCAAATATGCGATAAAGGTTAGGCGAATCATCCGCACTCCCCATGATCCATCCCCGGAACCGGGAGGTCGCGATGAGATCATCACTGACGGTTTTTACGTGCCTGCTGCTGCTGGCCGGCATGGTCCAGTGCATGGCCACCAGCTCCCCGCCCGACAACGGCGCGGAGCCGAACTGCGAGCAGGACAAGGATGTCATCGACTTCGGATCGGTGGCAGTGGGCGAGGCGAAGGTGGACTCGGTCACCGTCTCGGCGGGGGACGTCGAGGGTGACGACGATCACATCACCTACGCGGTGACGCTCGTCGACCCCGACTTCCATCTCTGGGACCCGCAAGCCCAGCAGGTCATCGCCCAGTTCGATATCGACCTCACCTATCCCGCCGACACCACGATCCACGTCCGCTTCGCGCCCCAGAGTGCGGGTCAGAAGGTGGACACCCTCGTCCTCGGCAACGACTGCGACGGCGTCGTGCTGACCGGCGTCGGCGTCGGCGTCGCCCCGGGCGACTGGGTGGTCGACGGCTCGCTGGGCGTCGCGCTCTACGACCTGTGGGGCTCGTCGACGCAGGTCTTCGCCTGCGGCGCCGGTGGGGAGGTCGCGCACAGGCTCGGGGATCCGGGCGAGTGGACCCTCATGCTCGGCACCGGCATCGCCGACGTGCCCCTGTGGAGCTGCTGGGGATTCGAGGGCGAGCACCTCTGGGTCGGGGGCGGCGTGGCGAACATGGGGGCGACCTACGCCCGGGCCTGGCGCTACGACCTCGACGCCGAGAGCTGGTCCTCCTTCGACGAGAGCACCATGCTCGACTGCTACGGCTCCATCTGGGGCACGGACGACTGCAGCCTCTACCTGGGCGGCGCGGCCATCAGCGGCGACTCCCCGAACGCGGAGTACTGGGACTGCGACGAGCTCGACGGCTTCATCATCGGCTATAGTTACGACCTCGTGTCGGGCATCTTCGGCAGCGGCCCGGAGGACGTCTGGGCGGTCAAGGCCAGCGCCTTCGACAGCCTCTATCACTTCGACGGCACCAGCTGGACGGGGACGAAGGAGGCCTTCATGACGGCGGCCCTTCACGACGTCTGGGTCGCGCCGGGGGGCGAGGCCTTCGCCGTCGGCGAGGAGGGCGCGATCTACCACTGGAACGGCGCCACCTGGGCCGATCACACCCTGGCCGGCGTCGACGAGGCCCTGCACGGCGTCTGGGGCGCCGCCGCCTACGACGTCTACGCCGTCGGCGCCAGCGCGAGCATCTACCACTGGGACGGCAACGTCTGGCTGCCCCAGGCCGCCCCCGCGGCCGTGACGGGCACGATCCGCGCGGTGTGGGGCCGCGGCGCGGTCGAGGTCTACGCCGTCACCGAGGGCGGATACGTCATCCGCGCCGGGACGCGCGGATCGCGCTGACGCACGTCGCGGCCGTGCGGCGGCGCGCCTACCGCCACGCGCCGCCCAGGAAGGCCAGCACGGTCTCGGTGAAGGGCCCGGCCCAGCTTCCGTAGATGGGCACGTGGCCGCCGTAGGGTACGACCCACAGGTAGGCCTCGGGGATGGCCGCGTACATCTCCGCCACCATCGGCACCGGGAAGCAGTAGTCGCGGTCACCGTGGACGAGCAGCGCCCGCGCCGTGATCGCCGACAGATCCTCCGGTGTGAAGGCCAGGTCGCCCTCGACGCCGGCGAGCTCGCCGAGTTGGCGCAGCAGCGCGCGGATCTGCTCGTCCCCGTGGCGGTGGATCGCCCGCAGCCGGTCCATCTCGGCCTCGGAGTAGGTCCGCGCGGAGAGCTGCGCGAGCTGCTCGCGGCAGTGGTCGGGGTAGCGGCTGCCCGAGCCGACGAGCACCATGGCCTCGACCCGCTCGGGATGCGCCGTCGCCACGTGGAGCAGGGTCACGGCGCCGGCGCTGATGCCGATCCCCTGGCAGCGCTCGACGCCCAGGTGGTCCAGCAGGGCGAGGACGTCCCGCGCGGACTGCTGCATGGTGAAGGTGCCGCCGGGATTGGTGGAGCCGCCGTGCCCGCGCAGGTCCGGGATGATCAGCCGGTAGCGGGCCGCCAGGGCCTCGACGAAGGGGTCGAAGGCGCGGCAGCTCCGCGTGAAGCCGTGCAGGAGCACCAAGGGCTCCCCCTCGCCCACGGTCTCGACGTACATCTCCATGCCGTTGATGGGAATCGTGGCGCCGACGGCGTCCGTGCCGCCCGCGGACGCCGGGGCGGCCACCGCCGCGGGCAGGGCGGCGAGCAGCAGTGCCAGGACGATGAAGAGGGGAGTGCGTGACTGAAAGCTCATGAAGGTCCTCCTCTCGAACACGCGGCCGTGACGACGGCCGCGGCGCGGTGGATCGTCGTGTCGCGTGGATGGTGTCGGGAGGAGGGCGGCCGATGTCGGCCGGTGCGCGGCAATCACCAGGCGCCGGCAGCCGGCGCGAGGGTGTGAGCGGAGACGGATCGTCGACAGGGCGAGCATAGCCCCTGCCGGGCCGCAGATCAATCCTTAATCATTCCCCCAGTACCGCCTCCGGGCCGGTGGTCTCCACGGTCAGCTCGCGCGACAGGTTGACCGCCTCGGGGTAGACGCCGCCGGGGAAGAGCAGCAGCCGCCCGCCCGTCTCGGCGCAGTAGTGCGCGTACTGGACCGTGTAGAGGGGGTAGGCGGGGTCGTCGGCCACGTTGCCGTAGGCCCGCGAGACCCAGACGGTGTGCGGCGCGAACTCGTATAGGATCATCCCGCCGCGGCCGTAGACGTTGTCGTTCCCCCAGTCGCCCCAGTCCCGCCACTGGCCGGCCTGCTCGAGGATCAGCCAGCGGACGGCGTCCACGTGCAGTCCCGGGTCCGCCGACCAGAAGGCGGCGGCCGCCCCCGCCGCGCAGGGCGCCGAGCAGCTCGTGCCGCCCATGCCCCAGGGCGCGGTGAAGCAGGTCACGGCGGTGGGCGCGCACAGGTCGGGCAGCGTCATGCCGCCGTTGCTCGGCCCCTGGCTGCTGTAGCCGGCCAGGATGCCGTCGGTGCCGTTGGGGGAGCCATAGTCGCCCCAGGGCACGGCGCCCACGGCGAAGACGTTGGGCGCGGTGGCGTTCCCGGGGGAGGCGACGGAGCTCCAGGCCATGGCGTGCTGCTGCCAGGCGCAGCCGCCGCTGAAGATCTCGAACTCGGTTATGCCGCCCGACACGCGATGGACGCAGAGATAGGCGGTCTGGTCGGCGCCCGTCTCGTTGGGCCAGCTCAGGCTCTCGAAGTGGTTGTCCGGGTTCGTGCTGGAGGCGAGAACGGCCTGGCTGGCGTCCAGGAGGTAGAGGTCGTAGTTGTAGATGTCCCCCACCGTGTTCCACTGCATGGTGAAGGCCGCCTCCGCGCCGTCGGCGACGACGACGTCGATGGCCTCGTCGCCGTACTGGAAGTCGTGCCAGGCGGAGCTGTCGCCGCCCGGATCGTAGTCGCCCTGCCAGTGGCACTCCGCGAAGTTGCCCGCCGAGATGAAGACGAGCATCCCATTCGCCGCCGCCTCGTTCACGGCGGCGCAGGGAGCTCCCGCGTCGTCCTCCCAGCCCGCGATCGGCCAGACGACCGACATGGAGATGACGTCCACGCCGGCCGCCGCGGCGTCCGCCACCGCCAGCCCCAGGTCCGTCGCCGAGTCGATCATGTAGAGGCGGTAGTCGGCGCCGGGGGCGTGATCGTAGACCTGCTCCACGCAGGCGGTGCCGTGATCCCCCTGCGACTCGAGGGGATGCGGGGTGTAGTTGATCCAGGTGTAGGGGCTCGGGATGTCGCCGTTCTCCCAGGCCTCCGTGAGGCCGTCGTAGCCCCCGTCGATGATGGCGACGGTCAGCCCGGTGCCGTCGGCGCCGCCGTCGCGGTAGCCGTCGGAGTTGATCGCGGCGGTACCCTCGCCCTGGACGTCGGCCGGCCACGGGGCCTGGACCCGCCCGAGGAAATGCCCCGCGGGCAGGCTGCGGGCCAGCTCCGTCAGGCGCGTCACGGGCACCCAGGCATCCCGCCAGCGGCGCCAGGCGACGTCGTCCCGGCCGCCCACGGAGGTCACCAGGCGGGCGGGGACGGCCACCGCGCCCTCCGGTCCGGCGATGGTCACGTGCGCGAGGCCGTCCTCGGAAAGGACGATGCCGCGCTGTGCGAGCTCGGCGCGCAGCGCGCCCGGCGCCCAGTCCTGCGACAGGGCCAGTCGCTCGGCGTCGAAGTGGACGAACTCCATCGGCAGGTCCCGGGGCATGGCCGGCGCGGGCGGCGGGGGCATCTGCTGGGCGGCGAGGGGACCCGCCAGCGCGGCGCCGAGCAGCAGGCAGGCGAGTGCGCGTCCCATGGCATCCCTCCTCACTGCAGGTTGACCAGCGCCAGCACCCAGCCGGTGCCAGCATCCAGGGCGGTCATGGCCTTGCCCAGGACGGCGCCCTGGGCGCGCGCGGCGTCGCGCGCGGCCATGGCGTGGCCGGGCGTCGCCGCGCTGGTGAGCAGGTCGCCGGGCGCGATGGGCCCGCCCGTGGCGTCGGCTCGCACCCAGACGCGTCCGCTCAGGGCCACCGGCAGGGCCTCCGGGCCCGCGGTCAGGCCGCCGAGGACGGCGCCCGCCGGCAGGCCGCGCGCCCCGCTCACCACGCCGGCCACCCGCCGGTCGTAGGCCTCGCGGCAGACGCAGAGCTCGCCCGGCCGCGCCGGGTCGATGGCGACCACCGTGCCGGGCGCCGCCGCCTCGCTGGCCGGGAAGCGCTCGGCCAGATCGGCGCCGGTGATGTGCAGGATGTCCACGTAGGCGTGCCCGTCGCACCGGATGGCGTCGGCCCGCAGGTCGCCGGCCACGTCCAGGCGGGCATCCGGCTGGGTGGTGCCCACGCCCACGTCGCCGCCGCCGGCGGCCAGGTAGACGTTCCCGGCGGAGGTGCCGTTGACGTTGACGTTGGCGTCGCCCAGGGACGTGGCGCCGTCGATGGCCGTGCGGTCGACGCGCAGGTAGCTGCTCATGGGATAGCCGCCGACCAGGTAGCGGGTGGTGACCTGCAGGGCGGCGTCCGCGGTCGAGTCCGTGGGCTTGACGACCTCCAGCGGCGCCGCCGGCGCCGTGGTGCCGATGCCCACGTGGCCCGTGCCGTACTTGACCATGAACTCGGGATCGTCTCCGGCCTGGGTGTCGTCGATGACGAAGGAGTAGCCGGGGCCCGAGGTGTCGCTGTCGGTCTCGGGCACGCCGATGTCCCAGGCGCGGTTGGAGCCCTGGGTGCCCGAGCGCGAGGCGAGGCGGATCATGCCCTCGGCGTCGGGGATGCCCGTGTCGCCCACCTGCAGCCGGCGGGCCGGCGCCGTGGCGCCGATGCCCACGTTGCCCGCCACGCCGGCGACCATGTCGTCGCCCGTGATGAGCCAGTCGGCGTCGGCGCTGCCGCCGCCGAGGGACGAATCGGCTACGGCCGCCCGCAGGGCGTAGGCCACGGCGGCGATCCGCATGCGGGGCCGGACCTCGGGATCGGTGTCCACGGTGACGCCCAGCCAGCGCTCGCCGCCCGCGAAGAGCGAGGGCGGGATGTCCATGATGCCGCCCAGCAGCATGTTGAACAGCCCGCGTTCCACCGGCACGTTCTCGTGACGCTCGGTCCAGAGGGCGGCGGCGCCCTGGCCGCTGTCGGCGTAGACGCTGAAGGACAGGGTGTGCGTCCCTTCGAGGGGATCGCCCTCCTCGTCGGTCAGGATACCCTGGTAGTTGATCAGGCGCGGGACCTCGGCCCCGGCCGCGGCCGCGAGCAGGACCAGGCCCGCCGCCAGGATCGTCGCCATGCGTTTCATGTCCATCTCCCTCGTCTACTTGAGGACCAGGCTGCGCCGGACGGCGCGCCGGCCGCCGGCCTCGAGGCGGTAGAGGTAGAGGCCGGAGGCCACGGGGCGTCCGGCGTCGTCGGTGCCGTCCCAGACCACCGTGTGGGTGCCGGGCGGCCAGGGCCCGTCCACCAGGCGGCGCACCAGGCGGCCCCGCGGATCGAGGACCGACAGGCGCACCAGACCCGCCTCCGCCAGGGTGAAGCGGATGGTCGTGGCCGGGTTGAAGGGATTCGGGTAGTTCTGCCAGAGGCGAAAGGCCGGCGCGCCCGCCGGGGGCGCGTCCGTCAGCCCCGTGAATCGATGGGCGTACCAGAAGCCGGCGTGCAGGACGACGCCGCCGGCGGCGCCGACGCCGATGGGCGTCGGCTGGCCCAGTGTCGAGTTGATGACGGCGTTGGGGCTCGACGCCGGCTGGCCCGCGCTGCCGAAGGCCGAGGCCCGCAGGCGCACGGCCCCGCCGGCGGGCGCGGGCGCGAGTAGGACGGCAGCGAGCAGGGCGAGAGCGAGCGTGGCGGCCCGGGCGTCCGGCGGTCGGGTGCGGCGCCTCATGACGGGGGACCTCCCATGCGGGGATCCGCGCCGCGGGCGCTGGCGGGGGAGTAAGCAGGCCCCACCGGCCTCGGATCACGTCGATATCTCAATTCTTCAACCATTCTATCACAGGAAGCGAGTCTCCCAAAGGGCCATTCGGCGGGGCCTGCGTCACCGCCTCCGTGTTTACGGGAACCCGCGGCGTGTCCGGCGGGACATGCCACCACCGCTCAACGCGAGAGCCGGAAGCCGCCGCCGGCCGGGCAATCCCTTCACCGATAGCGGCTTGCATAATCGGTATGGTCGCGTCGCGTCCTGGCCGGCCCCTTGCCGTGGCCCCATTGGACCGCGCCCCGCAGGGGCAAACCGAGGAGGGAAACGATGAACCGCAAGAGCACCGACACCCGAGAAGGCTGGCCCCTCCGCTTCGTGCTGGGCGGGGTGGTCATCGTCGTCATCGCCATCCTGGCGGCCTATGGCCTCCAGACCGGCGTCCAGAAGCAGGAGGGTGAGAGCGCCGAGGTCGAGCGGAGCCTGGCGGACTGGGCCCGCGCCGAGGCGTCCCTGGACGACGAGACCCGGGCCGGAGCCTACGCCGCGGCCGCTGAGAGCGACGTGACGCCGGTCGAGCCGGCCGCCGCGCCCGCCGAGACCGAGACGTCCACCGAGGACGAGGCGTCGCCCGCCGCGCCGCCCGCGGACGTGGACTACTTCACCGCCGAGGACGCCTACCTGGCCGGCGATTATGACCAGGCGGCGCACCTGTTCACGGCCTTCGCCTACCACCACCCGGAGCACGTCTGGGGCAACTACATGCTCGGCCTGTCCGAGTGGAAGCGCGGCGACGCCGCGGCGGCCGAGGCCGCCCTGCGCGCCGCCCTGGCCATCCGGCCCGAGCACCGCAAGAGCCTGCTCAACCTGGGCCGCGTCCTGATGGAGCTGGGCCGGAACGAGGAGGCCCTCGAGCTGGTGGACCGCGTGCGCGAGGCCGCGCCGGGCGACGCCGAGGCGGACCGCCTGCGCGGGCGCGCCCTGCACAACCTCGGCCGCGCGGACGAGGCCGCGGCCGCCTACCACCAGGCCCTGAGCCTCGATCCCGAGGACGCCTGGTCCCTGAACAACCTGGGCCTGATCCTCATCGAGCAGGAGCGGTTCGACGATGCCCTGGTGCCCCTGGCCCGCGCCGCCGAGCTGGCGCCCGCGATCGCCTGCGCCCAGAACAACCTGGGCGTGGCCCTCGAGCGCGCGGGCTACCTGGCCATGGCGCGCGCGGCCTACGAGCGGGCCGTCGCCGCCGACAGCGAGCACGCCAGCGCCCTGGCCAGCGCCGCGCGCCTGGCCGATCGCGTGGACGATCCCGAGCTGCCCGCGCTGGACCTGGCGATCCTGGCCGGCAGCTTCGCGCCCGCGGCCGAGGAGGACCTGGCCGGGACGCCGGCGGGCGAGTGCGAGGAAACGTCCGCCGCGGCGGAGCCCGTTCTCGAGCCCGACGGCAATGTCGTGATGGCCGAGGCCGGAGAGATCGCGCAGCCCGAGCTGGAGTGAGATCCCGTGGGCACGGGCGGGGCGCAGAGCCCGCCCACCTGGCCGGTCCGGCGCCGCGCCGGGCCGGCCTTTTCGTTCATGGGAAAGGACCGTGGCGTCCGCATGGCGCCGCGGCGCGGGCCGCCCGCGTCAGACCTTCGTCGCCAGCCAGCGGTAGCGGCGGTAGTAGAGCAGGAACAGGCCTAGGGCGATGACCTCGGCGGCCACCATGGACCACCAGACGGCTGTCGGCCCCAGGTGCAGGGCCCGCGTCACCAGCAGGATCAGCGGCACCTGCAGGACCCAGCTGGCGAGGATGGAGAAGAACATGGGCCACCGCGTCTGGCCGGCGCCGGTGATGGCCATCTCCATGGAGATGATGAAGCCTACGAAGGGCAGGTTCAGCGAGAAGATGCGCAGGATGACGACGCCCTGCTCGATCAGCTCCGGCGCGTCGAAGAAGGCCCGCGCGATGGGCCGCGCGAACAGGATGGTCACGACCGCGAAGACCGTCAGCGCCAGGCCGCAGAACAGCGTCGCCGCGTCGGCCGTCCGCCGCGCCCGCTCGGGCTTGCCGGCGCCCAGGTTCTGCCCCACCAGGGCGGAGAGGCCCAGCCCCATGCCCACGACCACCATGATGCCCAGGGCCGTCACCCGCTGGGCCATGCCGTAGACGGCGATGATCTCGGCGCCGAAGGCCGCGATCAGCGACATGATCACCGCGCGCGCCAGCGAGAAGGAGACGGAGCTGATCCCCGACGGGAAGCCGATGTTGAGCATCTGCCCCATGCCGGCCATGCGCACGCCCACGCTGCCGCGCAGGCGCAGGCGCACGGCCGTCCAGCCGCCGTAGAAGATCACCAGCCCCGCGAAGAAGGTGGCGCCGAAGCCGATGATGGAGGCCAGGGCCGCGCCGGTGACGCCGAGTTCCGGAAAGGGCCCCAGGCCGAAGATGAGCAGGGGATCGAGGATGATGTTCAGCCCCACGCCCGAGAGCATCAGCACCATGGCCTTGCGCGGATCGCCCACCCCGCGCAGGGCCGTGTAGATGGTGAAGCTGGCGAAGGAGAAGCCCAGGCCCAGGAGCTGAACGGCGCCGTAGCGCGCGGCCTGCTCGTGGACGGTCCCCGTGGCGCCCAGCAGGCTCAGCACCGGCCGCAGGAAGGCGTAGCCCGCGAGGCCGCAGACCAGGGCCAGGGCCCACTTGAGCAGCAGGGCCTCCTTGATGGCGGCCTCGGTCTTGCCCGGGTCCTTCTCGCCGTAGCGCCGGCTGATGACGGCCAGGGAGCCCGAGCCGGCGATCTGGTTGGCCGAGCTGATGACCCAGTAGAAGGAGAAGAAGACCGTCACGGCGGCCACGCTCTCCGCGCCCAGCCTGGCCACCCAGAACATGTCCACGATGTCGTAGACGTTCGTCGCGGCGAAGCCGATCATCGAGGGTAGGCCCATGTGGATGATGGACCGCAGGACGCTGCCCTCGGTGTGGTCGTAGCGCGTCGCGGCCGCGCGATCGCTCTTGGTGGTCGCCGTGCTCATGGCTCCTTCTCCAGCGCGAATCCCAGGCGCAGGACGCGGACAGTCCCGGCCTCGCCGCCCAGCAGCAGGGCCAGCTCGGCGGGCTTCACCGACGCCCGCTGCAGGGCCAGCTCCAGGTGGACGCGCGCGGGCAGGCCGCCGGCCCAGTCGTCCCCCGGCAGCAGCGCCGCCGCCGCCGGCAGGTCCTCCGGCGCGGCCGGCCGCAGGGCCAGGAGCGTGGGCCGCACGTCCAGGGCGCGAACGCCCTGCTTGCGCTCCCGCGTGACCGTGATGGTGGCGCGGGCCAGCAGCGCCGCGCAGGCCGCCGCCAGGTCCCCGCCGGGCGGTCCGGCAAAGGCCACCAGTACGCGCTGGGCGGCCAGGCGTTTCGCCAGGGGGCGCGCCTCGCCGGCGTGGGCCTCCAGCAGGCGCAGGCCCGGCGGCAGGGCGCCCGCCAGGCGGGCGAGCAGGTCCGCCGGCGGCAGGTCCTCGCGCAGGACGACCTCCATCTGCTCGCCCACGCTCCAGGCCCCCGTGGGCAGGGCCGGCGAGAAGCTCAGGCGCGGGTGGGGATGGTAGCCCCGGCTGTAGGCCACGCGCAGGCCGGCCCGGCGCAGGACGCGCGGCCACAGGCGCAGCAGGTCCAGGTGGCCCAGGCTGCTGGCCGGGCCGTAGCGCGCGTAGACGAGGCGGTAGCGGCGGGGCTCCGTCGCCGCCGCGCGGGGCGCCGCCGCCAGGGCCGCCAGCTCGGCATGGGCGGCCCGCCGCCGCGCGGCCAATTCCTCCAGGTCGCAGGCCAGACCGCAGTGGTGGCAGACGTCCTCCGCGCCCGGCGCGCCGTCCGCGCCCGCGGGATCCACCGGCGCCAGGCCGCAGGGCGCCGTGGTCAGGCCGGCCAGGCCGCGCTCCCACTCGCGGTGCAGGAAGGTGCGCGTCACGCCGGGGTGCAGGTGCTCCCAGGGCAGGCGCGAGTCAAGCGGCAGGGCGCCGAGCATGGGCGCCGGGTCCACGCCCGCGTCGGCCAGGGCGCCTTCCCAGATGTCGGGGCGGAACTGGTCATCCCAGCCGTCGAAGCGGGCGCCGCGGCGCCAGGCCAGCTCGATGACGTCGGCCAGGCGGCGGTCGCCGCGGCTGAGGATGCCCTCCAGGCGGCTCGCCGCCGCGTCGTGCAGCTTGATGTCCAGGCCGCGCTCGCGGGCCAGGCGGCGCAGGCGCGACTGCTTGGCGCGCAGGCGCTCGGGCGGGTCCATGGCCGCCCACTGGAAGGGCGTGTGCGGCTTGGGCACGAAGTTGCTCACCGAGACGATCACCCGCGCCGGGCGGCGCCGGCCGGGCAGATCCCGCGCCGTGTCGCGGCAGCGGGCGGCCAGGTCGATGATGCCGGCCAGGTCGGCGCCGGTCTCGCCCGGCAGGCCGATCATGAAGTAGAGCTTGATGTGGTTCCAGCCGCGCTGGAAGGCCCGCCGCGCGCTCTCGATCAGCTGCTCGTCGCTGACGTTCTTGTTGATGGCGTCGCGCAGGCGCTGGCTGCCCGCCTCGGGGGCGAAGGTGAGGCTGGTGGCGCGCACCTTCGCCATCTCGTCCAGCAGAGCCTCGGCGAGGCCGTAGGCGCGCAGGCTCGAGACGGACAGGCTGACGCGCTCGTCCTCGAGCTCGGGCATGAGGCGCTCGACCAGGGGGAGCAGCGCGGAGTAGTCCGCCGTGGACAGGCTGCTCAGGCTCACCTCGTCGTAGCCGGCCTCGCGCACGCCGCGCAGCACCGTCCCGGCGACCTGGGCCGGCGGTCGCTCGCGCAGAGGTCGGTAGATCATCCCCGCCTGGCAGAAGCGGCAGCCCGCCTGGCAGCCGCGGGCCAGCTCGATGGCGTGGCGGTCGAAGACGGCGCGGCTCTCGGCGACAGGCGTGTCGGTGGGGAAGGGCCAGGCGTCCAGGCTCTCCACCAGCGCGCGCTTGACGGGAAAGGGCAGGTCGGGGTCGGCCGGCTTCAGCACCACGTGCAGGCCCGTGGCCGGGTCGGGCGCCGCCCGGTAGAGGGACGGCACGTAGCGGCCGCGGCCGGCCGCCAGGCGGCGCAGGCGCTCGGCGCGCGGCAGGCCCCGCTCCCCGAGGCGCGCCCAGTGATCCATGAGGTCCACCAGGGCCTCCTCGCCGTCGCCGATGACGAAGACGTCGACGAAGGGCGCCAGGGGCTCGGCCTCGAAGGCCATGGGTCCGCCGGCGGCCACCAGCGGGTCGCCGTCGCCGCGGTCCGCCGCGCGCAGGGGAATGCCGCCCAGGTCGAGCAACGTGAGCAGGTTCGTGGCCGTCAACTCGTACTGGAGGGAGACGCCCAGCACGTCGAAGTCCGAGAGCGGCGTGGCCGTCTCCAGGCTGACCAGGGGCAGCCCCGCGCCGCGCAGCTCGGCCTCCATGTCGGGCCAGGGGGCGTAGACGCGCTCGGCGGCCAGGTCCTCGCGCGCATTGACGAGGCTGTAGAGGATCTTGAGCCCCAGGTGGCTCATCCCCACCTCGTAGACGTCCGGATAGGCCAGGGCCACGCGGCAGCGCAGCGCGCCGGGATCTTTGCGGACCTCCTGGTGCTCGCCGCCCGTGTAGCGTCCGGGCTTGGCGACGCGTTCGAGGAGCTTCTCGTAGGGATGGCCGGGAGGCAGCATGGCGTCCTTCCCACGGGGGTGAAGGGGCGATATTATACCCATGACGTCCGCCGCGAAAGCCTGGAGGTCCCATGATCGTTCCCGCGCGCCGAATCCTGCTCTTGACACTGCCGTTGCTGCTGGCGTCCGGCTGCTTCTGGGACAACGACGGCGGCGTCGAGCCGCCGCCGCCGGGCTTCAGCTACGTGCCGGCGGGCAGCTACCGCATGGGGGAGCCGGGGCTCTTCGATCCCTACGAGGGCACGCGGCGGGTGTCCCTGCGCCGCGGCTTCATCATCGCGCAGACGGAGCTCACCGTGCACGAGGCCCTGCCCCTCTTCAACGCGGGCCGGCGCCACGGCGAGGCGGCGCTGGTGGGCGACGTGCTCTACTTCAGCGAGACGGGGGACCGCCTGCTGGCCCTGCAGGGCCACGAGGAGCTGCTCTACGACGCGGCGGGCGACAGCCTCGCCCTGCGAGGCGGCGCGGATCCGGGCCTGCCGCTGCGCCGCGTCACCTGGTACGGGGCGGCGGCCCTCTGCGACTGGCGCAATCAGGCCGAAGGCCTGCCGCGCAGCTACGTGATCCAGGGCCTGGAGTGGGTCTGCGGGCCCGGCGGAAACCCTTACGACGCCATGGGCTGGCGCCTGCCCACCGAGGCCGAGTGGGAGTACGCCGCGCGCTACCCGGATCACCGGCAGTATTCCTGGGGCGACCGCAATCCCGACTGCGCCACCTGCAACGGGCGCTCGTCGCCGGCGGCTCCGCCCTGCGAGGCCGGGCCGCTGCCGGTGGCCAGCTACTCGCCGCAGGGCGACGCCTACCTGTTCCTGAGCGACCTGGCCGGCAACCTGCGCGAGTGGGTCCAGGACTGGTACGGCGACTGGATCGACTACGAACCGCTGGTGGACCCCGTGGACGTGAACGCCTACGATCTGGAGAAGGGCCTGCGCGGCGGCAGCCACGACGGCCCCTTCGAGGCCCTGTCGGGCTGGTACCGCGACCGCGCCTTTCCCGACGAGGCCGACGGCGCCACCGGCCTGCGCATGGTCCGTACCTGGTATTGAAGCGTCGGTGGTGATTGGGATGCCCCATGTCGGTGGCGGGTTCCCGCCTTCGAGGTGGTCCCAGAGGTCGTGGCCCCTTGTGCCACGCAGATGGTGAGGAGGAGCATGCCCGCGTCCGTCCGCCCCGAGATTCTCGAGCGCGTGGCCGCCGTGGCCGCGCGCCTGGACCGCCACGGCTGGGGAGAGGCCAACGGCGGCAACCTGTCCCTGCAGATCGGACCCCGCGACCTGATGGAGCCCTTCACCCCGGGCGAGGTCGTCGAGGCGACGCCCGCCGGCGCGGCCGCTGCGCCGGGCGGCGCGTCCGCCGCCGGTGGCGCGGACTGGCCCGGCGCGGACCGCTACCTCCTGGTCACCGCCACGGGCAGCCGCATGCACGAGATCGCCGCGGATCCCGCCGGCGGCCTCTGCCTGCTGGGCCGCGACGGGGACCGGCTCGTGGCCAGCGCCGGTTCGCGGGCGCCCACCAGCGAGCTGCCCTCGCACCGGGCCCTGCACGCGGCCCTGCCGCCGGGCGGCGCCGTCGTGCACTCCCACTGCGACCATCTCATCGCGCTGAGCCATCTGCCCTCCCTGCGCGCGGAGGGCGCCCTGGAGGCGGCCCTGCTGCCCCTCATGCCCGAGACGGCGCTCTTTCTCGGGGGCATCGCCGCCCTGCCCTTCACCATGCCGGGCGGCGTCGAGCTGGCCGCGGCCACGGCCGCGGCCCTGGGCCGCGCCGACGTGATGGTCTGGGCCTGTCATGGCGCACTGGCCGTGGGCCCCGACCTGGAGACGGCCCTGGACCGGCTGGAGCTGGCCGAGAAGGCCGCCCGCGTCTGGTGGCTGATCCGCGCCTGCGGCGAGGAGCCGGCGGGGATCCCGCCCGACTGCCTAGCGCGGCTGCGCCGGCTGCACGGCGGCGCGCCCGGCGGTCCGCGCCCGCCAGCCGGAGGGGGAAGGCCATGAGCGGCGGCCCCGACGCGCTGCGCCTGGGTCCCGTGGAGTTCGACCAGCTCCACACGGCCTTCCGCGATGCCTTCGCCGACTACAGCATGGACGCCTCCCACGTGACCGAGGAGAACCTGCGCCTGCGGGGCGCCAAGAACGGCGTGGACTACGCGGCATCGGTGGGGGCCTACGACGGGGACCGCCTGGTGGGCTTCCTCCTCGTCGGGCTGGGGCCCTGGCGCGGCGAGCCGGCGGCCTTCGACGCCGGCACGGGCATCGTGCCGGTCTATCGCGGCCGCGGCCTGGCGAGGCGGATGTTCGAGCATGCCCTGCCTGGCCTGCGCGCGCGCGGCGTCAAGCGCTTCGTCCTCGAGGTCCTGCAGGACAACGCGCGCGCCCGCCGCGCCTACGAGAAGTCGGGCTTCGCCGTCACGCGGGAGCTGCGCTGCTACACCCTGGACCCGGCCGCGCTGCCGCCGGCGCCGCTCCTGTCGGATGCCGCCGTGCCGCCGGCGCCAGACCTGCTGCCCGCGGCGGGGCCTTCCCTCTTCGCCCTGCGCGAGGTGGATCGGCGGCAGGTGCTCGCGCTGGCCGGCGAGGCCGACTGGCAGCCCTCCTGGGAGTGCAGCTGCGAGGCCGTGATGCGCCTGCCCGGCGAGCTGCTCTGCCTGGGCGCCTTCGATGGCGAAGACTGCGTGGGCGCCCTGGCCTGGGCGCCGTTCTTCCGCTGGCTCCTGACCCTGGTCGTGCGCCGCGACCGGCGCCGGCGCGGCGCCGGCACGGCCCTGCTGCGCGGCCTGGCCGAGCGCCTGCCGGCGGACGGCGCGAAGATCAATCTGCTCAACGTGGACGCGTCCGACGCGGGCATGCGCGCCTTCGTCGAGAGGCTCGGCTTCGACCACCTCGTCGACCAGTACGAGATGGAGCGCGCGCTGTGAGGCGGCCCGCGCAGGAATCGCGTCGCTGCGGCGCCGGGCGGCTTCGGAGGGAGCCATGAACCGCATGAATTGGATCGGCCTGGCGGCCTGGGTGCTCATCTCCTTCGCGCCCGGCTGGATCGGCGCGCGCTGGGGGCCCGGTGCCTGGTACGCCGGGCTCGCCAAGCCGGCCCTGACGCCGCCGGGCGTCGTCTTCCCCATCGTCTGGACCGTCCTCTACGCCCTGATGGGCGTGGCGGCCTGGCTCATCTGGCGCCGCGCCGGCTTCTCCGGCGCGGCCTGGCCGCTGGGGCTCTTCCTCGCCCAGCTCGTGCTCAACGGCCTCTGGTCCTGGATCTTCTTCGGGCTGCACCGGCCGGGGCCGGCCTTCGCGGACATCGTGGCCCTCTGGCTGCTGATCCTGGCGGTGACCGCGGGCTTCTGGCGGCAGTCGCCCGCCGCCGGGGTCCTGCTGCTGCCCTACCTGGCCTGGGTGGGCTTCGCGTCCTGGCTGAACTTCCAGATCTGGCGGCTGAACCCGTGAGGGTCCGCCGCGGACCCGGAGGATGCGCGCCATGAGCCGCGTCGTGCTGGTCCACTGGAAGGAGGAGGAGTGCGGCGAGCGCGCCGCGCGCCTGGAGAAGGCGGGGCACAGCGTGCGGTGCTTCGCGGGCGGCGGCGCGGCGGGTCTGCGCGGCCTGCGCGACGACCCGCCCGAGGCCTTCGTCATCGACCTGGCGCGCACGCCGTCCCAGGGGCGCGAGCTGGGCGTCTGGCTCAGGCAGCAGAGGGCAACGCGGCAGGTGCCCCTGGTCTTCGTCGCGGGCGACGTGGCCAAGACGGCGCGCGTGCGCAGGCTGCTTCCCGACGCCGTCTTCACCACCTGGCCGCGCATCCGCGGCGCCCTGACGAAGGCCCTGCGCACGCCTCCCGCCGAGCCGGTTGTGCCCGGGACCTTCGCCAGCTACGCCGGCGCGCCCCTGGCGAAGAAGCTGGGCATCGGCAGCGGCGCCACCGTGGCCCTGCTGGGATCGCCGGCGGGCTTCGAGGCCACGCTGGGCCGCCTGCCGGCTGGCGTCCACATCCGGCGCCAGGCGCGGGGGCATGCCGACGTGGTCCTGCTCTTCGCGCGGTCCCTGGCCCACCTGGACCGGCGCTTCCTGGCCGCAGCGCGCACCGTGGCCGAGGGCGGGCGCCTGTGGATCTGCTGGCCCAAGCGGGCCGGCGGCCTGCGGAGCGACCTCACGCAGCGCGTCGTGCGCGAGTACGGGCTGGCGCGCGGCTTCGTGGACTACAAGATCAGCGCCATCGACGCCTCCTGGTCGGGGCTCTGCTTCGCCCGGCGGGGCGGAGCGCGATGACGGCGCCGCGCGGCGGAGTCGTTTTCGCGACGTGGGTCGCCGCGCCCGCGCAGGTGCCGCGCGCGCGCCTGCTCGTCGCGAGCCTGCGCGACTTCGGCGGCCGGCTCGCCGGCAGTCCCGTCTGGATCTTCGACTGCGCGGCCGGCGACGCTGCCTGCGGCGAGCTTGCCGGCGACGGCGTCCAGGTGTTCCCCGCTGAGGTGCCGGCTGCGCTGCGCGGCTACCTCTACGCGAGCAAGGTGGCGGCCGCGGCGGCGGCCGAGGCGCGGGCCGACGGAGCGGCGGACACCCTGGTCATGGTCGCCGCCGAGAACCTCGTCGTCGGGCCCGTGGACCTGCTCGACCTGGGCGGCGACGCCGACGCGGCCCTGCGGCCCGTGCACCATCGCAACGTGGGCCTGGGCGCGGACGCGCCGCTGGACGCCTTCTGGCGCGGCGTCTATGCGAACGCCGGCGTGGCCGACCTGGCGGACACGGTGGAGTCCTTCATCGAGGGTGAGCGGCTGCGCGCCTACTTCAACTCGGCCCTCTACGCCGTGCGGCCGGCGCTGGGGCTGCTGCGCCGCTGGTGCGAGCGCTTCACAGCCCTGGTGGGGGACGAGGACTTCCAGCGGCGGGCCTGCGGCGACCGGCTCCACCAGGTGTTCCTGCACCAGGCCGTCCTGACGACCCTCCTGGCCGTGGAGATCGCGCCGGCCCGCCGGCGCCTGCTGCCGCCCGGGCACGTCTATCCCTACAACCTGCACGGGGAGGTGCCGGCGGATCGGCGCGCGAAGCGCCTCGAGGAACTGGCCACCGTCTGCTACGAGGAGCGCAGCCTGGACCCGGCCGCGGTCCGCGACATCGCCATCGGCCCGGAGCTCGCCGCCTGGCTGGCGGCGCATGGCGCCGCGGCCGCGTCCTGATGCCGGGGCTCGCCGGCGCCGGCCAAGGCGCTTGACTCCGGGGGCCCCAGCAGGCAACCTCCGCCGGCACCTTCGATCCCGCACCTCATCTGGGATGATGCCACCCCGCGACGGCGCGAGCGCGGCGCCGCGGATCGTTTCGTTATGCGCTGACAGGAGGCCGGTGCAATGAGTCTGATGAGCGAGTTCAAGGAGTTTGCGGTCAAGGGCAACGCGATGGACATGGCCATCGGCATCATCATCGGCGCCGCGTTCGGCAAGGTCGTCAGCTCGCTGGTGTCGGATGTCATCATGCCCCCCATCGGGCTGCTGATCGGAGGCGTGAACTTCACGGAGCTGGCCGTGACGCTGAGGCACGAGACGGCCGAGGCTGCAGCGGTGACCCTCAACTACGGCACCTTCGTCCAGACCGTCCTGGATTTCCTCATCGTCGCCTGGGCCATCTTCATGGTCGTCAAGGGGATGAACACGCTGCGCCGCGGCAAGGAAGCGAAGACGCCGGAAGCCTAGGGCGCCGCCGACGGAGGGCGCATGGCTCCTCCCATCGAGTGGCTGCTCGCCGGAGAGCCCCACGTCCGGTACCGGACGCTGACGGATCTTCTCGGCCGGGCCGAGGACGACGGCGAGGTCCTGCGGGCGCGGCGGGCCGTGCGCCGCCATGGGCCCGTCCGGGCGATCTTCGCCCGGCAGCACCGCAGCGGCCGCTGGGGCTCGGCGACGGACATCCAGAAATGGTGGCCGCGCACGGACACGACCTTCTGGGTCCTGGGCGTGCTGGCCGACTTCGGGCTCAGGCGGGACGCGCCGCGCGTCGCCGCCGCCTGCGAGTACGTGCTGGGCACGCAGCAGCCGTGCGGCGCCTTCGGGTGGGCGCCGCCCCCGACTCCGGCCGAGTGCTTCACGGGCATCCTCGCCGGATCCCTGGCGGCCTGCGGCTACGGCGAGGATCCCCGCCTCGGCCGCGTCTACGACTGGCTGCTTGCCCGCCAGCGGCCCGACGGCGGGTTCTGGTGCAAGAACACGGGCCAGCCAGGCGGCCCGCGCGAAGGCGAGCCGAGCTGCGCCTTCGCCAGCCTCTGCGTGGCGGGCGCCCTGGCCGAGATCCCGCGCCTCGCCCGAGGCGCGGCGGCCCGGCGCCTGGCCGGATTCCTCCTCGGCTGCTGGGAGCGGCGGGGCACGATCCGCTACGCCGGCCACGACTCCCGGATCGGCACGGGCTGGGAGCGCCTCAAGTACCCCTTCACCGACTACCGCATCCTGCGCTTCGTGGACGTGCTCTCCCGCCTGCCAGCGGCCCGGCGCGACGCGCGTCTCGGCGAGGTGGTGGACCTGCTGCTCGCCGGTGGGGACCCGGAGGGTCGATTCCGGGCCGGGTCGATCCACCGGGCCTGGTCGGACTTCGACTTCGGGCAGAAGCGGGAGCCCAGCCGCTGGCTGACCCTCCTGGTTCATCGGGTGGCGGGACGTGTCCGTCCGGACACATCCAGGCCGCGCGGACCTGGCCGGCGTTGCCCGTCGCATTGATAAGCGACTTCGTGGCAATCGGTTGAGATGATCAAGGCCGTTCGCGGCCCCGGCACATGGCGTGCAGTGGCAAAGGTGTTGCGCCACTGCCGCACACTGACCGGAGAGGAGGATCGCGATGTGGAGTCGACGAAAGGGGATGGTGAGGGGTCTGGCCTTGCTGGCGCTCGCGCTGGCGCTGACGGCGCCCGCGGGATGCGCCGCGAAGGCGCCGGCCGCGCCGCCGGCGGCCCGGGACGCCGCTGGTGCGCTGCCCACGGTGGGCGAGGTCCTGGCGCGCTACGTGGAGGCGCTGGGCGGGCGCGAGGCCATCGAGAAGCTCGAGACGCGCATCCTCGGCGGGCGCATGGTCACCGACCTGCCGAGCCGGGAGCCGCCCGTCCTCGAGGAGGACAGCCTGACCATCGTGGGCACGGCCGATGGCAGGTACCGGCTGCGGGGGCAGGGCCCGCACTGGCCCCATGGCGAGGGCTGGGACGGGCGCGCCGGCTGGCGGCAGGATCAGCGCGGCCTGCGCCGCGACGATGACGTCCGCACCTGGACCGACGCCTGGCTGGCCAATCCCCAGGGGCCCTTGCAGATGCGGGAGTACTTCCCGGACCTGCGCGTGGCCGGCCGCGAGTGGCGCGGGGCGGACGCGGTGATCGTGGTCGAGACCTCGCGCGCGCGCCGCCGGCTCGTCTTCGACGAGGGCACCGGGCTCCTCGTGGCCCTGTCCCACCACAGCGAGCTCGCCGACTACCGCGAGGTGGACGGCGTGCTCGTGCCCCACCGCGTCGTGCACGGCCGCAAGGGCGGCTCGAGCACCCTGGTCGTCGAGACGATCACGCACAACGCGCCCGTGGACAGCGCCCTGTTCGCCATGCCGGCGGAGGATTGACGCCGCGCCGGCCACGCTCGAGGCGTGCGGTGGCGATTGCGTCCGCCGATCATTCCATCGCCTTGTCTTCCCGCACGCCAGCCGGTACTCTCGGCCGGCGCGCTTCTATTGCATGGATTCACGCAGGCGGTGGCGGGGGTCCGTCTAGGCCCCGGCTGGAAGGAGGACGGCATGGCTTTCCTGTGGTTCCTGATCATCGGCGCGGTCATCGGCTGGCTCGCGGGGCGCATCGTCAAGGGCAGCGGCTTCGGCCTGATCGGCAACATCCTCGTGGGCATCCTCGGCGCCCTGCTGGGCGGCTGGCTGTTCCGGTCCCTGACCATCACGCTGAGCGGCCTGGCGGGCTCGCTGGTCACGGCGCTGGTGGGGGCCATCATCCTGGTGCTCCTCCTCAACCTCATCCGGCGGAAGTGACGCCCGTTCGCTACCGCGCGGTTCGCAACTTCGCCACGGAGTACGCGGCGCCGCTGCGCTTCGGCCCCGGCGCGCGGCTCCGCGTCGAGGAGCGCGCATCGGAATGGCCGGGCTGGACCTGGTGCGTGGCGGAGGACGGTGTGGGCCGCTGGTTTCCCGCGGCCTGGCTGCGCGTGGAGGGCGGCGCCGCCATGCTCCTGCGCGAATACGAGCCCGTCGAGCTGCCGGTGCGCGAGGGCGAGGTGCTTACGGCGTCGCTGGAAGAGTCCGGCTGGATCTGGGCGACAGATGAGACGGGAATGAGCGGATGGGTTCCGTTGAAGGTCCTTGAACCAATCTGAATCACACAGCTGATTCGCAGGGATGAAAGAAACGCCGGCGACCAGGGCGGCCGCCGGCTCTACGCACATCTTGGAGGAGTAATGGTCCGGTCGGAACCGGATGTCTGAAATTAAAACGCCGCGGAACCCGTTGTCAAATACCTCTGGATGGATCTCGCCGCCTGGCGGCCGGCGCCCATGGCCAGGATCACCGTCGCGCCGCCCGTGACGATGTCGCCGCCCGCGAAGACGCCCTTCATGCTGCTCTCCAGCGTTTCCTCGTCGACCGCGATGGTGCCGCGCCGGCTCAGCTCCAGCTCCGGCTCCACCCTGGTCAGCAGGGGATTGGGCCCGTTGCCCAGGGCCACCACCACGCAGTCGGCCTCCACCACGAACTCGCTGCCCTCGATGGGCAGGGGGCGCCGCCGGCCGCTGGCGTCGGGCTCGCCCAGCTCCATCTTCTGGAGCTTCACGGACGTGACGTTGCCCTTCTCGTCCCCGAATATCTCCACCGGCGTGTGGAGGAGCTTGAACTCGATGCCCTCCTCCTCGGCGTGGTGGATCTCCTCCACGCGCGCGGGCATCTCCGCCCGGCTGCGCCGGTAGACCAGCGTCACGTGCTCGGGCTGCAGCCGCTTGGCCGTGCGCGCCGAGTCCATGGCCGTGTTGCCCGCGCCCACGACGACCACCCGGCTGCCGGGCTTCACGGGTGTGTCGCTCTCGGGGAACTTGTAGGCGCCCATGAGGTTGACGCGCGTCAGGAACTCGTTGGAGCTGTAGACCCCGTTGAGGTTCTCGCCCGGGATGCCCAGGAACCAGGGCAGGCCCGCCCCGGTGCCGATGAAGACGGCGTCGAAGCGCTCGCGCAGCTCGCTCAGGGTCTCCGTGGCGCCCACCACGTAGTTCATGTGGAAGGTCACGCCGATCTTCGCCAGGCCGTCGATCTCCTTGACCAGGGTGGCCTTGGGCAGGCGGAACTCCGGGATCCCGTAGAAGAGCACGCCGCCCGGCTTGTGCAGGGCCTCGAAGACGTGCACCTCGTGGCCGAGCTGCACCAGGTCGCTGGCCGCCGTCAGGCTCGCCGGCCCCGAGCCGATGACCGCCACCTTCTTGCCCGTGGCCGGCTTGCAGACGGGCATCTCGGCCCCGGCCTCGCTGTCCTCGTGCTGCATTGCCCAGTCGGCCACGAAGCGCTCGAGACGCCCGATGGCCACGGGCTCGTTCTTCTTGCCGAGCACGCACATGGACTCGCACTGGTCCTCCTGCGGGCAGACCCGCCCGCAGATGGCCGGCAGGAAGTTCGTCTCGCGCATCTTGCGGTAGCCGCCGGCGAAGTCGCCCTCGGCGATGAGGTCCAGGGCCGCCGGGATGTCGATGTCCACGGGGCAGCCCGTGCGGCAGGGCGCCTTCTTGCACTGCAGGCAGCGCGTGGCCTCGTTCATGGCCATCTCGGGCGTGTAGCCCAGCGGCACTTCCTTGTAGTTGAGGATCCGCGCCTCGGGCGCCTGCTCGGGCATGGGGGTCTTGTGATCCTGGCGGTTGATGGGTCGGCGCTTCTTCCCGTCGTCGGCCATCACTCACCCCCCTCGCACTTGCCACAGCGGCACTCGCGCTCCAGCGCCCGGTCGTAGCTGATCTTCTCGAGGTCGCGGTAGTAGGCGAGGCGCTTCATCAGCTCGTCGAAGTCCACCTGGTGGCCGTCGAACTCGGGGCCGTCCACGCAGGCGAACTTGGTCTGCCCGCCGACGGTCACGCGGCAGGCGCCGCACATGCCCGTGCCGTCCACCATGATCGGATTCAGACTCACCTGTGTGGGCACCTGGAAGGGCTTCGTGGTGGCGGCCACGAACTTCATCATGATCACCGGCCCGATGGTGATGCACTCGTCGACCGTCTCGCGCTCGCAGACCTCCTTGAGCGCGTCGGTGACCAGCCCCTTGCGGCCATAGGAGCCGTCGTCCGTGGTGACGATGACCTCGTCGCTGGCGGCCCGGATCTCCTCCTCGAGGATCAGCAGGCCCTTCGTCCGCGCGCCGATGATGGAGATCACCTTGTTGCCCGCCTCGTGGAAGGCCTTGGCCTGGGGCCAGACCACCGCGTTGCCGATGCCCCCGCCCACGCAGCAGACCGTGCCGCGCTTCTCGATGTGGGTCGGCTGGCCCAGGGGGCCGGCGAAGTCCAGGATCTCCTGGCCCTCCTCCAGGTTGCACAGGTCGTGGGTGGTCTTGCCCACCTCCTGCACGACGATGGTGGTGACGCCGTCATCCGGCCGCGCCTGGGCGATGGTCAGGGGGATGCGCTCCCCCGGCTCCGACACCCGGAGGATGATGAACTGGCCGGCCTTGGCCTTGGCGGCCACCGCCGCCGCGTCCACCTCGAAGTAGACGGTCTTCGGGTCCGCGACGAGGACCCGCTTCTTCAGGATCCGGTAGCCCAACTTGCACCCCGCGAGGATTGGATCTGTGGTTGCCGGTACAAGGTAATATCCCCGGCGCCGGCGGGCGACGGGGGCGCCTCACTCTACAACAGAACTTCGGCGATTTGAAGTCCCGGCTTGGCCGGAGTCAGGGATTTCGCCGCGCTCCGACGCGATGCGGAATCCGGCTTGCCGGATCCGGCGGTCCGCGCTACACTGCTGCGCGTCACGAAGGCCGGAGGTGACCCGACGGCGTCCGCCGGAGGGTAGAATAGGGAAGCGCGGTGAGAATCCGCCACGGTCCCGCCACTGTGATCGGGTGACCGCCACTCACGCCACTGGATGCGATCCGGGAAGGCGCGCGGTCAAGAGAAGCCCGTAAGTCAGGAGACCTGCCCCGACCTTTCGCTCCGACTCTCCTCGAGGAAGGGAGGGGGTGGGGCTTGTTCCCGCCCGCGCGTCATCATGAGATCAACGCCCGCCACGTCGCGCCCGGCCCCGCTGCCGGTATGCGCGCTGCTGCTGTGCCTCGCCGGGGTCGCCGCCGCTGAGGCGCCGCCCGACAGCGCCGCCCTCGCGCCGGCCGTCTGGTCGGCGGTCGACAGCGTCTACGTCCTGCCGCCCATCCTGGTGATGGGCGATCCCGTCGTGCGCCACGCCCTGCGCGAGCGCGAGAGCCTGGCCACCAGCGTCGTCTTTCCCGCCGCGAGCCCGCACCGCCAGGCCACCGTGGCCTCGCTCCTGCGCGAGCTGCCCGGCCTGGAGGTCCGCCGGCAGGGCGGCCTGGGCGCCTTCTCCACGGCCCACCTGCGCGGCTCGGGCGGCCAGGAGGTGGCCGTCTTCCTCGACGGCGTGGACCTGCGCCACCCCTTCACGGGCCTCGCCCTGCTGGACGAGCTGCCCCTGGCCGGCGTCGAGCGCGTCGAGGTCTTCCGCGGCGGAGTGCCCGCCGAGCTGGGCGGCGGCGCGCCGGCCGGGGCCGTCCACGTGGTCACCGGCGAGGCGGGCGCCGACCGCGTCGCCCTGGGCCTGGGCAGCTACGGCACGCGGCGCGTGTCGGCGGCGCTGGCCGGCGGCGGACCCTGGCGCCTGCGCTGGTCGGTGGCGGGCGCCTGGCTCGGCAGCGAGGCCGACTTCACCTACCTGGACCGCCGCGGCACCACCGTCTCCAACACGGCCGATGATACGCTGCGCGTGCGCGAAAACGCCGACTTCACCGGTGGCGACCTGCTGGCCCGCCTGCGCTGGGAGGCGCCCGGCGGCGGCCTGCCCGGCGCCCTGGCCGCCAGCTACCGCTACCTGCGCCGCGAGAACGGCGTCCCCGGCACCGAGACCCTGCCCAGCTATCACACCCGCTCCCTGCGCAGCGGGCACGACGGCCGCCTGGCCTGGACGAGCCCCGTCCTGGCCGGACGCCTGCGGCTGCGCCTCCAGGGCTACCTGCAGGACGGCACGGCCCGCTTCCTCAATCCCGAGAAGGAGACGACCACCGCCCTCTCCCGCGACGAGACCCGCGACCGGCTGCGCGCGCGAGGCCTCCAGGGCCACGCGGATCTCTACCTGCTTCCCCTGCACCTGCTCCTGCGCGCCGAGGCGCGGCGGGACCGCTTCCTGCCCGAGGTGCTCAATCCCGACAAGCCGCCCGAGTACGAGCGCCGGCGGCGCCTGGACCGGGCCGAGGCCGAAGCCCGCCTGGCCCTGGCGCGGCTCTTTCTGGCGGCGGCTTACGGCGAGGAGAGGATCCGCGACAACTACTTCGGCCCCGCCGGTCCGCCCTGGCTGCCCGCCGAGCCCCAGCCCGAGCACCGCACCCGCGAGCGCTTCCGCCGCGCGGGCCTGCGCCTGGGCGCCGTGGAGCGCGAGGGCCCGGCGGGGAGCTTCCGCCTGGACCTGCTGGCCAACGCCGGCGACGGCTACCGCGCGCCCACCCTGCTCGAGCTCTTCGGCCAGGACGTGGCCGTCAAGGGCAATCCCGAGCTGGCGCCCGAGACGGGCGTCCAGACGGACGCCGGCCTCTCCCTGGCCTGGCACCGCGGCGGCCTCACAGCCGACCTGGCGGCCACCTGGTTCCGCCGCGACCGCGAGGACCAGATCCTCTTCACGCGCAACAGCCAGTACGCCGTGCGCGCCCTCAATATCAGCGCCAGCCGCGTCACGGGCCGCGAGCTCGACCTGCGCCTGGCCTGGCGGGGCGCCACCCTGAGCCTGGCCCGCACGGACCAGGCGGCCCGCGATCGAAGCGGCCTGGATCCCTACGACGGCAAGTGCCTGCCCTACGCCAGCCCGGCGCGCCTGTTCGCCCGCCTGGGCGCGGCGCGCGGGCCCTGGGAGGCCTTCGCCGAGGTGGACTGGCGAAGCCGCGTCTACACTGACCGCTACAACGATCCCGACCGCTCCCTGCCCGCGGCCCGCGTCTGGAGCGCCGGCCTCGGCCGCCGCCTGCCCCGCGGGCTGCGCCTGACCCTCGAGGGCATCAACCTCGACGGCGCCCGCGTCGAGGACATGCTCGGCTATCCCCTTCCCGGCCGCACCTGGCTCCTGACCCTCGAGTGGGAGGGCCGCGCCGGCCTCGCGCCATGAAAGGACGGACCATGCCCCGAACGCTTCCGCTCCACCTCCCGCGTCCGGCCGCGTCGCGGCGGTCCCGCCGGCGCGCGGCGGTCGCCGCCCTGCTCGCGGTCCTGCTCGCCGCGCCGGCCATCGCCCAGGAGCCCTACATCGCCGTCGCCTGCTCGGACTACGTCACGGGCGCGCTGGGCGCCCTGGACAGCGCCGCGCCGTGGACGGGCCATGCCGACCTGGCCAGCATCCACGCGGACGCCGTGCTGACCTGCCACGGCGGCCTGGTCTACGTGGTCAACCGACTGGGCGCCGACAACGTCCAGGTGGTCGATCCCTCGCAGGACTGGGAAACGGTGCGCCAGTTCTCAGCGGGCACTTCGAGCAACCCGCAGTGCCTGGTCCTCTCGCCCGACGGCGCCAAGGCCTACCTGCCCCGCCAGGAGCGCGACGACGTGCTCGTCGTCGATCCGGGGACGGGCGGCGAGCTGGGTGTGGTGGACCTGTCGGCCTGGGCCGACGCCGACGGGTCCTGCGAGGTCGGCCAGGCGGTCCTGGCCGGCGAACGCCTGCTGGTGGCCATCCAGCGCCTGGACCGCGACTACTACTGGCTGCCGGTGGGGGACAGCTACCTGGCCGTCATCGACACGGCCACGGACCAGCTCGTGGATGCCAACCCGGCGCAGCCCGGCGTCCAGGCCGTCCCGCTCCAGTGCGCCAATCCGGCCTGGGAGCTGACCCTGGGCGATGACGGCCTCGTCTATGCCTGCTGCGCCGGCATCTACGGCCTGGCCGACGGGGGCCTGGAGCGCGTGGATCCCCTGGCCATGGCCAGCCTGGGCCCGGTCGTCACCGAGGCCGCCCTGGGCGGCGACGTCAACGCCGTCGCCCTGGTCGACGCCCACACGGCCTACGCCGTCGTCAGCGACGCGGGCTTCAACACGGCCCTCGTGCGCTTCGATCCGTCCACGGGCGGCGGCGCGAGCACCGTCCTGGCGGGATCGGGCTACGTCTACACGGACGTCGAGGTGGACGCCTCCGGCGACCTCTACCTGGCCGACCAGACACTCGGCGCCTCCGGCGTACGCGTCCTCGACGCGGCCACGGGAGCGCCCCTGGCCGGGCCTGTCTCCCTGGGCCTGCCGCCCTGCGACCTCGACGTGCCGGCGGGCCCCACGGCCGCGCCAGCCCCGCCTGCCGCGCTCGCCGCCCGCCTGTCGGCCTCGCCCAATCCCTTCAATCCGCGCACGATCCTCGCCTGGGAGGGCCTGCCGGCCGGCCCCGCCCGCCTGGACATCTTCGACGCCCGCGGCCGACGGGTCGCCCGGCGCGACCTGGGCGCCCAGGGCGGCGCCGGCGGCGCCTCCTGGTCGGGTCGGGGCGCGAACGGCCAATCTTTGCCCGCGGGGGTCTACCAGGCGCGCGTCGCTGCGGGCGGCCGGGCCGCCGCCTGCCGCCTGGTGCTGCTGAAGTGACATCGTCGGAGACGGTGCCGCCGCACGCCGCGGCCTGACTGGCGTCGGGCGGCGCCGCTCTCCGCGGTTTCCCTCGCTCGCCGCGTGGGCAGCCTGTCGCCATTCAGGAGTCGGGCCGTCTAAATCCTTTGACGCCACCGGTTCCTTGCAGTACCGTCACATCCCAGTTCCGGGGGCTCTCATCTTTGCGACAGTCTCGGGCGTCCCGCGCTCGCGCCGGGGGAGAGAGGCTGTCCGTGCCCGGATGAAGGATGGCTCGCGCCGCGCCTGGCGGCGCCTGAAAGGAGGATCGATGCTGGTTCGTCTGGGAACCTGCCTCGCCCTGGTCACCCTGCTGCTGGCGCTGGGCTGCGCCAAGATCGAACATCGCCCCGAGCCGACGGAGGGCGACATCGCGGTCATGGAGATGCCCAGCCCCGATTCCATTCCCGCCGAGTGGGGGGATCTGATCGCCGTGAGCAACAGCGCGGACTTCGCCCACCTCTTCCAGCTCTGGTTCCAGGATGAAGCGGGAACCGTGCGGATGGTTGGCTATAACCTGCGCACCAACGAGTTCCAGCCCGACATCCGGGCGTTCCCGCGCGACTAGGGAGGAGGATGCGAGGCATGCACGGATTTATAAGCTGGATCAGCCGCCTCTTCTTCATCGGCGCCTTCATCCTGGCGGCCATCGCCGTCTGGGAGAAGATCGCCAACCTGATGGACCTGACCCTGCTGCGCGGCTACGCGCCCTCGCGCCTGCTGGAGTTCGCCAGCGTGCTGCTCATCTTCGTCATCGCCATGCAGGTGAGGGAGATCAAGTCGATGAAGGAGATAGAGCGGGGTTAGGCCCGCGTCCGGTTCGCCGGGCGGCGCCCGCGCCGGCCCCGCGCCACGCGGGCTAGACGCGCAGGTGCCGCTCGGCGCGATAGCTTGAACGCACGAAGGGGCCCGCCTCCACGTGGCGCAAGCCCAGGGCTTCGCCCAGGCGTTTCAGCTCGTCGAACGCTTCCGGGGGCACGAAGCGCGCCACGGGAAGGTGACGGCGGCTGGGGGGGAGGTACTGGCCCAGGGTCAGGATCTCGACCCCCGCCTCCACCAGGCGGGCCATCGCCTCCCGCAGCTGCTCCTGGCTCTCGCCCAGACCCAGCATCATGCCGCTCTTGACGCGCACCGGTCGATGCCGTGCGGCCCGCGCCACCCGGCCGAGCAGGGCCAGCGAGCGCTCCCAGTCCGAGTCCCGCCGCGCGCGGGCGTAGAGCTCGGGCACCGTCTCCACGTTGTGCGACAGCACCTCGGGGCCTTCGGCCAGGACGCGGGCCAGGGCATCCGCGTCGCCGCCGAAGTCCGGCACCAGGGCCTCCACCGTCGTGCCCGGGCACGCCGCGCGGATGGCGCGCAGGGTGGCGGCCCAGTGAGCGGCGCCGCCGTCGGGCAGGTCGTCGCGGGTGACGCTGGTCAGGACGGCGTGGCGCAGTCCCAGCTCGCGCACGGCCGCGGCCACGCGGCCCGGCTCTTCCGGATCCGGAGGCAGGGGCCGGCGCTTCTTGCCCACGCCGCAGAAGGCGCAGCTTCGCGTGCAGCGGTCCCCGAGCAGCATCAGCGTGGCCGTGCGGGCGCCCCAGCACTCGTGACGGTTGGGGCAGCGCGCCTCCTCGCAGACCGTGTGCAGGTGGCGGCGGGCCACCAGGTCCTTGATGGTCCGGTAGCCCTCGCCGGTCACGGGCGCCACCTTCAGCCAGGCGGGGCGGCGCTGGGGCTCGGCGCGCGCGGGATCCCGGCTCATGATCAGCCCTCGCCCCCGGGCGGCAGGTGGATGCTCCGGCCCGCGAGGGCATGGGCGGCCTCCATCCAGACCTCCGAGAGCGTTGGATGGCCGTGGATGGCACGGCCGACAGCGGCCGCGCTCAGGCCGGCCTGCACCGCCAGGCCGCCCTCGGCGATGAGCTCGGTGGCCCCGCGGCCCAGGGCATGCGCGCCCAGCAGGCGCCCGTCGCCGGCCTCGGCCACCAGCTTGACCATGCCCTGTCCGGCGTTGATGAGCGTGGCCTTGGAGTTGGCGGCCAGGGGGAAGACGGCCGTCTCCACCGCCAGGCCGCGCTCGCGCGCCGTTTGCTCCGTCAGGCCCACCGAGGCGAGCTCCGGGTGGCAGTAGATGCAGGCCGGGCAGAGATCGCGGTCGATGGGGCGGGGATCGCCGCCGGTCATGTGCGCCACGGCCACCAGGCCCTCGGCGCTGGCCAGGTGAGCCAGCTGGGGACCGGGGACGATGTCGCCGATGGCCCAGATGCCCTCGGCCGCCGTCTCCTGACGGGGCCCCACGGGCAGGAAGCCGCCCGCGTCGGGTTTCAGGCCCACGGTCTCCAGGCCGATGCCGCCGGTGACGGGGCGGCGGCCCGTGGCCACCAGCAGGGCATCGGCCGCGAGGGCCGTCTCCTCGCCGCCGGCCTCGAGGCGCAGGGCCAGGCGGTCATCGCCACTGCTGCCGGGAGGGGCCAGGCGCGCGCCCGTGTGGACGCGGATGCCCTTCTTGACCAGGATGGCTCGCAGGGCCTCGCTCAGCTCGGCGTCCTCGGTGGGGGCGATGCGGTCGAGCAGCTCCACCAGGGTCACCCGCGCGCCGAAGGCGTGCAGGATCGAGGCGAACTCGAGGCCGATGGCCCCCGCGCCCACGATGACCACCTCCGCGGGGATCGCCGGCAGGGTCAGGGCGTGGTCGCTGCTGAGGATCCGCTTCCCGTCCGGCTCGAAGCCCCGCGGCCAGGACGTCTCGCTGCCCGTGGCCAGGAGCACGCGTTCGGCCGCCAGGGCGCGCGCGCCGCCGTCGCCCTCGACGAGGACGCGGCCCGGACCGTCCAGCCGCCCGCGGCCCCGCACGCGCTCGACGCCGGTCGCGTCCAGCAGGTTCTCGATGGCCTTGGCCAGTCGCCTGATCGTGACGGCCTTGCGCTTGTGCAGCGTGCCGAGGTCCAGGGCCGGCGCGCCGAGCTGCACGCCGAAGGCCGCGGCGCCGCGCGCGTCCTCCAGGAGACCCGCCGCGTGCAGGAGCACCTTCGTCGGAACGCAGCCCCAGTGCAGGCACGTGCCGCCCGGCGACTCGCGCTTCTCGACGACGGCGGTCCGCAGTCCGAGCTGGCCGGCGCGGACGGCGGCCACGTAGCCTCCGGGTCCCGCGCCCAGGATCACCAGGTCGTAGCGTTCGGCCATGAGCACCTCCTGGCAGATGAAAGGCGACGCCGTCCACAATAAAGGTCGCGCGTGTCGGCCGGCAAGGCGCCCATTCCGATTGACCGCGGGTGGCCGGTGTCATTATTCAGAGAGAGCGACCGCGCCGCGCCCGGCGGCGCCCACACGAGGCAGGCCCGTGGACCGACGACTGCTGAGCCGGCTGCACGCCATCCTGGATCCCGCCGACGTCCTCGCCGGGCGCGTCGAGCGCCTGCTCTACGACGGCGACAGCCAGCGCCTGGCCCGCCGCACGCCCGAGGTTGTCCTCCTTCCCCGCAGCGCGGAGCAGACGGCCGCCGTCGTCCGCCTGGCCCGCGAGATGGGCGTGCCCCTGACGGCCCGCGGCGCCGGCACGGGGCTGTCGGGGGGCGCCGTGCCCGCCCAGGGGAGCTGGGTCGTCTCCTTCACGCGCATGCGGCGCATCCTGTCCCTCGATCCGGCGGCGCGCCAGGCCTGGGTGGAGCCCGGACTCGTCAACCGCGAGCTGCAGGAGGCCGCCGCGCCCCACGGCCTGCGCTTCGCGCCGGACCCCAGCAGCCAGACGGTGTCCACCCTCGGCGGCAACCTGGCCGAGAACGCCGGTGGACCCCACTGCTTCCGCAGCGGCGTCACCACCCAGCACCTGCTGGGGCTGGAGATCGTGGACGACGCCGGCGAGATCCACCACCTGGGCGGCGACTGGCCCGGCGGCGATCCGCTGGACGCCGTGGGGCTGCTGGCGGGCAGCGAGGGCACGCTGGCCCTGGTGACGGCCATGGGCCTGCGCCTGGTGCCCCTGCCCGAGGCGGTGGCCACGCTGCTGGCGCCCTTCGCCGGGCTGGAGGCGGCCTGCGCGGCCGTCAGCGAGCTGCTGGAGGCGGGCCTGCGGCCGGCGGCCGTGGAGATCCTGGACGCCGAGGCCATCCGGGCCGTGGAGGCCTCGGTCTTCCACGCGGGCTGGCCGGAGAACGCCGAGGCGGTGGTCCTCCTGGAGCTGGAAGGGCCGCCCGCGGCGGTGGCGGCCGGCCGGCGGACCCTGCGCGAGCACCTGGGCGGCCACGGCGCCCTCCGTGTCGAGGAGGCCGAGAGCCCAGAGACCCGGCTGCTGCTCTGGCGGGGGCGCAAGGGCGCCTTCGGCGCGCTGGGGCGGCTCTACCGCGACATCAGCGTGCAGGACATCTGCGTGCCCATCAGCCGCCTGCCCGAGGCCGTGCGCCGCGTGGTGGAGATCGTCCGCGCCCAGGATCTGCCCGTGGCCAACACCTTCCACGCCGGCGACGGCAACCTGCATCCCAACATCGGATACGACCGCGACGATCCCGATCAGCGCCGCCGCCTGCACCTGGCCACCGAGGGGATCATGCGCCTGGCCGTGGAGCTGGGGGGCACGCTCAGCGGCGAGCACGGCATCGGCCTGGAGAAGTCGGCCTGGCTGCCCCTGGCCCTGTCCGCGGCCGACCGCCATCCCCAGCTCGCCCTCAAGGCCGCCCTGGATCCCCAGGGGCGCTTCAACCCGGGGAAGATCTTCCCGGCCGCCGACGCGCCGGCGCCGGGACGCTTCCTGCACGTGCTGGAGGGGCCGGCGCGGCCCACGGCCGAGGAGGACCCGCGCTTCCACCGCCCTGGCCGCGAGGGCGAGCTGGCGGAGCTCCTGGCCGACGAGGCCGGGCGGGGGCGCCTGCTGCTGGCAAGCGGCGCACGCCTGCGCGAGGAGCTGCCCGAGCTGCCGGGGCCCGTGCACGACATCGTCTCCCTGGCCTCCCTGCAGGGGATCCTGGAACACGCCCGGGCGGACTTCACGGTCACCGTCCGGGCGGGCACGCCCTGGAGCGAGCTGCAGGCCGCCCTGGCCGAGGCCGGGCAGGAGCTGGACTGGGAGGTGTCCTTCCCCGACCGGCGCAGCGTCGGCGGGGTGGTGGCCAGCGACGAGTCCTGGCCCTTCCGCGCGGGGCAGCGCAGCCCCCGCGATCGGCTCCTGGGCCTGGCCGGCCTGCTGGCCCACGGCGAGGCCTTCCGGGCCGGCGGCCGCGTGGTCAAGAACGTCACCGGCTACGACCTGCCGCGCCTGCTGGCCGGCAGCCGGGGCGCCCTGGCCGTCCTCACGCGCCTGACGCTGCGCACGCGGCCCCTGCCCGAGGTGCGACGCCTGCTGCTGCTGGCCTACACCGACCGCGAGGCGGCCCAGGCCGCGGCCTTCCGCGTGTACGCGGAGCTGGACGATCCGGCCGGCGTGATCCTGGCCCCGCCTGGCCTGGACCTGCCCGGCCTGCCGCGCGCCTGGCGCGTGGGCCTGCGCCTGGAGGGCGACGCGGTCACCGTGGACGCCGCGGACCGCGGGGCCCGGGACCGCCTGTCCCGCGCCGGACTCGCGCCCGCCGAGGTGGCCGCCGAGGAGGACCGGGCGGGCCCCTGGCTCGAAACCCTGCGCGACTTTCCCCGGCCGCCACGCCCCGGACAGCCCCGGGTCCTGCGGGAGCTGCGGGCGGGCCCGCGGCGCCTGCTGGACTGCCTGCCCTACCTGGGGGAGCGCTGGGTCCTGGACCTGGCCGGGCTGCGCCTGCGCCTGGCGGGCGAGGATGGCGACTGGCTCAGCCCCGGCCCCCTGACCGGCGGTCGCGCCCTGGAGCGCTGCGCCGTCCTCAACACTCAGGGGGCCGAGGGGCCCAGCCGTTTCCGTGGCCTGGCCGGTCGCCCCTGGCTGGAACGGGTCCTCCACGCCATGGATCCGGAGGGCCGCCTGGCGCCCGGGAGGTGGCTCCTTGGCTGAGCCCCGCTTCGATACCCGGGAATGCGTGGTCTGCGGCCTCTGCCTCGAGGTCTGCCCGACCTACCACCTGCGCCGCGACGAGGGCTCGGGCCCGCGCGGTCGCCTGCGCCTGATGGACCTTCTGGAAGCCGGCGATCCGGACCGTGGCGTCTGGGACCGCTACCTGCGCGAGTGCGTGGGTTGCCTGGCCTGCCAGGCCTGCTGCCCGGCCGGCGTGCCCTACGGATCCCTGCTCGACCGGGCCCAGGTGCGTCTGGCCGCCAACCGCCGGGCCGGGCCCATCGCCCGCCGCCTGGAGGCCTGGATCCTGGACGGCCTTCTCACCCGGCCCGCCCGCCTGCGCCGCTGGCGGCCCCTGCTGGCAGTGCTCGGCGTCCTGCGTCTGCTGGAGCTGCCCCTGTGGCTGGGCCTCCACCGTCTGCCCGGCCTGCAGTGGCTGGTGGGCCTGCGCTGGATTCCCCGCCGTCTTCCCCGCGGGCCGGCGGCGCCTCCGCCCCGGCCCGGAGCGCCCCATCTCTTCTTTCCGGGCTGCGTGAGCGGCCTGCTCCACCGGGCCGAGGAGCGCGCCGCCCTGCGACTCCTGGACGCTCATGGGGGCTACGACTTGATCGGCGGCTGGGCCTGCTGCGGCGCCATCCACCAGCACCTGGGCCGCGCCGAGGTCGCCCGCGATCTGGCGCGGCGCAACATCGCCGCCTTCGAGACCCGGCCGGGCCTCATCGTGACCCAGACGGCGGGCTGCGGGGCGGCCCTGAAGGAGTACGCCCGATGGCTGGCGGACGACCCCGCGTGGGCCGCGCGGGCGCGCCGCTTCAGCGAACGGGTGCGGGACCTCAGCGAGGTTCTCGATCCCGCGGTCCTGGCTGCCGCGCCGGGCCTGGATCGCCCCCGCCGCGTTGCCTACGACGATCCCTGCCACGCAATCCACGCCCAGGGCATTGCCGCCGGGCCGCGGGCCCTGCTGGACGCCGTCGCGGGGCTCGAGCGCGTCGAGATGGACCATCCGGAGCGATGCTGCGGCGCCGGCGGCACCTACTTCCTGCGCCAGCGCGCCCTGTCGTCGGCCATGATCGGCGAGAAACTGGCGGAATTGCGCGCCACGGGCGCCAAGGAGCTGCTGACGGCCAACACGGGCTGCCGCCTCCAGTGGGAGAAAGCCGTTCGGGAGGCGGACCTCCCGGTGGCCGTGCGCCACCCCGCCGAACTCTGGGCCGAGGCCCTGGACGGTGGCGGCAAGCGGTCCGGTGGCGAGATGTCGGGCTGAGGGTGCGTCAGCGGTAGAGGAGCTGCTCCATGTCCGCGCGGACCTCGGCGGTCTCCTTGTCGCGTCGGATGGCGATCTCGCGGGCTAGGAGGGTGATGGATTCCCGGCAGAGGCTCTCCTCCTCCATGGTCAGCTCCTGCCGCTTTGACAGGCGCGCCAGGTCGCGGGCCACCTCGGCCATGAGGATCGGATCACCGGTGTTGAACTTGGCCTGGTAGTCCTTGAGCCGGTCCTTGTGGCTCTGCTTGGGATCGTAACGTGCGCGTGACTTGAGGGCCTCCATCACCCGCCGTACGATCCCGCCGGACATCACCTTGCGTAGCCGCACCTTGTCCAGGCGATGCACGGGCAGGTAAAGAGTCAGGTTCTGATGGTCGAACTGGATGCCGAGACAGCGTTCCGACTGGTCGGCGAACCTCTTCTTGGCCACGCCCAGGACCCGCCCCACTCCGTAGCGCGGATAGACGACAAATTCCCCCTTGGCGAAATCCATTGGGCTTCTCCTGGTTTCGTCAGGCTGCCTACTATATCGTAATCGGGGTCGGCTTGCAAGCCGACCCCCGGGCGGTGCCTCGAATTCCACCCGGGGGTCTCTTGGGGGCCTCGTTCTGGGGGTTGCAGGTCGGCATACCCACGGCGGGGCGGAAAGTTCCCGCCCATTTCTGGCGCGCGACGGAAGGACGCGTGATGGAGGCTGCCGGTTCAGACAGGGGCGGCGAGGGCCTGCGCGGGCGCCTGGAGCACCTGGCCGCCCTGCGCGCGGTCTGGCGCCCGCCGTCCGATGCCGCGGAACGTGAGCGACGCGGTGGCTACGCGGCCTGGTGCAACGCGGGCATCGAGGGGAATCCCCTGTCCTGGCCCCGGGCCTGGCGGCTCCTGGCCGGGCCGGCGCCCGCCCGCCCGGGGCGCCCGGAGCGCGAGCTGCTGGGCTGCCGGCGCGCCCAGGACTTCCTCGAGAGCGCCGGCGCCGGCTGGGAGTGGAGCCCGCGGGCTCTCCGGCACCTGCACGGTCTGCTCATGGGCGGTCTCTCGGCCGATGTGGGCGTCTGGCGCCGGCGCGAGGTCCGCATCGTGCGTGAGTCCGGCTCCGGAGCCGGGCGGCCCGTCTTCACGCCGCCCCATCCCCTGCGCGTGCCGGAGCTGATGGAGGCCCTGCTGGCGCGGGCGCGGGAGGACCTGTCCGCCGGCGAGGATCCCTTCCTCGCCGCCGGTCGCTTCCACTACGAGTTCCAGTCCGTCCACCCCTTCACCGACGGCAACGGCCGCCTGGGGCGGCTGCTGGCCACGCAGCTGGCTCGCCATGGCTGGGACGGCGAGGGCTTCCACCTGGAGCCGGCCGTGCGCCGCGCCGGGGCCGGTTACTACCTGGCCCTGCGCGCTGTCCGGCCCGACTTCGAGAGCGAACCAGCCGCCGGGCTGGCGCCCTGGCTGCTGCCCTTCCTGGACATGGTCGCCGACGCCCTGGCCCACCCGGAGGCGCCGGATCCCGACATCATGGATTCCGGGGCGATCCCACCGAAGGAGGCCCACCCGTGACGACTCGGAACGCACGAGTCTGCCTGGCGTTGCTGATCCTGGTCGTTTCCACCGCCGCGCGGGCCGCCCTGTCCCGGGAGGAGCTGGATTTGGCGGCCGGCGGGCGGGTTCTGGCCGCGGACACGGGCCGCCCCGGCTGGATCTGCCTGGGCGTGGCCTTCCCGGCCGGCACGGCCCATGCGGCCGTGAATCCCGTCCTGGCGGCCCTGGCGCCGCGCGTTTTCCTGGGTTCGGTGCTCGAGGGCGCTCCCGGGCGGGAGCCCCTGGACGCCTGGCTGCGCGCGCGGGGCTGGACCCGGGCGACGAGCCTGGAGCCCGACGGCGCCAGCCTCTGCCTGGCGGGCCCGGCCGCCGGGCACGAGGACGTGCTGAGGCATCTGCTGTCCCGCTTGCAGCATCCCGGCCGCTTCGATCAGGCCGAACTGGACCGCGCCTGGCGCGAGCAGGAGGCCGAGTGGGAACGCCTGGCCGCCAGTCCCGAGGTCGCCCTGCGTGACGCCATGGCCCGGCGCCACTTCGGCGATCATCCCTACCGCTGGCGTCAGCTCCAGGCGCGGCCCGAGGACGCGCGCCCGCCCGCGCCGGCGGACCTGCGCGCCTGGCTGGACGCGCGCTACCACGCGGGCGCCGTCCTGGTCCTGGCCGCCGGAGACTTGGATCCCGAGGACTTCATCCGCTGCTGGCAGGTGGACCTGGACCGCCTGCCCGGCGGTCCGTCGCCGCCAACGGCGGTTCCTGCCCTGATCCACCCGGGTGCCGGACGCCTGGAGCAGCGGGCATCAGGGGCGACGCCCCTGATGGTCCTCCAGTATCCCGGCCCGCGCGGCGACGGTCCCCAGGCTGCCGCCTGCGCCCTGACGGCGGGAGTCATCAGCCAGTTGCTGCGCGAGGGCTTCGTCGCGCCGGGCCTGGCCGCCAGCGCCGGGGCCTGGTACGACTACACGTCACCGGGCCCGCAACCGCTGGAGGTGCAGGTGCGCGGTTTCGCGGCCGCCGATCTCGCGCTCGTGTCGGAACGCGTGGAGCGCGTGATCGATCGCGTGCGCAAGGGCGAGTTCTCCCGCTACCAGGTCATCACGGCGAAGGATGACATCTACGAGCGCCTGGACGAGGGCAACTGGCGCGGCGAGGGGCCCGCGGGCGGCGGGCGCGGCGACCTGCTGCGATGGTGCCAGGATCTCCTGCGCCAGCAATGGCAGCTCCCACGCTGGCGCGATCGCTTCGAGACGCGCCTGCTGGGAACGGGCAGCGAGCAGATCGCCGCCGATGCCGCGCAGCGCCTGCGCCGCGGCGCGGAAACTTTGGGTTTGCTTCTGCCTGGCGAGGGTCTAGACTCTGACCGTTCGCCTGCCGAAGGAGGGAAGCCATGACCTGTTCGACGCACCGCGCGATCCGACACCTGCTGCCCCTCCTGCTGCTGCTGGCCCTAACCGGCTGCCGCCAGTCCTTGCGGGCGCCGGTGGCCATCGATCCGGAGATCGAACAGCTCCGCCGCCAGTACGCCAGCAGCAACCAGAACGATCCCTTCCTGGAGAACATGGATCGCAGCGAGGTCCGCCGGGGCATGAACCCGACTCAGGTCTTCCTGGCCTGGGGGCGGCCTCTCTACCGCGTCAAGAGCGAGCACCAGCAGCGCTGGACCTACGAATTCCGCGAGGGCCCCCTGCCCCAGCCCCGCACCCTCATTTATCTTTTCTTCCGCGACACGCGCCTGGTGGAGTGGCAGGTGGACCGGGGTCATGTCTTCTTCTCCGATCCCGATACTCCCCGTGAATCACGCGATGACTTCGGGGATCTGCCGGGCCTGAACACCGGGAAGCAGCCTGACGGCTAGGCGAGAGAGGGCGGACCCCTCGCAGAGGCTCATTTGTAGCGCCTCTGCGCAGATTTTGCTTGCCAGCTTTCCGGCCTTGGCCTACAACAACCGCGGGACAATCCCGACCTGTAGAGGATACTCTCGGAAAGGCGGTTTGAATCATGACCAAGGCTGAGCTGATCGACACCGTGTGGAATTCCAAGGCTGTCAAGACCGACATCACCAAGAAGGCCTGCGCCGAGGTGATCGACGCCACCTTCGACGTGATGGGCAAGACCATCAGGAAGGAAAAGCGCTTCTCCTATCCCGGTTTTGGCACCTGGACGGTCCGCCGTCGCAAGGCCCGCACGGGTCGCAATCCGCAGACCGGCGCAAAGATCCAGATCAAGGCCAGCAAGACCGTCGGCTTCAAGCCCGCGGCCACGCTCAAGAACACGCTCTAGGCGATCCGCCGCTGCGCCGAACTCGGGGCCGCCCCCGCGGGGGGCGGCCTTCCCCTTTTCTAGACAGTTCGACGGCGCATTGACCACCGTTGTGGTCAGGACCCATACGGCCCCGGCGCCGGCCCGGCCCGGAGCGAAGCCCTCAATCCCTTGCGGGGCAAGCCCTGGCGCTGCTCGGCCCCTGCAGCGGGCCACCTGGCACGCGCCTTGATAGCGCGTGCCCAGAGAGAGACAGGATTCCCCCTTTCGCATAGATCGACCAGGAGTGGGCACGCCGTAAGCCCACTTTTTTTATGCCTCCCCGGCGCGCTTCGGTTTAGGATGCCGAATCATTCAGCCACCGGGAGGTAGAGCATGCCGTCTGACGGCGCGGAACCGGACAAGGCCCTGTTACTGCGCGCCCGCGACGGGGACCGCGAGGCCTTCTCCCGTCTCGCGCGACGCTATGCGGGCGAGGCCACCCGGATCGCGCTGGGCTACCTGGGCAGCGAGGAGGACGCGCGCGACATGGTGCAGGAAGCCTTCCTGAGAGCCCTGCGGCACATGGACCACTTCGACGCGGAGCGGCCCTTCTTCCCCTGGTTCTACCGCATCCTGCGCAACCTCTGTTTCAACTTCATGGCCAAGCGCGGTCGGCATGGCGAGTGTCCCCTGGTCTGCGAGCGCGACGGCGGCGTGGACCCGCCGGGCCGCGGGGCGGATCCCTTTCGCGCCCTCGTGGCCAGCGAGCGTGCGTCCCTGGTCTGGGAAGCCCTGCAGACGCTGAGTCCGGAGCATCGAGAGATCATCGTGCTGCGCCACTTCCGCGACCTTAGCTACACGGAGATCGCCGAGGCGCTGGACATTCCGCGGGGCACGGTGATGAGCCGGCTGTTCTACGCCCGCTCGGCCCTGCGCCGCGCGATCGACGCGCGGCTGGGGGATGAGAGCGGGACCCTGGCCGCCGATGCGGAGGTGAGCTGAATGGACCGCGAACGCATCCGCCGCCTGATGATGGCCCACATGGACGGCGAGCTGGACGACGCCGAGCGCCGCGAGCTGGAGGAGGCCCTGGCGGCCTCGCCGGAGCTGCGCGCGGAGCTGGCGCGCCTGGAGGACCTGGGCCGCCGCCTGTCCGGCGTCCGCCTGCGCGATCCGGCGGACGACGTCCTCGAGGAACTGGACCGCACACTCGCCAAGCGGGCCGGCCTGCCCCTGGGCTGGCTGCTCGTGGTGGCGGGGACGTTGGTGCTGCTGGTCTGGAGCCTCGGGGCCTGGCTCCTGGATCCGGCGCTGCCCGCCCTGCTGCGCTGGGCGGGCGGCGCCGTGCTGCTGGGACTGCTTCTCCTCTTCCTGGTGAAGGCGCGCGAGCGCTGGATCGAGTACCGCAGGGATCCCTACCGCGACGTGGTTCGCTAGACGAGGTTGGTACCATGCTGATCACCACCACCTGCGTCCTGCCCGGTTACAATGTCGTCAAGGTCCTGGGCCTGGTCCGGGGCAACACCGTCCGCACCCGCCATGTGGGTCACGACATCATGGCCAAGTTCAAGAACCTGGTGGGCGGCGAGGTGCTGGAGTACACGAAGATGATGGGCGAGTGCCGGGAGCAGTCCCTGGACCGGATGCGCGCCGAGGCCGAGGCCCTCGGCGCCAACGCCATCTTAGCCGTGCGCTTCTCCACGTCCGAGATGATGGAATCCGCCGCCGAGCTGCTGGCCTACGGCACCGCCGTCATCGTCGAGGAAGCCTAGTGGAGCGCGCCCTGCGCCGGGCCACGGGCGCTCACTGGCTGCTCGGCTTCCGCGGCGTGCGACCGCCCGAGGACTTCCTGCGCCTGCTGGAGGCCTGGCGGCCGCCGGCGGTCATCCTCTTCCGCGACAACCTGCCGGCGGGCGGCGACGCGCTGCCCGCCCTGCGCCGCCGTCTCGAGGAGGCGGCCGGCCGCGAGCTGGCCGTCTTCCTGGACGAGGAGGGCGGCTGGATCCAGCAGCTGGGCGGCGACTGGCCCGCGCCGCGGGCCCAGGCCCTGGCCGGCGTCGGGGCCGTGACCGCCTGCCACCGGGCCATGGCGGCCCGCGCGGCGTCCCTGGGCGCTGACGCCCTGTGTGCGCCCGTGGCGGACCTGGACGACGGCGCCGAGAATCCCGTCATCGGCAGCCGCAGCTTCGGCGGCGATCCCGACGCCGCGGCCGACATGGTGGCCGCGGCCCTGCGGGGCCTGGCCGCCGCCGGCGTCCTCGGCGTCATCAAGCACTTTCCCGGCCACGGCGATGCGCGGGAGGACAGCCACGAGGTGCTGCCCGCAGTCGCCGCCGACCGGGCGGCCGCGCTGGTCCCCTTCCGCCGCGGCGTCGAGGCCGGCGCGCCGGCCGTGATGACGGCGCATGTCCGCCTGGCGGGGGACGACGACCCGCGCCCGGCCACCTTCCGCGAAGACCTGCTGCGCGAGCTCCTGCCCGGCGAGACGGGCTTCGCCGGGCTGGTGATCAGCGATGCCCTGGAGATGGGCGCCGCCGCCGCCGTGCCGGCGGCCGAGCGCGCCGCGGCGGCCTTCGCCGCCGGCTGCCACCTGCTGACCCTGGCACGGTGGGAGCCCGGCGCCGAGGCCCTGCTCGAGGGCATGGCCTCGGCCCTGGAGGCGGGTCGTGTCCGCCAGCCCTGGCGCGACGAGGCGCGGGAGCGCTGGGCGGCCTTTCTGGCGGCGCGTCCGAGTCCGGCCGGCGGGGGACCGGAGCCGGACGTCGCGGCCGTGCGTCGCGCCGCCGTCTTCCGTCCCGCGGCCGGCGACGACCGGGACGGCGTTGCCGGCGGCCGGGATGCCGGCGAACCCGACCCGGCCGGCGGGGCCCTCTGGGACGGGGAGATCCTGGACCTGGAGCTGGGCGCCACGGGATCCTGGCGCCACGAGGAGTACCTCGCCGCCCTGTCCCACCTGTCCCTGCGGCGCCTGGCCACGGAGGAGCCTCTCCGCGCGGGCGCCTATCTCCACGTGGGCCGGCGGCCGCCGGCTGCCGGTCGTCTGGCCGAGCTGGCGGCGCGCGCGGAATCCGGCGGGGAGCCGGCGGTCCTGGCGGCCGGCGCCTGGGGATGGACCCTCGCCTTCCCGCGGCGACTGGCCACGGCCGATCCCACGCCGGCCGGCCTGGCCGCCCTGCTGGCGGCGGCGCGGAGCGATGCCGGTTGACAGGCCCTCCGTGAACGGCTAACTCCATTCCTGTGATCCAGGTCCACGAACTGCACAAGCGCTACGGGGAAACCGTGGCGCTCCGGGGACTCAGCTTCGGCATCGGCCGGGGCGAGATCCTGGGATTGCTGGGCCCCAACGGCGCCGGCAAGACCACGACCCTGCGCATCCTCACCGGCTTCATGACTCCCGACGCCGGCCGCGTGGAGTTCGAGGGCCGGCCCCTGGCGGAGCTCGGGCGCGACCTGAGGCGGCGCACGGGCTACCTGCCCGAGGCCAATCCCCTCACTCCCGACCTCACCGTCCGGGGCCACCTGGACTTCACCGGCAGCCTCTACGGCCTGGCCGGAGCCCGCCTGCGCGAGGCCCGCGAGCGCGTCGTGGAGCGTTGCGGGCTGGCCGGCCTGGACAGGCGGCCGGCCCGCGCCCTGTCCAAGGGCCAGCGCCAGCGCCTGGGGCTGGCCCAGGCCCTCCTGCACGAGCCGGAGCTGCTGTTCCTGGACGAGCCCACGGCCGGGCTGGATCCCCTGCTCGTCTCGGACCTGCGCGACCTGATCCGTGGCTTCGGCGGCGAGCGGACCGTGGTCCTGTCCACGCACGTCCTGTCCGAGGTGGAGGCCGTCTGCAACCGCGTGCTCATCCTGGATCGGGGCCGGGCCGTGGCCGAGGGCTCCCTGGAGGAGCTGGGCCGCAGCCTCGACGGCGGGCGGCGTCTGGAGCTGCGGGCCCGCTTCCCGGACGGCCCGCCCGACTGGGCGCAGGCGCCGGGCGTGCGCGAGGCCACGCCGCGGGGGGAGGCGGGCGACCGCTGGCTGCTGTCCGTGGACGACGATCCCGAGGCCCCGGCGGTCCTGGCCGCCTGGGTGCAGGAGCGCGGCGGCCGGCTCTACGAGCTGCAGCCGGGCCGCGCGGGCCTGGAGGAGATCTTCCTGCGCGTGGTCCGCGGCGAGGTGGGGCCGTGAGGGCCTGGCTGGGCATCCTGCGGCGCGAGCTCGTCACGAGCTTCCGCTCGCCCCTGGCCGGCTCCCTGGGCGGCGCCTTCGTGCTGCTGGCCGGCATCATCGCCTGGCTGGACCTGCAGGAGTACATGCGCGCCAGCGTGCAGCTGGCCGCCCGCCTGCGCATGATGGGCATGCCGCCCCAGTTCCTCGATCTCAATGACGCCCTGCTCGCCCAGAATCTGGGCGGGCTGGCCTTCCTCTGCCTGGTCTTCCTGCCCCTGCTGGGCATGGGGCTCCTGGCCGACGAGCGGCGCGGCGGCACCCTGGAGCTCCTGATGACCAGCCCCCTGGGCGAATGGCCGCTCGTGCTGGGCAAGTGGTGCGGGGCCTTGCTGCTCTACACCTTCCTGCTGGCGCTGACACTGCCCGCGCAACTTCTGCTGGCGCCCCATGGCGACCTGGCCCTGCCGGTGGTGGCCACGGCTTACCTGGGGCTGCTGCTCATGGGCGCGGCCTTCCTGGCCCTGTCCCTGATCCTGGGCGCCTTCACGCGCAGCCCCGTCATCGCCGCGGCGGGGAGCTTCGCGCTGATGTTCCTGCTCTGGGCCCTGGATGGCTTCGCCCGGCCCGGCGCCACGGGCTTCCCGGGCGGCCTGCTGCCGGCCCTGTCGACCCTGGGCCACCTGGCGCCCTTCCTGCGCGGCCTGGTGGACACGGCCGATCTGGTCTACTTCGCGGTTCTGGCGGGCCTGGGCCTGGATCTGGCCCGGCGCGCCCTGGCTTCCCTGCGGGCGGGGGAGTGAGGCGTGGGCCCGCGCGCGAAGTGGTGGCTGCACTCCCTGCTGCGCGTGGCCGCGCTGCTGGCCCTCGGCGCCGCGGTGGTCTTCCTGGCCGGGCGCCACCGCCTGCGCTGGGACGTCAGCCCCGACCGGATCCACACCCTCCCGCCCCAGGCCGAGGCCGTCCTGGATTCCCTGTCCTCGCCCCTGTCGATCACCCTCTTCCTGCCCGACCGCGAGCCCGAGCGCAGCCGCGCCGCCGCCCTGCTGGGCGCCGCCGCGGCGGGACGGCCGCGGATCTCCTGGGAGCTGGTGGATCCGGGGCAACACCCGCGCCGGGCCCTGGCCGCTGGCATCAAGGAGCCGGGCAGCATCCTGCTGGAGCACGAGGGCCGGCGGGAGATCTTCGTGGCCGAGCGGGACGCCGCCGGGGGCTACCTGCTCGACGAGGCCGCGCTGACCCGCGCCCTGCGCCGCGTCACGCAGGCGCGGCAGATCGTCGCGCGCGTCGTCCAGGGGCCGGGCCTGCTGCCCCTGGACTCGGGCGAGGGGCTCGTGGCCTTGAAGCTGGTCCTGAAGGCCGAGGGCTACGCGGTCGAGGCCTGGCAGGCCGTGAGCGAGAGCCAGGGCGGGGTTCCCGCCGGCACGGATCTCCTGATCCTGGCCGGGCCGCGCCGCGGCCTGCCCGCGTTCCTGGTCGCCGGCCTGGAGGCCTGGCTGGACGCGGGCGGTTCGCTGCTCCTGCTCCTCGATCCCGACGCCGAGATGGCCGACGGCTCGTTCGCGGCCAACCTCGAACCCCTGCTGGCGCGGCGGGGCATCCATCCAGGCCGCGGCTTCGTCATCGACCTGGGCGAAGCCAACATCAACATGGACAAGGGATTCGAGGTGCCGGTGGTCAGCCGTTACGCCCCCCATCCCATCACCCTGCCCTTCCTGCGCCTGCCCGCCCTGACGGCCTTCCCCGTGGCGCGGCCCTTCGCGGTGGACAGCATCGCCGCGCCGCTGCTCTACAGCTCTCCGCGCAGCTTCGAGGAGCTGGATCCGCCCTCCGAGCACGTCCACTTCGACGAGGGGCGGGAGCGGGGCGGCCCCCTCGTCCTGGCCGCGGCGAGCGAATCCGGCGGCGGCCGCCTGGTGGTCGTCGGGGACAGCCACTTCGTCCGGCACGATCAGATCGACTGGCAGGGCAACGCGGACCTGCTGCTCAACGCCGCGGCCTGGCTGGTCCAGGAGCGGGACGCCATCACGCCGCGGGAACGTCCCGAGCGCGCCGGGCTCCTTCGCATGGGGCGCGCCGCGCGGCGCGTCTACGGCATTCTCATCCTGGCCGTAATGCCGGGCCTGCTCCTGGCCCTGTGGCCCCTGCGCCTGCTGCTGGCCCGCCGGCGGCCCCGCCCGGGAGGCGCACCGTGACCTGGCGACGCACCCTCTGGCTGGTGGGCACGGTCCTGGTCCTGCTGGCCGCCCTGTGGCACTTCGGCGTGCGCGGCCCCGGCGAGAGCTCCGAGGCGCGCTTCGCGCGCGGTCTGCTGGCGCCCTACGAGGCGTCCGCCGTGCGGGCGGTGGAGATCCGCTTCCCCGACCGCGGGCTGCGGGTGGAGCGCAGCGGCACCTCCTGGCGCCTGACCGCGCCCCTGGAGGACCTGGCCGATTCGACCACCGTGGCCCTCATGCTGGCGACCCTGGAGTTCCAGGAGGTCGAGCGCTGGCTGCCGCCCCTGCCGCGCGAGAAGTGGGGCGAGGTCGGCCTGGGCGCGCCCGCCCTGACGGTCATCCTGGAGACGGCCGCCGGCCGCGACACCATGCGCTTCGGCGACCTCAATCCCGTGGAGAAGCGGCTCTGGGTGCAGGTCAGCTGGCGCGACTCCCTGGCCCTGGTCTCGACACTGCTGCGCACGCGATTCCTCAAGGGAGAGAGCGAGCTGCGGGACAAGCGCCCCATGGCCGGCGTGCCCCTGCATCGTCTCGAGCGCCTGGAGATCGCCAATCCACGCGGCCGTTTCAGCATCGTCCGGGAGCGCGACGGCTGGGCCATCCTTCGGCCCGAGCCCTACCGGGCCAGCGGCGATGCCGTCGAGGTGTTGCTGAACATCCTGTGGCGCGGCACCGTCCTGGACTTCGTGGACATGGAGGCGGACCGGCTGGGCATCTATGGGCTGGACGATCCCCTGGCCTCGGTGTCCGCGCACCTGAGCGGCGAGGAGCGCCCCCACCGCCTGGACATCGGCGGCCGGCGCTACGGCCTCTGGTTCGCGCGCAATCCCGACCGCCCCTCGGGCTTCCTGATGGACTCGGTCACCGTCGCGCCCCTGCTGGAATCCTTCAGCGCCTACATGTCCGTGGTGCTGTTCACCTACCTGCCGGGCGAGGTGAAGCGCATCGACGGTCCCGGCGGCGCGCTGGTCCGCGATCCGGGCGAGGACTGGCTGTGGCGGGACGCGGCGGGCCGGGTTGTGGACGGCGGCCAGGTGGTGCGGCTCCTCAACCAGATGGTGCGCGTCTCCACGGAGCGCGTGGAGGCCCTGCTGCCGCGCCGCGACCAGCTCGACGCCTGGCGCCTGGCGGCGCCGGGGACCTGGCGCCTCGCGTTCACCGTCGCGCGGGAGCCCCTGGCCCTGGAGTTGGGGCCGCCCGTGGAGGGTCGGCGCTACTTCCGCCGGTCCGACTACCCGACGGTCTACAGCCTGCCCGCCGACCAGCTCGACTTCGCCTGGCCGGCGCCGGCGGACTCCACGGGACCCTAGCCGCAGCCGCCGGCCCGGGGCCACGGGCAGTTAGGTTCGGCTCTCTGCCCGTGCTCACCATCCTCTTGAAATTGAAGGCACTATGCCTTTTACTGGCCCTGTTCCAGCGCTCCAACACCAGGTGATGGGGGTCCGGGCCATGGAGATCATCCTCCTGTTCATCAGTGCGATCTTCGTCAGCAACTTCGTACTGCACAAGTTCCTCGGGATCTGCCCCTTCCTGGGCGTCTCCAAGAAGTTTTCCACGGCCATGGGCATGACCGGCGCGGTCATCTTCGTCATGACCCTGGCCAGCGTCGTCAGCTGGCTGGTCTACCACTACCTGCTGGTGCCCTACGGCCTCGAGTACCTGCGCACGCTGGCCTTCATCCTCATCATCGCATCCATGGTGCAGCTGGTGGAGCTGGTGCTGCAGAAGGTCAGCCCGGCCCTCTACTCGGCGCTGGGCATCTTCCTGCCCCTGATCACCACCAACTGCGCCGTGCTGGGCGTGGCCATCCTGAACATCCAGAAGGAGTACAACCTCCTGGAGACGACGGTCTACGGCTTCGCCGGCGCCATGGGCTTCGGCCTGGCCATCCTGCTCTTCTCGGGCATCCGCGAGGTGCTGGATCTGGCCGACACGCCCCGGGCCTTCAAGGGCACGGCCATCGCCCTGGTGACGGCGGGCATCCTCTCCCTGGCCTTCATGGGCTTCGCGGGCATCGTCTGATCCCGGCGCGCGAAAGGAGCAAGCGGTGATCGTCGCGACAACCGTCATGGCCGGACTGGGACTGCTGGCGGGGCTGGGCCTCGGCCTCGCGGCCCGATTCTTCGCCGTGGAGGTGGACCCGCGCCAGGAGAAGATCCTGGACGTGCTGCCGGGCGCCAACTGCGGCGGCTGCGGCTACGCCGGCTGCAACGACTTCGCGGCGGCCGTCGCCCGGGGCGAGGCCGCGCCTGACGGCTGCCCCGTGGGCGGCGCCGAGACGGCGGTGGCCGTGGCAAGGATCATGGGCCTGGTCGTCGAGGAGAAGGAGCGCCGGGTGGCCCTGGTCCTTTGCCAGGGCACGCGCGAGGTGGCGCCCAGCAAGTTCCGGTACAACGGCATGGCCAGCTGCGCCAGCGCCGCGCTGCTGGCGGGCGGCGACAAGCTCTGCCGCTGGGGCTGCCTGGGTCTGGCCGACTGCCAAGTTGCCTGCGCCTTCCAGGCCATCGAGATCACCGAGGGCGGCATCGCCCGGGTCATCCCCGAGCGCTGCACGGCCTGCGGCAAGTGCGTCGCGGCCTGCCCCAAGGACCTCATCAAGCTGGTGCCCGAGAGCGCCCCGATCCACGTGCTGTGCAGCAGCCGCGACAAGGGGCCCGTGGCGCGCAAGGCCTGCCAGGTGGCCTGCATCGGCTGCAAGAAGTGCGAGAAGTTCGTGGGCGACGAGAGCATGAAGGTCGAGGACTGGCTCGCCCTAGTGGACTACGACCATCCGCCGCGCGATCCGGCCGTGGCCGGCGAGTGCCCGACCGGCGCCATCGTGGAACTCCACCTGGACGCGAAGAAGCCCGTCCACTGAAGCCCGCCGAGGGAGGGTAGCATGAAGTTCAAGGGTGGCATCCATCCCCAGTACAACAAGGGCACGGCCGCCTTGCCGGTGGAGGAGATGCCCCTGGGCGCGCGCTACGTGGTGCCCCTGGCCCAGCACCTGGGCGCGCCGGGCAAGCCCGTCGTCGCCAAGGGCGACCGGGTGGGCCGCGGCCAGCCGCTCAGCGAGCCGGGCGGCTTCGTCTCCGTGGCCGTGCACGCGCCCACCAGCGGCAAGGTCACGGCCGTCAAGGAGCTGCCCCATCCCCTGGGCCTGGAGATGACCGCCGTGGAGATCGAGGCCGACGGCGAGGACGCCTGGTGGGAGGGCGTCCAGCCCCGGGGCGCCTGGCGCGAGATGGACCCCGCGGCCCTGCGCGACGCCCTGCGCGACGCGGGGCTCGTGGGCATGGGCGGCGCCACCTTCCCCACCCACGTCAAGCTGAGCCCGCCCAAGGACAAGCCCATCGGCACCTTCATCCTCAACGGCGCCGAGTGCGAGCCCTACCTGACCAGCGACCACCGCGTCATGCTCGAGCAACCGCGCGAGGTCATGGAGGGCGTCGGCCTGTTCATGAAGGTCCTCGGCGTGACCAAGGCCTACGTGGGCGTCGAGGCCAACAAGGCCGACGCCCTGGACGCGCTGAAGGCCGCCTGTCCGCCGGACCTGGACGTCGCCTTCGCGCTGCTCGAGGTCAAGTATCCCCAGGGCTCGGAGAAGCAGCTCATCTACGCGCTGACGGGGCGCACCGTGCCCGCCGGCGGCCTGCCCATGGACGTGGGCTGCCTCGTGCAGAACGTCGGCACGGCCGTGGCCGCCTACGAGGCCATCGCGAAGGGCTGGCCCCTGATCCAGCGCGTCACCACGGTGACGGGCGCCGCCATCCGCCAGCCCAAGAACCTGCGCCTGCGCGTGGGCACGCCCCTGGGCGACGTGCTCGCCTTCTGCGGCGGGCTCACCGAGGACGTGGCCAAGGTCGTCTACGGCGGACCCATGATGGGCATCGCGCAGTTCAGCCTCGACGTGCCCATCATCAAGGGCACCAGCGGCGTCCTGTGCCTGCCCGACGCCGAGGTGGTGCAGTACCTGGCCGACGCCTGCATCCGCTGCGGCGCCTGCGTGGACGCCTGCCCGATGGGCCTTCTGCCCAGCACCCTGGGCGTCCTGTGCGAGCGCGATCGCTGGGAGGATCTGGAGGACTTCAACGTCGCCGACTGCATCGAGTGCGGCAGCTGCGCGTTCTGCTGTCCGGCCTACCGGCCCCTCGTGCAGCTCATCAAGCGGGGGAAGGCGGAGTTGCGCCGCATCCAGAAGATGCGCCAGCAGGGCGCGGCCTAGGGCCGCGCCGCAAGGCGCAAGGGAGAGTCGATCGATGAGCATGGAACAGGACAAGACGGGCGCGTCGCCGCCGGAGGTCGCCGCTGCCGGCGGCGATCCGCCGGCGCCCCCGCCCGCGAAGCCGGCGCCGCCGGACAAGGCCGAGCCGCCCCGGGCGCCGCGCCTGGTCGTCAGCACGTCGCCCCACGTGCACCGGGACCAGGACGTGCCGCGCATCATGCGCAGCGTGGTCTGGGCCCTGGTGCCGGGCATCCTCGTGGGGCTTTGGTTCTTCGGGCTGGCGGCGCTGCAGGTCTACGCGATCGCCGTGGCCGGCTGCCTGCTGTTCGAGTGGGCCTTCCGGAGGATGCTGGGCCGACCCGGCACCCTGGGAGACTGGAGCGCCGTGGTCACCGGCCTGCTGCTGGCCATGAACCTGCCGGCGGGCAGCCCCTGGTGGCTGGTGGTGGTGGGCTGCCTGGCGGCCATCGTCCTCGGCAAGCAGATCTACGGGGGTCTGGGCTACAACCCCTTCAACCCGGCCCTGGTGGCGCGCGTGGTCCTGCTCGTCTCCTTCCCCGTGCAGATGACCACCTGGCCGGCCCAGGGCGGCCCCCTGACCGTGGACGCCACCACGGCCGCGACGCCCCTGGGCGCGATCCGCGAGGCGCTCAGCGTGGGGCAGACGGTGCCGCAGGCCATGGCCGGCGCGGATTTCCCCGTCTGGAAGCTGCTCGTGGGCATGCGCGGCGGCTGCCTGGGCGAGGTGAGCGTCATCGCCCTGCTGCTGGGCGGCCTGTTCCTGCTGCGCAAGGGGCACATCAAGTGGCAGGTGCCGGTGGGCTTCATCGCGACGGTCTTCCTCTTCACGGGCGCCGCCTGGCTCGGTGATCCCGAGCGCTACGCCAACCCGCTCTACCACACCTTCAGCGGCGGTCTGTTCCTGGGCGCCTTCTTCATGGCCACGGACATGGTCACCAGCCCCGTCACGCGCCGGGGCATGTTCATCTTCGCGGTGGGCTGCGGGCTGATCACCGTCATCATCCGCCTGTGGGGCGGCTACCCGGAGGGGGTCAGCTTCGCCATCCTGCTGATGAACGCGGCCACGCCGCTCATCGACCGCTACACGAAGCCCCAGGTCTTCGGCGCGAAGCGCAAGCTCTACGAGGAGGCGAAGGCGGCATGAAGACCATGCTCAATCTCTCGCTCCGCCTGGCGCTGATCAGCGCCGTCGCCGCCCTGGCCCTGGCCCAGGTGGCCGACTTCACGGCCGGTCCCATCGCCGCGGCCGCGCGGGCGGCGAGCCTGCGGGCCATCCGCCAGGTGCTGCCGGCCTACGACAACGCGCCGGACCAGGACGTGGTCCGCATCGCCCTGGCCCCCGGCGACACCCTGGAGTGCTTCCGCGGCCGCCGGGACGGGGCCATCAGCGGCTGTGCCTACAAGGCGGTTACCCCGCTGGGCTATTCCGGCGAGATCGTCGTCATGCTGGGCCTGGAGGCCGACGGAAAGGTCAGCGGCGTGCGCCTGCTCCAGCACGCGGAGACGCCGGGCCTCGGCGCCAAGTACGCCGAGCCGGCCCTGCTGGACGCCTACTACCGGGGCCACGGCCTCGCCGACACGGACTGGCGCGTGGCCAAGGACGGCGGCGATCTGGACGCCGTCACCGGCGCCACGGTGACGGGGCGGGCGCTGGCCGACGCCATCCAGCGCGGGCTGGAGCAGTACCAGGCCCACCGGGACGAGATCCTGGGCGCGGCAACCGAGGGAGGCCAGCCATGACCGCGGGACAGATCTTCATCCGGGGCCTGTGGAAGGAGAACCCGATCTTCCGCCTCGTGCTGGGCATGTGCCCCACCCTGGCCGTCACCACCTCGGTCGTGAACGGCATGGGCATGGGCCTGGCGTCCACCTTCGTCCTGATCTGCAGCAACGGGATCATCGCGTTGCTCAGGGGCTTCATCCCCAAGAAAGTGCGCATCCCGGCCTTCATCGTGATCATCGCCACCTTCGTGACCATCGTCGACCTGGTCATGCACGGCTTCTTCTACGACCTGCACCGCAACCTGGGGCTGTTCATCCCCCTCATCGTGGTCAACTGCGTGATCCTGGGCCGGGCCGAGGCCTTCGCCAGCCGCAACGGCGTCGGCGCCTCCCTGCTCGACGGCCTCAGCATGGGCCTGGGCTTCACCCTGAGCCTGATGCTGCTGGGCGCCGTGCGCGAGATCCTGGGCAACGGCAGCCTGCTGGGCTACACCCTCTTCGGCCCCGACTTCCCGCCCCTGCTGGTGATGGTCCTGCCGCCGGGCGCCTTCGTCGCCCTGGGCTTTCTCATGGCGGGCATCAACAAGCTGGAGGAGCGGCGGGCCATCCACGCCGGCGAGGAGTACGCGCCGCCCCGCGAGATGGACTGCGGCAACTGCGTGCTGTGCAGGCTGGGCGAGGGGGACGACGGCGGCGCGGCGGCCTGACCGGCCGTCTCAGTCCCGCCACTCGCGCGGCCAGGGCGTGACCGTGGACTGGAACCCATCCCCCTCGGTGTCGGCGTAGCCCGGATTCCCGGAGTCGTCCTTGTGGTCGATGATGGTGCTGTCCGGCGGGCTGATGTAGGTGTCCAGGTCGCCGCCCCAGTAGTTAAGGTTGACGTACGCCGTGTCGGCCGCCGCCAGGCTCTCGAAGACCAGGTTGCGGTAGTCAGCTCCCACCAGGTTGTCCAGGAAGTTGCAGTTGACCACGCTCGGTCCCTGCCCAGCGGGATGGCCGGCGTCGGGGTAGTGGGCCGCCTCGGTGACATCGCGGATCAGGACGCCCGTCGCGCAGGCCTGCAGGTCGCAGCGGCTGACAGCCACGGCGCCGTCGCCGACGATCTCGACGGCGGCCCCGGCGCAGCTGTCGATCCAGCAGTTGACGATGGCCAGCTGGCAGTCCTGCAGGAGGATGCCGCTGCCGGCCTCGTTGACGACCCGGAAGCCCTCGATGCGCAGGTCGGCGACGCCGGTCTGGCTACTGGAGGAGCCGATGGCGGTGATCCCGCCGCGGATGACGGGCATGAGCAGTGAGTTCTCCCGGCACATGAGTATCACGCCCGCCGGCAGCAGGACGTCGCCGTTGTAGTCCTCATCGCGGCCCGTCACGACGATGCGGTCGCCCGCCTCGGCCTGGGCGGCCGCCGCCTGGATGGTGGCGTACGCGGAGGGCACCTCGAAGACCGTGAAGCCGGGATCGAAGGGATTGTCGGTCTTGTCGGAGCAGGAAACGGCGAGGAGCAGAACCGGCAGGGCGAGCGCCAGCGCGGCAAGGGCGCGTCGGATCATCGGGGGCCTCCGTGTCGATGAAGGGGATGGCGCGTGAATCATAGCGGGAGCGGCCATCCCAGGCCAGCAAAAGGCCTCTTGGGGCTGGAGTTGACGGCATCCACGCGCTACACTTTCTGTGACGGAAAGAATCTTTACGGGCCTTGCGCCCCGATCCCGAGGACGGCCCATGGAGCGCCCCATCTTCCTCTCTCGCTTCCAGGTGGAAGAGCCCCTCGAGCAGACCCCCTTGTACAGCGCCAGCCGCGTCCGGGACCTGCTCAGCCAGCGACCAGGCCTGCTCTACATCCACGCCTATGGACGGCGGGCGGCCCTGGATCCCACGGCCTTCGCATACCGCCTGTCTAGGCTGCGAGCCGTCCTCGGCTCCGCCGTTCCCGAGTGCCGGCTGGGCGAGGCCGAGGGCGCCTTCTATGTCATGGCCGAGATGCCGGAGGGGGCATCGCCCCTGGGGGCGGGACCGCCGGCCGCCGAGCTGGCGGATCTGGCGGCGCGCGTGGCGGGCGACCTGGCCGCCTGCCGGGAGGCCGGACTGCCCATCCACCGCCTGGAGCCCAGCCTGCTCTGGCGTGATGCCCGCGGCGCGCCCCTGTATCTTCCCCCGGCCTGGCTGCACTTCCCCGGCCTGCTCGGCGAGGAGGGAGAGTCCGTCGCGCCCGAGGTCCGCCGGTCGGCCCGCATCCAGCCGGGCGCTGACAGCTACGCCCTGGGACGGCTGTTGGACGTGCTGACGCGCGATCGTGAGGGATGGGCCGACTGGCGCGCGGAGGTCCTGCCGCGCCTGCTGGATCCCGATCCGCGCCGCCGTCCCGATCCCGCCGCGGTGGCCGCCGGTCTGCCCGGCATCGCGACGGCCGCCGCTCCCAGAGGCGAGCGCGCGAAGCCGCTCGCTCCGCAGGTCGCCGGCCTGCCGGCCGCTGCCCGCCGCCGCCTGGAGGAGGCCCTGGACGCCTTCCAGGAGGGCCAGAATGTCCTGCTGCGCGCGCGGGGGCACCGCGGCGCTCTGGCCGCCTGGCAGCCCCTCCTGGCCGGCTGCCTGGCCGCGCGGGGCCTCACGCTCATGGACGACGCCTCGGCCGGCTGGCTCGAGGCGGAGGTCGATGCGGGGAAGGCACCCCAGGTGCTCGTGCTCGACGATCCCGCGGCCCCCAGTCAGATCGCTTCGCCCCTGTGGCAGCGCCTGGCCGAGGGAGCGTCCGAAATGCACCTGTTCCTGATTCGGGAGGACGACGGGGACGAGTTGTCCTCGCCCCGCGAGGCGCGGCTGCGCGAGCTTCTCGGCGAGCTGCCCCGCCTCTGGCAAGGGGAGCTGCGCCTGTCGCTGCCGCGCCGCCCGGCGCCGGAGCGGCGTCTCGCGGCCATTCCCGAGCCCGCCCGTCCCCTGGTGGAGATCCTCGCCCTGCAGGGCGAGCCGGTCTCGCCGGACTTCCTGGCCCGGATCTTTCCTCTGGAAGAGTCCGCCTTCTTCGCCTGCCTGGAGGCCCTGGAACGCAGCGGCGAGCTGCGCTGGCGCGCCGGGCTTGACGAGGCCGGCGGGCGGTGGAGCCTGCGGGCCGAGCTGGCCGATCCGGCCTGGCGCGACTGGGTGCGAGACGGGCTGGGCCACCGCCGCCGGCGCGATCTGCACCAGCTCTGTCTCGGCCTGCTGCGGGAAGCCCCGGCCGGCGAGAGCGGCGTTCACGCCCTGTTGCGCCTGCGCTACCTCCTGGGCGCCGAGCTCTGGGAGCAAGCCGCGCGGGAGGGGCTGGCCCTTTTCGACAGGGCCCGGAAGCGTCGCCAGGTCCTGCTGGCGGCCGAGCTGGCCGGCCGCCTCCAGGCCCTGCCCGTGGAGAGCGAGCTGCCGGTGGCGGGCAAGCAGTCCCTCTACCTGTACCTGGCCGAGTTGCCCCTGGCCCACGGCCACCTGGAAGAGGCCGCGGAGATCTATCGCCGGGGCCTGCACTCCCTCACGGGCAACCCGCGGTTCCTCGACGAGCTGCTCGACGAGCCGCCGCGGGTGCCCGAGCTGCCGGTGGGCGACCTGGCGGCCGTCCTGCCGGCGGTGAGTGCACTGGTCCGCGCTCTGGCCGACCTGAGCGAGACGCGGGGCGAGTTCGCCCGGGGCCTGCTCCTCATGAGCCGGCTCCTGGACACCTGCGCCGAGCACCTGTCGGCGCGCGAGCGGGGGCTCCTGCACAACGACCTCGCCTGGCTCCACTACCGCATGGGCCAGCACGATCAGGCCGTGGAGCGCTGCGAGGTGGCTTTGCGCCTGTTCGATCCGGCGCGGGACATCCGCGAGCTGGGGCAGACCTACAACACCCTCGGCGCCGCCCACTGGGCTCTCAACCGCTGGGCCGAGGCCGAGACCTACTACAAGCGGGCCCTGGCCTTGCGCGAGCGGGCCGGAGACGAGAACCGCGTGGCCGCCAGCCTCAACAACCTTGGCAACCTCTACCGCCTGACCGAGCGGTTTCCCCTGGCCATCGACTACTTCAACCGCAGCATGGCCATCAAGAAGCGCCTCAAGAACTACGCCGGCTACCTGATCAGCCTCTACAACGTGGCGCTCATCAGCTTCGAGATGAACGACCTCAAGACGGCCCGCACGCAGTGCCTCGAGTGCCTCGCCCTCAACGAGCGCGTGGGCAACGTGCAGATCGGCGCCGAGGTGCTGGGCCTGCTGGGGGAGATCGCCCAGGTCCAGGGCGACCTGGAGGAGTCGCGCGAGCGCCTGGAAGAGGCCGTGCGCATCTCCCGCGAGATCCAGGCCCATACCGAGTTGACGGCCATGCTGCGGCGGCTGATCCCCGTGCACCTGGGCCGCGACGACATGGCGGCGGCGCGCGCCAGCATCGACGAGGGCCTGCGCATGAGCTGGCGGGTGCGGTCGCGCTTCGAGGAGGCGCAGATTCGGGTCTACGAGAGCGAGTACAGGCTTCGCGAGGAGGATCCGGCCGCCGCCGTGGCGTCCCTCGAGAAGGCCGCCGACATCCTGGCGGCGCTGGACAAGCACGAGTGGCTGGCCCGTGTCTACTGTCGAATGGGCCTCATCCAGCTCGACCGCGGCCTCGAACTCAAGGCCCGGGAGTGTCTCCGCCAGGCCACGGACCTCATCGAGCGCCGCAAGGTCAGCGCCATCATCGCCGAGTGGGACGCCCTCCAGATGCGCCTCCAGCAGCGCCTGGGCCAGTTCGCCGATCACATCAAGGGCGAGGGGAAGGTACGCCTGGCGGTCCTCTACCAGATGCTGAACCTCGTGGGCGGCGGCGGCGAATGGGCCGACCAGCTGGGGCAGATCCTGGAGCTGCTCACCGCCACTTTCGGCTACTTGCGCGCCTGCATCTGCCTCAACGACACGGCCGACGCTTCGCTCCTGGCGGGCTCGCCGCTGCTCGGCGAGGGCGATTTCCCCGACGAGGCCTGGTGGCTAGCGGTGGCCACCGACCTGCGCGAGACGCCGCGCTACCAGGTCGACGCGCAGGACGGGCGCACGCGGCTTCTGCTGCCCCTGGCGGCCGGCAACCGGAGTCCGGGCATGCTCGGCCTGGAGCGCGACGTCGAGGTCGACGCCGAGGAAGAGCGCGACTTCCTGGTCGCCGTGGCCCGCTTGCTGGCCCAGTGGATCCTGGCCGCGGCCGCCGGCGCGCCGCGGCCCACCGCTGCGCCGGCGCACGCCGCGGCCGCGAAGGGCGACGGCCAGCGCGAGGCGCGGCTCATCGGCCGCGGACGCCACATGCAGCGCCTGCGCCGGCTCATCGAGCAGGTGCGGGACGTGGATGCGACGGTGCTCATCACCGGCGAGTCGGGCACCGGCAAGGAGGAGGTGGCCCGCGCCATCCACGGCGGCAGCCCCCGCGCCGCCGCCGCCTTCCTGCCCGTCAACTGCGCCTCCATTCCCGAGAACCTGCTGGAGAGCATCCTCTTCGGCCACGAGCGCGGCGCCTTCACCGGCGCCAGCCACCGGCACATCGGCGTCTTCGAGGAGGCGGCGGGCGGGACGGTCTTCCTGGACGAGATCGCGGAGATGGGCACCGACATGCAGGCCAAGCTGCTGCGCGTCCTGCAGGACGGCCAGTTCACGCGCGTGGGGGCGACCCAGAGCCTTCACTGCAACGTGCGGATCCTGACCGCCACCAACCGCGACCTCGCCGGAGAGGTGGCGGCCGGCCGCTTCCGCGAGGACCTGTTCTACCGCGTCAACGTGCTGCGCATCCACCTGGCGCCGCTGCGGGAGAAGCGAGAGGATCTTCCCGTGCTCATCGAGTACTTCCTGCAGCGCACCTGCGAGGAACAGGGCATCGAGGCCAAGCGCCTGGCGCCCGAGGTCATGGAGCTCTTCATGCGCCATCCGTGGCCCGGCAACGTGCGCCAGCTCCAGAACGTCATCAGCTCCTGCGTCATCCTGTCGCGAGCGCCGGTGATCCAGCGGGAGGACCTGCCCGAGGATTTCCTGGCTGAGGAGGCCACGCTACCCTCGCGCCACAGCCTGGACGAGCTGGCGAGCCTCATCGTCACGTCGGGGAGCTACTCGGAGGAGCAGCCGCTGGAGGAGTCCTTGCTGGCGGCCCTGGCCCGGCGCCTCGTGGAGGAGACGGGAAGCAAGGCGCAGGCGGCGCGGATGCTGGGAATCAGCAAGCCGACTCTCTACCGCCGCCTGCGCTTTTATGATAGAATGGGAGCAACCCGCGGCGGCAGAGATGCTTGATTTGGCGCGCCGCAAGGGTCATACTGGTCATGTGGCGGGGGCGTGCTCCGGTCCCGGCCGCGAGACTCGTCAGGGAAGGTGCGGAATGAAGAAGATACTCGGCACTTTGGCACTCCTCCTTGTCCTGGCTGCGCTGATGCCCGTCGGCAACGGGAACGCCGACATGCCAACAGTCTACGTGGTCGTCATCGAACCGGGCATGACCGAGTTCGAGGTGGGGGGAGAGCACTTCCTCATGGTGACGACCCAGACGGTGCGCATCACGTTCCAGGGCATCTCGCATACCCACGTCTGGGGCAGCCTGGAGCCCCTGGACGGCTACAGCAGCGACTTGGTCAAATTCCTCTGGCTGCGTGAGCCCTACAATCCCATCACACTCCACGCGGGCATCCTCGGCGGGCGGTCGTGGAGCTTCGACAGCCAGGACGTGACAGGTCACAACGAGAAAGACTGACCGTCATGTCAGCCGGAATCGGGAGGGAGGCGTAAAGCATTTTTACGCCTCCTCGTTTTTTGTCTGCCGATAGCCAGGTCCGCCTGACGAGGTTTCCTCAGTTTCCAGCAGACTTCTTTCAATCCATTGGGAATCAATGGCTTGCGCCATCCGTTTGCTTCCGGTTCCCGATGCGATTGGCACGAGTCCTGCCTAGGCCTGAGTGCCCGAGTATCCGGTATCATTCCAAACGGCCAGGGGAGGAGGAGCTTCATGGGGACTTCTCCTCCCCTACTTTAGAGACTCTAGGTATTCGGCCCGTTTTTCAAGAGGAGTAGTGGCAAGGCCCTCCCGCTGCGGCGGGAGGGCCTTTCACGTCGAGCTCGGACGCCGGCGCGGCGCGGTCAATGGTCCCGGGCCCGCTTGGCCAGAGCCTGCTCCACCTGCCGCAGATCCGTCTCCAGCAGCGTGTAGAAGAGCCGATGGATCCGGGTTCCCTCGGTGAGGAAGGCGTGATAGCGCAGGTAGCAGGTTGGATTGAAGAGGCGCTCGCCGGCCGGCAGGCGGAAGGGGATGTCGACCTCGAGGGTCGCGCCCGGTCCCAGGTCGCCCAGAAAGCGGGTGCCGTCGGTCAGGTGCGGATTCTCGGTGTAAAGCTCCAGGAAGAGCATGGGCTCCGCGTGAGGATTGGTCAGGGTGAAGTGCAGGGTCACCCGGCCCTCCGCCACGTCGCAGGCGGCGAAATCGATGCTGGCCGCCAGAGGGGAGCGTCCCGTGTCGGGGCGGATGCGCTCCCCCTCGGAATCCGTGTAGCTCAACAGGAAGCGCGGCTGGAAGAGGTTCGTGCCCTCGTCGATCCGGAAGGTGAAGCGCCGGAGGGCCGAGGCCTCGGGACCCAGGTCGTCCAGGGCGAAGGAGCCCTCCAGGCTCTCGGGCTCCGTCGCCAGCGTGATGTGGTTGACGGGCAGGCTGCCCAGATTTCGCACGGTGATCTCGTAGGACAGGATCCCCTCGTTCCCATCGTATTCCAGGAAGCGGGGCACTGCCTCGACGCCGGCGTTGGGGTCCCCCGCCCGCGCGGGCGGGAAGGCGCTGGCGAGCAGGAGCATCGCCAGGGAAGCCGCCGCGAACGCGGCGAGGGGGCGGGTGGCTGACATGCCGTACCTCCTGTTATGCGGTGAGGATAACCTCCTCCGCCGGAACGGGCAAGAACGGTACCGGCCGGCTTGAGCCTTTACAGGTCGCGCCGGCCAGGCGAGAATGAGTCCAGGAGGTGGCGCGATGGATGATTGCCTGTTCTGCAAGATCGTGCGCGGCGAGCTGCCCGCCCACTGCATCTGGGAAGACGCGCGGATCCTCGCCTTCCTTGACATCTCCCCGGGAGCGGAAGGGCACGCCCTGATCATTCCCAAGGCCCACGCCCGGGACCTGTTCGATCTGGCGGCGGCCGACCGCGACGCCGTCTTCGCCGCGGCCCGTCGCGTGGCCGCCGAGCTCGTGGCTGAGACGGGGGCCGAGGGGATCAACCTCCACCAGGCCAACGGGAAGGCCGCCGGGCAGGTCATCTTCCACTTCCACCTGCACCTGCTGCCCCGGCGGGACGGGGACGGCCTGCGCTGCCCCTGGCGGCCCGCGGCGGGCGATTCCGACGCCCTGGCGGACCTCGCCGGGCGCCTGCGCGACCGTCTGGCGGCTCCCGATTGACCCGGCGGCGCGCGGAGTGGTATACTGGCTCCGTCCTGAAGACAGGCTAACAACCTGATTGTCTTCCGAGATTTGCATCTGGACAACCGCAAGGCCCCGGGATCGTTTCGATTCCGGGGTTTCTTCACCTTCGTGAGAAATTGCGGTCCGGCGGCGGGCCCTCCCGATTCACTTGACAGGCGCACCATATCGTGGTTAAAAGAGATCTGCCCCCAAGATGTTGGGGGTGGGGCCTGGGCACCTAACTGCTGGATTCCCAACAGTTTTACGAGCCATCACGGATCCCGCGAGCATCACGACCCTCACGGGCGGGATCTCGGCGTCCCGGTGGCCGGGCCAACGGCGGCGCCGCCGCGAGCGGAAGAATAATATGTCAGGAACACGATCCGACAACGGACATCAAGAAGAAAACACCTATTTGCAGGAGAGCAACATGGAGCCCACCAGCAGCAGCACCGTTCCCGCGTCGGTCGGCCGCGCCGGGGCTGACGAGCCCGCTCCCGCCCCGCGGCGGGGACGGCTCCGCATCACCCGGCACTTTTCCCGGGCGGGCGTACATCCCTTCGACGAGGTCCGCTGGGAGCGCCGCTCGGCCCGCATCACCGACGAGGAGGGCCGCGTCGTCTTCGAGCAGGACGACGTCGAGGTGCCGGCGGACTGGTCCATGCTGGCCACCAATGTCGTCGGCGCCAAGTACTTCTTCGGCGAGCTAGGCAAGCCCGAGCGCGAGTACTCCGTGCGCCAGCTGGTGCACCGCGTGGCCCGCACCCTCGCCGACTGGGGGCGCGAGGACGGCTACTTCGCGAGCGCCGAGGACGCCGAGAACTTCTACCACGAGATGGTCCACCTGACCCTCAACCAGTACGGCGCCTTCAACAGCCCCGTCTGGTTCAATCTCGGCCTCTACCACGTCAGTGGCATCGAGGGGAGCGCCGGCGGCTTCCGCTACGATCCCGAAACCGGCACCGCGCTGCGCGTCGAGTCCAACTACAAGCATCCCCAGTGTTCGGCCTGCTTCATCCAGTCTGTTGCGGACAACATGGAGGACATCATGCGCCTCGCCACCAGCGAGGCCATGCTCTTCAAGTTCGGCTCGGGCACGGGCACCGACCTATCGACCCTGCGCAGCTCGCAGGAGCTGCTGGCGGGGGGCGGCAAGCCCAGCGGCCCCCTGTCCTTCATGCGGGTCTACGACCAGATCGCGGCCGTCGTGAAGTCGGGCGGCAAGACGCGCCGCGCGGCCAAGATGCAGAGCCTCAAGATCACCCATCCCGACGTGAAGGAGTTCATCAGCGCCAAGCGGAACGAGGAGGAGAAGGCCTGGGCCCTCATCGAGGCCGGCTATGACGGCTCCTACAACGGCGACGCCTACGGCTCGGTGATGTTCCAGAACTCCAATCTCTCCGTGCGCTGCACCGACAGCTTCTTCCGGGCCGTGGAGAAGGACGGCTACCAGGAGACCTACGCCATCACCACCGGCGATGTCATCGGCCGGCACCGGGCCCGCGAGCTGCTGCGCCTCATCGCCGAGGGCACCCACATCTGCGGCGATCCCGGCGTGCAGTACGATGACACCATCAACCGCTGGCACACCTGCCCCAAAGCGGGGCGGATCAACGCGAGCAACCCCTGCAGCGAGTACATGTTCCTCGACGACTCGGCCTGCAACCTGGCCAGCCTGAACCTCATGAAGTTCCGCCGGCCGGGCGGGGACTTCGACGTGGCGCGTTTCCGGCAGGCCGTGCGGCTCTTCGTCATCGCCCAGGAGATCATCGTCGACCGGGCCAGCTACCCCGTGGAGCCCATCGCCGTCAACAGCCACCGCTTCCGGCCCCTGGGCCTGGGCTACGCCAACCTCGGCAGCCTGGTCATGTCCGAGGGGTTGCCCTACGACAGCGACGCGGGCCGCGCCTACGCAGCGGCGCTCACCGCCATCATGGGCGGCGAGGCCTACGCCGCCAGCGCCGAGATCGCCGCCGTCAAGGAGCCCTTCGCCGAGTACGACCGCAACCGCGAACCCATGCTGGGCGTGATCGCCCGGCACCGCGAGGCCGTGGACGCCATCGAATCCCGGCACCTGCCGGCGGACCTGCACGAGGCGGCCGGCGCGGCCTGGGACCGCGCCCTCGCGATGGGACACGAACACGGCTATCGCAACTCCCAGGCGACGCTGCTGGCGCCCACCGGCACCATCGGCTTCATGATGGACTGCGACACCACGGGCGTGGAGCCGGACATCGCCCTGGTGAAGTACAAGCTCCTGGCCGGCGGCGGCCAGTTGAAGATCGTCAACCGGACGGTGCCCGCGGCCCTACAGGTGCTCGGCTACACGCCCAGCCAGACCGAGGCCATCGTCGACTACATCGACGCCGAGGACACCATCGAGGGCGCGCCCTATCTCAAGGCCGAGCACCTGCCCGTCTTCGACTGCGCCTTCAAGCCGGCGCGGGGCGAGCGCTTCATTCCCTACATGGCCCACTTGAAGATGATGGCCGCCGTGCAGCCTTTCCTCAGCGGCGCCATCTCCAAGACCGTCAACGTGCCTCACGAGACGACGGTGGAGGAGCTCATGCAGCTCTACATGGAGGGCTGGCGGATGGGGCTGAAGGCCGTGGCCGTCTACCGCGACGGCTCCAAGCGGAGCCAGCCGGTGAGCACCCGGAACCTCAAGAAGGAGGCGGCGCCCGCCGAAGCGGCCGAGTCCCGCGCGCCGCGCCGTCGGAAGATGCCCAATACCCGCCACAGCCTCACGCACAAGTTCGACATCCAGGGACACGAGGGCTACATCACGGTGGGCCTCTACGAGGACGGCGCGCCCGGCGAGTTCTTCATCACCATGGCCAAGGAGGGCTCGACCATCGGCGGCCTGATGGACGCCTTCGGCACGGCCCTGTCCATGGGCCTGCAGTACGGCGTGCCGCTGAAGGTCCTCGTCGACAAGTTCGTGCACAGCCGCTTCGAGCCCAGCGGCTTCACGCAGAACCCGGAGATCCCCCTGGCCAAGAGCATCGTGGATTACATCTTCCGCTGGATCGGGATGAACTTCGTGCCGGGATTCCGGGAAACCGTGGCCCCACACCCGCCCCAGGACCTCGAGGCGGCGCCCATCGGCCCGCCGTCCGGCGACACGGACGACGAGGGCGCTCCGCCGCCCGCCGCCGGCATGCCGCCCGCGGGCGGAGCGCGGCCCGAGGCAGGCGCGCCGCCCGCGGCGCTCGGCGCCCCCGGCGCGGGGCGGCGAGGCGTCCGCGCGGACGGCTTCGACGCCCAGTTCGCACACTTTCAGGACGACGCGCCCACCTGCGACGTCTGCGGGGCCATCACGGTGCGCAACGGCAACTGCTACCGGTGCCACAACTGCGGCAACTCCATGGGCTGCTCCTGAGGAGCGGCCCGTGGGGCGCCGGCCGCCCGCGGCCCGGCCGCGGGCTTACTCGGGCAGGCGCTGAACGAGGATCAGGCGGCCGTCCTCGACGGTCACGGTGGCGAACTCCACGTCGATCTGCTCCTGGTCCCGGTATCCCAGGTCATCCGGGGCGTCGGCCATCCAGCCCAGCGTGTAGATGAGGCGCTCGCGGCCCGCGGCTGCGAAGCGGGCGCGGTGCAGGATGCCCGCCTGCCCCGGCTCGCGGACCGGACGGAAGAGCAGCAGCAGGGAGTCGACCGGCATGTTCGCGTGGAGCAGGGCCAGGGACTCCTGGAACTGGCGCCGCACGCGGGGCGTCGGCATGCCCGTGTCGCCGCTGGAGACGCCGGCGCAGCCGCCCAGGCCGAGACCGAAGAGGAGGAGAGCGCCGCCGATGAGGCTTCGTGTGCTCGTGACGATCGCTCCTGGCTTCCCTTGCAGGGGGGTGATCGCTCGGTTACATTGGCCCGCGGCGATGGCGCCCGGGCGATGGGATTATAGCGGGAGGTCTCTCTTGTGGCCAAGCGGTTAGGCATCCTCACCGGCGGCGGTGACGTGCCGGGACTCAATAGCTGCATCCGCGCCGTGGTCGAGCGGTCCCTTGACGAAGGCTACGAGACCATCGGCATCCGCCGCGGCTGGGGCGGCCTGCTCAACCTGCGGCCCGACGACGAAGCCTCGCGAAGCCTCTGCCTCAAGACCCTCGAGCGCCAGGCCGTCCGCACCGTCAGCCGTCACGGCGGCACCTTCCTCCACACCAGCCGGGTGAATCCCGCCTCGTCGCGGCGGCGCGAGCTGCCCGAGCACCTGCGCGAGCGCTATCCCGAGGGCGACCAGGAGATCATCGACGCCACCGACGTCGTCCTGGAGAACGTCGAGAAGCTGGGCCTGGACGTCCTGGTCACGATCGGCGGCGACGACACGCTCAGCTTCTCCGAGCGGCTGGACCGCGAGGGCGTCAAGGTGGTGGCCGTGCCCAAGACCATGGACAACGACGTCTTCGGCACGGACTACTGCATCGGCTTCTCCACGGCCGTCACCCGCAGCGTGAACCTGATCAACGATCTGCGTACGGTGGCCGGCAGCCACGAGCGCATCATGATTGTCGAGCTCTTCGGGCGGAACAGCGGCGAGACGGCCCTGATCACGAGCTGGCTGGCGGAAGTGGACCGCACCGTCATCAGCGAGGTGCCCTTCGACCCCATCAAGCTCGCCGACATGCTGGCACGGGACAAGTACAGCAACCCGAGCCGCTACTCCGTGCTCACCATCAGCGAAGGGGCCCGCATCAAGGGCGGTGACATCGTGCAGAGCGGCGAGCCCGACGCCTACGGGCACCGCAAGCTGGGCGGCATCGGCCAGCGGACGGCGGAGTTCATCAAGGAGCGCACGCGCGACCACATCATCTACCAGCAGCTCGGCTACCTGATGCGCAGCGGCTCCCCCGACAGCCTGGATCGCATGGTGGCCCGCAACTTCGGCAACCTGGCCGTGGACCTGCTCCGGCAGGGCCAGACGGGCCGCATGGTCTGCCTGCGCGAGGGCCGCTACGACTCCGTGCCCCTGCGCTACATGGTCACGGGGACCAAGCGCGTGGACGTGCAGAACTTCTACGACATCGACGAGTACCGCGCCAAGACGGCCCATGTCCAGGGAATGCCCATGTTCCTCTACTGATTCGCGCTGCGGCGGCTCCGCGACGCGCATTCCCGCTCAAGAGCGGCGCCGGGGCGGCCGATAGGAAGATCATCGGGGCCAAGGCCCCGTGAATAGTCGCTGACATTCCCCGCTAGCGACCTTCCTGGGGGCCCGGAGCGATCCGGGCCTCTGTTGTTGACGGAGGCGGGATGGATCGGCCCCTGGGCATCGGGATCGTGGGCACCGGGATCCACGGTGCCCGCTATGCCCTCCACCTCCGCGAGGACGTGCCCGGCCTGGCCCTGGCCGCCATCAGCCGCCGCTCCCCGGCCGGCGCCGAGCAGGCCCGCGACTGGGGGTGCCGCTGGCACGCCGACTGGCAGGATCTGGTGGCCGACGAGGGCGTGGCGGCCGTCGTGGCGGCGGCGACGCCGGACCTCAATCCCGCCATCGCCGCCGCCTGCGCGGCGGCGGGCAAGTCCCTGCTGGTGGAAAAGCCCCTGGCCGTGGATCCGGTGGCTGGCGAGGCCATGCTGGCCGCCTTCGACGGCGCGCCGGCCAGCCTCACCATCGCCCAGACGCTGCGCTACAACCGCGTGATCCTCGCCCTGCGCGAGGCCCTGCCCCGGGCCGGCCGCCTCCACGCCTTCGCGGCCAACCAGCGCCTGGAGCGCTCGGCCCACTCCTGGCTCGAGGACCCCGCCGTGGCCGGCGGCGGCGTCATCCTGCATACGGCCGTGCACCTGTTCGACGCCCTGCGCTTCATCACGGGCCGCGAGGTGGTGCGCGTGCGGGCCTGGACGGCGCGGCGCTACAACACCCGCCTGGAGGACCTGTTCGTGGGTCTCGTGGAGCTGTCGGGCGGCGCCCTCGGCACCGTGGACGCCGGCAAGGTGAGCCCGGCCCGCCAGGGCCGCTACGAGTTCGCCGGCGATGCGGGCCAGCTCCAGGGCGACCAGATCCACGGCGCCCTGTCCTTCGTCCGTGGCGCCGAGCGGGAATCCCTGCCCGTGGCACCGCTCGCGCCGACGCTCCCGCCCCTGCTCGCGGACTGGGAGCGGCACCTGCGCGGGCGGGGACCCAGTCCCATCCCCGCCGCGGAGGGCCTGGCGGCCCTGCGTGTCTGCGAGGCCTGCGCCCGCTCGGCCCGCGAGGGTCGCGAGGTCGCCCTGTGACCACCGGCGGCTGGCGCTGGCTCTGGCGGGGCGACCTGCCGGCCGCGGCCGTGACCGTGGACTTCGACGCGGCGCCGCCGGATATCCCGGCCGCCCTCGCGGCCGAGGCCGACGCCCTCTGGCATGCCCGCCGGGCCGCGCCCGGCGCGCCGCGCCTCTTCGACGGGGAGCTGGCCCAGCTTCGCGGCTGGGATATGGATGCTGGCGGCCTCCATCTCGCGCTGGGACGCACCCGCTACCGGCTCTGGCTCGCAAGCGCCGGCCGCCGTGGCGAGATCGAGACCCGCTTCGGCCCGGGTGCCGCCAGCCGGCCCCTGGCCTTCTGCGCGGCCGTGCTGGTTGACGACGGCCGCCTGGTGGTCTTGGAGCGGGGCGCGGCCGTTGCCGAGGGCGCCGGCCTCCTGCACGTGCCGGGCGGCCACCTCGAGCCCGACCGGCATCGGCGGCGCGGCCGTCCCGATCCGCGGACGGGTATGCTTGCCGAGCTGTCGGAGGAGCTCGCCCTATCGCCGGCGGACCTCGACGCGGGGCGCCTGCTGGGCCTGGGGGAGTCGGGAGTGGGCAAGCCGGAGCTGCTCTTCGCCTTCCGCTGCCGGCTGGATGAAGGGGCGCTGCGGCGCCGCGCCGCCGCGGCCCGCGACGCCTTCGAGCATGCGGCCCTCCAGCTGACGCCGGCCGTCGGCCCAGCCTTGCGGGTCTGGGCCGCCACGCGCGCGGCGCGCCTGGCCGAGCCGAGCCGTGCCCTCGTCGAGCGGCTGCTCGCCGCGGGCGACTAGCCGCGGGCGGTGACCGGCCGCCGGCAGGCGCGTGACCGCGGCGCGGCCGGCGAGCCGCTTCTCCGTCTGGGCTAGACCGCCTGGGTCAGACCACGGCGGCCAGCGCCTTGGAGGCGATCTCGTAGGTGTTGGGAGAGAGGCCCGAGGCCTCGGCGATACGCTGGATCTGGACCTGCATGAGATCGCGCCGGCCGGCGTCGAACTTCCGCCAGCGATTGAAGGCGCCCGCCAGGCGGGCGGCCACCTGGGGATTGATGGCGTCCAGGCGCAGCACCTGGTCGGCCACGAAGGCGTAGGCCTCCCCGTCGGCCGCGTGGAAGCGCAGCTGGTTGCCGTGGGCGAAGGCGCCCAGCAGGGCGCGCACCTTGTTGGGATTCTTGATGTCGAAGGCCCCGTGCTCCAGCAGGCGCCGCACGGCGTCCAGGGTGCCCGGCAATGAGGATCGCGCCTGGAGCGTGAACCACTTGTCCAGGACCAGCGCGTCGTCCTGCCAGGTCTCGTGGAAGCGGGCCAGGGCCGCCTCGCGCTCGGGACAGTCCGTCTCGGCGAGCACGGCCAGGGCCGCCAGGCTGTCGGTCATGTTGTTGGCGCCTTCGAACTGCGCCACGGCCAGGGCCTTCAGATCCGCGTCCTCCTGGGTGAGCAGGTAGGCCAGGCTGAGGTTGGCCAGGCGGCGGCGCCCCATGGACAGCGGGTCGATGGTGTACTCACCGCGGGTGCGGTTGCTCTCGTGGGCCGCCAGGAAGAGGTCGCGCAGCTCGGCCCCCAGCGCGCGGCGCAGGAACTGCCGCGCCGTGTGGATGGCCTCGGGGTCGATCTCATCCATCTGCTCGGCGAGGGTCTTCTCGTCGGGCAGGGTCAGGGCCTCGGCGGCCAGGGCCGGATCGAGGTCGCCGTCCTGCAGGACGCCGGCGAAGGCCTCGACCAGGGCGGGCGCCAGGGCCAGCCGCCGGCCGGCCTGGTGGTCGGCCACCAGGCAGAGCAGCAGGTCCGTGGCCAGCTGCTGGCCGGCCTCCCAGCGGTTGAAGCTGTCGGTGTCGTGAGCCATGAGGAAGGCGAGGTCCCGGTGGCCCAGGTCCGTCTTGAGGATCACCGGCGCCGAGAATCCCCTCAGCAGGGAGGGCACGGGCGCGGCCGGCACGTTGACGAAGCGGAACATCTGCTCCGCCTCCGTGAGGTCCAGGACACGGTGCGTGCCGGCCGGGTTGGCCTCGCCCTCGAGCTGCAGGGGTAGCTCCTGCCCGTCGGGGTCCAGCAGGCCCATGGCCACGGGGATGTGCATGGGCTTCTTGCCGGTCTGGCCCGGCGTGTCGGGGATGCGCTGGCGCAGGGTGAGCGTGAAGGTGCGGTCGCGCGGCTCGTGGCGGGATTCCACGGACACCACGGGCGTCCCCGCCTGGTCGTACCAGAGGCGGAACTGGCCGAGGTCCACGCCCGTGGCGTCCTCCATGGCCTGCACGAAGTCGTCCGTGGCCACGGCCTCGCCGTCGTGGCGCTCGAAGTAGAGGTCCATGCCCCGGCGGAAGCCCGCCGGCCCCAGCAGGGTGTGGATCATGCGGATGACCTCGGCGCCCTTCTCGTACACGGTGGTCGTGTAGAAATTGTTCATCTCGATGTAGGAGGGCGGCCGCACCGGATGGGCCATGGGCCCGGCATCCTCGGGGAACTGGCTCAGGCGCAGGGTGCGCACGTCCTGGATGCGCTGCACGGCGGCCGAGTTCATGTCGGCCGAGAAGCACTGGTCGCGGAAGACGGTGAGCCCCTCCTTGAGGCTGAGCTGGAACCAGGAGTTCAGCGTCACCCGGTTGCCCGTCCAGTTGTGGAAGTACTCGTGGGCGATGACGCCCTCGATGTTGACGTAGTCGGCGTCGGCGGCCGTCTCGGGCCGGCCCAGGACGTACTTGGAGTTGAAGATGTTGAGGCTCTTGTTCTCCATGGCGCCCATGTTGAAGTCGTCCACGGCCACGACGTTGAAGACGTCCAGGTCGTACTCCCGCCCGTAGGTCTCCTCGTCCCACTGCATGGCCTTCTTGAGGGAGCGCATAGCGTGGTCCGTCTTGTCCCGGTCGCGCTCGCGCACCCAGATGCGCAGATCCACCTCGCGCCCGCGCACGGTGCGGAAGCGGTCCTCGTGAGCCACCAGCTTGCCGGCCACCAGGGCGAAGAGGTAGCTGGGCTTGGGGAAGGGATCCTCCCAGCGCGCGCGGTGCCGGCCGCCCGACTCCTCGCCCTCCTCGATGAGGTTTCCGTTGGACAGCAGCACGGGATAGCGCTTCTTGTCAGCCACGATGGTCGTCGTGTAGCGGGCCATGACATCCGGGCGGTCCAGGAAGTAGGTGATCTTGCGGAAGCCCTCGGCCTCGCACTGGGTGCAGAAGTTGCCGCCGGACTTGTAGAGGCCCTCGAGGCTGGTGTTCTCCTGGGGCTTGATGCGCGTCTCGAACTCCAGCGTGAAGGTCGCCGGCAGGCCCCGCAGGGTGAGGTGCTCGTCGTCCCGCTCGTACTCGCCCGCGCCCAGGTCGCGACCGTCCAGGCGCGCCGCGCGCAGCTCCAGCTCGCGCCCGTCCAGGATCAGGGGCGTCCGGGCGCCCGCGCCCGCGCGGCGGCGCAGGGCCAGGCGCGCCGTCACGTCCGTATGCTCCTCGCCCAGGTCGAAGCGGAGGTCCACGGTGTCGACCAGATAATCGGAGGGACGGTAATCCTTGAGATACCTGGGCTGGGGCTTCGCGTCGGTCATGGCGCCTCGCTCGCATCGATCGGGTTGGGGCCCCGGCGCCTCCCGTCGCGCCCCTCGCGCGATCGGGCCGCCGGCCGATGAGTCCTTGCGGGATTCCGCGCGGGGCATCATCCTGCGCGGAGATTGAGATAGTAGCGCGGCCGCGGGCCGCAGACAAGAGCGTCACTCCGGAGAGACCATGCCGGTTCGCGTCTTTGTGGATTTCGATGGCACGATTACCGAAATCGACACATTGGTGTTCCTCCTCGACCGCTACGGCGGTCCCGCCTGGCGGGAAATCGAGGACCGCGTCGAGGCCGGAACACTGAGCGAGGAGCAGGGCCTGCGCGACGAGATCGCCCTCATCCGCGCGCCCTGGGCCGAGGCCCTGGGTAGCGTGCTGGCCGAGGTGGTGGTGGATCCCGGCTTCGCGGCCTTCGCCGCCTGGTGCCGGGACCGGGGCTGGCCCCTGGCCATCCTCTCGGGCGGGCTGGCGCCCCTGATCCGGGCCGTCCTGGCCCGGGAGGACCTGGACCACCTGGCCCTGCACGCCAACGACCTCGCCTTCGATGGCGACGGCCGCTGGCGGGTGGTGCCGGCGGCGACCCCGCGCCTGCGGGGCCTGTGCAACCACTGCAAGAGCCACTGGCTGGAGGCGGCGCGCCGGGAGGGCGCGCGGGTCGTCTACGCCGGCGACGGCACCACGGACCGCTGCCCGGCCGAGCGGGCCGACCTCGTCTTCGCCAAGGGCGCCCTGGCGGACTGGTGCGCCGGGCGGGGAATGGACCATGTCCCCTTCGCGCGCTTCGACGAGGTGCGGGTCTGGCTGGACGGCCCCGCCGGCGCGGCCTGGGCCGCGGCCGCCGGTGCGCCGCGCGCCTGACGGCGCCCGCCGCGGGCCTGCCGGCCGCGCTCAGTCCGCGAAGCGGGTGACGACGACGCCGCAGAAGCGGTCCACGCGCTCCAGGTAGAGGCGAAGGGGGGCGCTGGCCACCCGGCCGCCCGGGTAGACGCCCTCGAGGTCGCTGCTGGCGGCGTGGATCAGCAGGATTGCCCCGTTCTCCTCGACGAGCAGGCCAATGTGGCCGATGACCAGGCCGTGCTCCTCGCGCAGCCGCCGCGCGGCGGGATGGGCCGGGTTCAGGACGAACCAGGCCACGTCGCCCTCGCGCAGCTCGCGCGTGTCCAGCTCGGTTCCGGGCACGTAGCGGAAGGACCCGGCGGGGTAGCGGGCGCTGCCGGCGCTGTCGGGCCGCGCGCCGGCCAGGGACGCGGTGACGTCCCGGCCCCAGTGGCCCGCGCGTATCATGTCCAGGCTGTAGTCCAGGTGCTCGGGCCGGTCGTAGTCCGCGCGGCCGGCCGCGTCGATCACCGAGTCCGCCGGCGCGCCGGCGAAGCGCGTGGCCAGGGCCCGGCGCAGGGCCGCGCGGTGGTCGGCCGCCTGCGCCAGCTCCGTGGCGCGGTAGAGCAGGCTGACGCAGTCCTGCCGGTGATCGCTGGCCAGCAGGCCCTCGGTGACGTAGCCGCCCGGCGCCAGGCCGAAGCGGTACTCGGAGGACGGGTCGGCCAGGAAGCGCCGCGCCCAGAGTCCGATCCGTCGCGCGGTGGGCAGGCCCCGCTCGGCGGCCAGGAGCGAATCCATGACGGCTGGCGCGTGGAGGGCCGTGGCCGCGTTGGCGGCCAGGGCGCGCTCCAGGGCCGCCTCGCCGACGGGGGGCGCGGCGCAGCCCGCCGGCAGCGCGCAAGGCGCCAGGACGGCCAGCAGCACGCCGGGCAAGGCGCGGGCGCGGAACGCGCCGAAGCGCGCCCGGGCGCGCGGCGCGCCGCACGGGATGCGTGGCTCCGGAAACGACACGCAGGCCTCCTCCATCGCGTTCGCGGCGAGATTAGGCCAGCGCCGCGCGGGCATCAAGGACAACGCACGCGGCGGGCGCGGATGGCGGGCGCCGCGCGATCGGTTGAAGCGCGATTCCCGCGCCGCGCGCCGGGAACCGCGAGCGCGCGGAACCGAGGGGGTCGCTTTACCGTAGTGAGACCCTAACGTATATTCACGGAACCGTGCGGGGTCGGAGGTCGCCGTGGAGCTGGATCGCATCGCCGCCAAGGCGGACCGGGGAGAGCGCCTGACGCGCGAGGACGCGCTCGCCCTCTACCACACGCCGGACCTCTTCGCCCTCGCCGAGCTGGCCGACGCCGCCAACCAGCGTCGCAACGGCCTGCGGGTCACCTTCAACGTCAACCGGCACCTCAATCCCACCAACCTCTGCGTCAACCACGGCAGCTGCCGCTTCTGCTCCTTCTCGGCCGGCCTGGGCGATCCCGAGGGCTACACCATGACGCGAGAGGAGATCCTGGCCGCCGTGGCCGACCTGGAGCACACGGGCGCCACGGAGGTCCACGTGGTGGGGGGGCTGCACCCGCGCAAGGGCTACGACTGGTACCTGGGCATCGTCCGCGACCTGAAGGCGGCACATCCCCGCGCCCACATCAAGGCCTGGACGGCCGTGGAGATCGACCACTTCACGCGCCTGACGGGGCGCTCGGCGGCGGCCGTCCTGGCCGAGCTCAGGGAAGCCGGCCTGGGCAGCCTGCCCGGCGGCGGTGCCGAGATCTTCGCCGAGGATGTGCGCGCCGAGCTCTGCGGGAAGAAGGCCTTCAGCGACCGCTGGCTGGAGATCCACGCGGCGGCCCACGGGCTGGGAATCCCGTCCAACGCCACCATGCTCTACGGGCACATCGAGAGCCTCGCGCATCGCGTCGACCACATGGCGCGCCTGCGCGAGCTGCAGGACCGCACGGGCGGCTTTCAGGCCTTCGTCCCCCTGGCCTACCACCCCGCGCACAACCCCCTGCCGGTGTCCGAGCCCACGACGGGCCTGGACGACCTGCGCACCCTGGCCGTGGCGCGGCTTTTCCTGGACAACTTCCGCCACCTGAAGACCTACTGGATCATGGTCGGCGAGAAGCTGAGCCAGGTGGCCCTGCACTTCGGCGCCAACGACATCGACGGCACGGTGGTGCGCGAGCGGATCACCCACGAGGCCGGCGCGACCACGCCCGAGCACCTGCCCCAGGAGGAGCTGGTGCGGCTGATCCGCCGGGCCGGGCGCGTACCCGTCGAGCGCAACACCCTCTACGAGGAGCTGCGAACATGGGTGTGAGGGGCGCAGCGGCGACGAACGGGCTGGCGCCCCTGCTCGACAAGGCGGCCGCCGGCGGGCGCCTGGGCGAGAACGAGGGCCTGCGCCTCTTCCAGGAGGCGGACCTGCTGGAGCTGGGCCGGGCGGCGGACCAGCGGCGCCAGGCGCTGCATCCCGAGAATCGCGTGACCTTCATCCTCGATCGGAACATCAACTACACGAACATCTGCGTCGTGGGCTGCCGCTTCTGCGCCTTCTCCCGCCCGCCGGGAAATCCGCGCGGCTACGTCATCGAGCGCGAGACGCTGGCCCGCAAGATCGACGAGACCGTGGCCGTGGGGGGCACGCAGATCCTGCTGCAGGGCGGGGTCAACCCCGCCCTGACGATCGCCTGGTACGAGGACCTGCTGCGCTTCGTCAAGAGCCGCTGGGACATCCACGTGCACGGCTTCAGCCCCGTGGAGATCCGCCGCCTGGCCGAGTTCTCGGGGCTGGACATCGCGACGACGCTCCGGCGCCTCGTGGCCGCCGGGCTGGACTCGATCCCCGGCGGAGGCGCGGAGATCCTGTCCGACCGCGTGCGCACGGCCATCAGCCCGCGCAAGGACAGCAGCGCCGAGTGGCTGGAGGTCATGGAGACGGCCCACGACCTGGGCCTGCGCACGACGGCCACCATGATGTTCGGCCACCGGGAGACGCCCGGCGAGATCCTGCGCCACCTGGAGCTGCTGCGCCGTCTACAAGACAAGACCGGCGGCTTCACCGCCTTCATCCCCTGGTCCTTCCAGCCGGCCAACACGCGCCTGGTCGCGCCCGCGGCCACGGCCGTGGACTACCTGCGCCTCCTGGCCCTGGCCCGCCTCTACCTGGACAACTTCGCCAACCTGCAGCTCTCCTACGTGACCCAGGGCGCCAAGATCGGCCAGCTCGCCCTGCGCTTCGGGGCCAACGACTTCGGCAGCCTGATGCTGGAGGAGAACGTGGTCGCCGAAACGGGGGTGCGACTCCTGATGCCGCGCGACGAGATCGAGCGGCTGATCCGCGACGCCGGCTTCACGCCCGCCCTGCGCAACCAGCGCTACGAGATCCTGGAAGTGCTCTGAGGGGGCCGGGGGCTCCCGGCCTAGTGCAGCTTGAAGACGATGGGCATCAGCACCCAGACCTCGATGGGGCGGTTCTGCAGGAGAGCCGGCCGGAAGACGGCCGTGCGCGCGCAGGCGAGCGCCGCCTCGTCGAGCATGGGAATGCCGTCCACGACGAGGGCGTCCGCGACCTTGCCGTCCCTGCCCACCAGCACCCGCACGATCACCGTGCCCTCGACGCCGGCGGCCATGGCCACCCCGGGATAGACGGGCGGGTCGATGGCGATCCGCACCGGCTCCTGCTCCACGGCGACGAACTCGCCGGGGGCGGGGCGGGTGTCGATGTCGATGTCGACCACCAGGGAGTCGCCGCCGCCGGCGCCCAGGTCCTCCATGGTGATGGGCGCCAGCGCCTCCGTCATCTCGGCCATGGTGGCGATGGTCCGCCGCTGGGCCTGCTCGTCGGGCACCGGCTCGGGGACGGCGATGGCCGGCGGCGGCGCGGCTTCCGCCACCGCCTGGGCGATGTTGAGCTGCGGCGCGGCCGGCTCGGCGATGGAGGGGGGCACGCCCAGGTCCGTGTAGCGGACGATCCTGATCTCCCGCGGGGGGGGTGACGGCGGGTGGCGCAGCCACCAGAGCCACCAGACGCCGAAGGCCAGCAGGCCGAGGGCCAGGATGCCGGCCGTGGACCACGCCAGCCACCGGGCCGCCTCCCGCCGCAGCGGATGGCCCTCGCCCGTCGCCGGCAGGCGAGGCGCCTCGCTCAGGGAGAAGGCCCAGGGGATGTGGAGCGGGTCCTTGGCGCCCATGGTCAGGGTTCCTCCTCCAGGAGGCGCTCGTCCTCCGCCCGCATCGGGACGAGGCTGAAGCGGTTCATGTGGGCCTCGTCGAGGGTGTCCATCATCTCCACCATGCTCTCGTAGCGGGCGTCGCGGTGGATCTTGACGAGGATGATCAGGTCGGGGTTCGCCTCCTGGCCCGCGACAAAGAGGTCGTCCAGCTCCTCCCAGCGCACCGGCCGGAGGGCGCCGTCGCCCTGGCGGCAGAACATGGCCTCGTCCCGGTCCACGAGGACCGTCATCACGTTGGACTCGGGCACCTCCACCGTGGCGCCGGGCTCCGGCATGTTCACCTCCATCGCCAGGGGCCGGCGGAACACGGTGGTCACCATGAAGAAGATGAGCAGCAGGAAGGCCACGTCGACCATCGGGGTCAGGTCGACGCGGATCCTCACCCGGCGCTTGGGGCGGGTCAGCGCGTACTCCTCCTCCGTGATCGGACGGCGGGGCTGCGCCGGCTGGGTGTCGGCCATGTCCGCTCCCCTCACTCGTCTCGCGCGCCGGCCTCGGGCCGGCGCTCCTTGAAGTCGGTCATCAGGTTGAAGCGCAGGGTCTTCGCCGCGGCCAGGGTGTCCATGACGTCGGCGATGACGCCGAACGGGGCGTCCCGGTCGCCCTTCACGATGACCACGGCGCGGGGGTACATGCCGCGCCAGGTGACGATGGCGTTCATGAGGTCGGACAGCGGCACGGCCTGGGCGTCCACCACCCGTTCGGTGGAGATGTAGGTCTCGCCGGCGCGGGTGATCGTGAGGATGATCGTGCCGGTCTCGGGGACGTGGATCTCGGACGTCGAGGCGGGCAGGTCCACCGCCACCGCCTCCGGCGGCTTGAACTGGGTCGTCGACATGAAGAAGATGAGCAGCAGGAAGGCCACGTCCACCAGGGGCGTCATGTCGGTGTGGATGCGGACTCGCCGGGGGGGCATGGCTCAGGCTCCCTTCCGGTTCTCCAGGAGCTGCAGCACCTCGTAGGCGGTCTCCGCCGTCTGGGTGTTGAAGCCGTCGACGCGCGTCGTGAAGTAGTTATACAGCACGGTGCCGATGATGGCGGTGGTCAGGCCCAGGGCCGTGCTCACGAGCGCCTCCGAGATGCCCCTCGCGAGCTGGGTGGCGTCGGGCGCTCCCGCGTGCGCCATGCCGAGGAACGCGCGGATCATGCCGACGACCGTGCCGAGCAGGCCGATGAGGGTGGCGATGGAGGCCAGGGTGGACAGGGCCGTCAGGTTGCGCTCCAGGAGGGGGCTCTCCAGGCTGTTGGCCTCGTGCAGCGCCCGGCGGGTCTCGCCGAGGGCGGCCGCCGGGTCCTCGGCCACGCCGGCGACCGCGTGGTAGCGCGTCAGGCCGGCGCCGATGACGTTGGCCAGGCTGCCGCCCTGGCGCTTGCAGTACTCCACGGCCTCCTCGACGCGGCCGGCCTCCAGGCTGCCCTTGAGCTTGCGCACGAAGGCCGCGACGCTGCCGCGGCCGCCGGCCCGCCAGAGCACGATGAAGCGCTCGACGCTGAAGATGAAGACCAGGAACAGGCAGGTGAGGCCGACCACGAGCAGCGGCCCGCTCTGCTTGAAGAACTCGGGCGCGTTGACCCAGATGAACCAGGCCACCACCACGGAGAGAACGAAAATCGGGATGAAGATCGCCTTTCTCATGCCTTCCCTTCTCCTGTCATGTCATGGCGGTCCGTTCACGACCATGCCTTTGCTTCCCCGCGGCCGTCAGCCGCCCGCGCTCTCGGCCTCCTCCAGGAGCTCGAGTCCCTTCCTCATCGTCGCGTTGTCCGGATCGAGGGCGCGGGCGCGCTCGAAGGCGGCGCGCGCGGCCGCGAAGTCCGACTGGCCCAGGTAGGCGTTGCCGAGGCCGGCCCAGCCGTCCGCCTCCTCCGGCGCCACCTCGATCGCGCGGCGGTAGTACCCGGCGGCCTCCTCGTAGCTCGCCCGCCGCACGTGGCAGAAGCCCAGCCCGCGCAGGGCCCGGGCGTTGTCGGGCTCCGCCTCCAGCACGCGGGAGTACTGCTCCTCGGCCGCCGCCAGGGAGTCGCTGACGGCGTAGGCCTGGGCGAGGAGGAGGCGGGCCACCGTGAGCTCGGGATTGAGGGCGAGGGCGCGCTCGAACTCCGGCGCGGCGGCGAGATAGTCGCCCGCCTGGAAGCGGGCGATGCCGAGGTTGATGAACGTGACGGGCGAATCCGGATCCCGGGCCGCCGCGCGCTCCAGGGCGTCGATCGCCGCTGCCGGGCGGCCGCGCTTCAACTCGACCAGGCCCCGCTGGAAGTGGGCGCCGGGGGCCTCGGGGTCCACGGCCAGGGCGCGCTCGATCTGCGTCTCGGCGTCGGCGTACCGGCCCTGCTCCCGGAACCAGGCGGCCAGCGCCACGAAGTCCCGCGGCCGCCAGGCCAGGCTGTCGGGCAGCACCGTCATCAGCGCCGCCGCCTCGTCGCGGGCCTCCGCCTCGTGGGTGTGGATCCCGCAGCGGGCGAGGGCGAAGCCCGTCTCGGTCCGGTCCGGCGCCAGGGCGCGGGCGGCCCGGGCCACCTCCAGGCCCTGCGCGTACCTGCCGATCTCGTAGCAGGAATCCGCCAGATCCAGCAGGACGGCGAGATCCCGCGGCGCCAGGGTCACGTAGCGCAGCAGGACCCGCGCGGCCTGCTCGTGCCGGCCGGCCAAGCGCAGCAGCCCGGCGAGGTCCTTCAGGGCCGGCGCGTAGGTGGAATCCGCGGCGACGGCCCGCAGGTAGTGGTCCCTGGCCTCGTCGTAGCGGCCGACCTTCTGGTAGAGCCGGCCCAGGGTGTGCAGTCCCGGCGGCGAAGGAACGCGGCCGGGGGCCAGCAGGGCCTTCTCGTAGGCGGTGATCGCCAGGGCGGGCTCATTCCGCTCCTCGTAGATGCGGCCGACGAGGTCTCCGTACGCCGGATCGATCGGATTGACGTGCAGGGCGAGCAGGGCCTCGCGCTCGGCGCCGTCCAGATCCCCACCACTCAGGTAGTAGAGCGCCATGCCGTGGTGATAGAGGTCCTCGCCGTCGGCGGCGCCGTGGCGCCCCTCGCCGCGCTCCAGGTGCCGCCGCGCCAGCTCCCGCTGGCCCTGGAGCAGCAGGACCCTCGCCTTGCCGTAATGGGCCGTCCAGAGCCGGTCGTCGCCCGCCAGCGCGCGGTCGAGCTCCATGTCGGCCTCCAGGTCACGGCCCAGACGGAGCAGGAGCAGCCCCAGTCCCGCGCTGGCCTCGGGATAGCCCCCGCGCACTCCCTGCTGGGCGTCCACCGCGTCCCGGTAGAGTGGCTCGGCGTCGGCGTAGCGTCCCTCGCGCACGGCGACCTCGGCGAGCCCGAACCACGCGCGGTGGATCTGGTGGTCCGCGTCGACGGCCCGCTGGAACTCTGCGCGGGCCTCGCCCAGCCGCCCGGCCTCCAGGGCCTTGAAGCCGAGGCGGATGGGATCCTCGTCCAGGGTGTAGGTGTGCTTCTCGGCGGCGGCGCCGGCGGCCACGAGGAGAAGGGCGAGCCCCAGACAGAGGGCATGTAACCGGTTACTCGAAGTCGGCGACGGTGCGGCTCCCATGCACTCTCCTCGCCCTACCGGTTCGGGGGTTCGCGCCGCAGGTGGACTTCCCGCAGGATCCGTCGCGCCGGCAGGAAGCCGATCCGCTCGATGCGGCGCTGTCCGCGCGCGCTCGTGAGGTGGGTCACGAGCTTGGCCGCTTCCACTGTAGCATTCTCGCGATGGCAAATGTACAGGAAATACCAGAGGGGGTAGTCCCCGCCGGCTACCGCGGCGGGATCGGGAAGCGGCGCCGCATCCGTGGCGGTGATGCCGACGGCGAGCGGCCGCGCGGTCCCCGCCGCCGCGTCGGGCGGGATCGCGAACCCGCCCAGCAGGCCGAGAGCCTCCGGTCTGGCGGGCAGGCTCGCCAGCACGGCGGCGGCGTCCGCCACGAAGAGCACCCCCGGCGAGGCGGCGGCCTCCGGATCCAGGTCGAGCGCGCGGGCGAAGGCATCCCAGACGCCGAGGGCCGGGTCCTCGGCGATGAGGAGACCGGCGCCGAGCGAGTCGCTGCCGGCGAGCAGCGCGCGAAGGCCGACCAGGTCCACGCGCGCCGCCGCCGGCGCCGCACTCCAGAGTTCCAGGGCGGCGAGAGCGATGGGATGCCAGCTCAGGGTATCGCCGAGCGCCGCGCTGGCCAGCGCTTGCGTGCGGGCCGAGGGGGGTGTCGTCTGCAGGGCGAGGTCGCAGCGGCCGTTGAGCAGGTGCTCCAGCGCGAGGTCGGCGCCCCCCGGCAGCAGGGTGATGCCGACCGCGGGGTAATCCCTGGCGTAGAGGACGAGTAGCGTATCGACGAGCTGGGGCGCCAGCTCGCGGCCCGCCAGGCGCAGCTCGCGACCGGGCTCGCCCGTGTGCAGGAGATCGCCGACGCGCCGCCAGTCCACGCCGCCGCGCAGGCCGTACAGGCCGGCGACGACCGCCAGGTAGAACGCCACCCGGAGCAGCAGCCACTGGTTGCGCGTGAGGGTCCGCATCCGTCCTTCGCTGCGTGTCGATCATCCGGCTCGGTGGCAGCGTCTCCTCGCGATCGGATTATCCAGTTGAACTGCGTGGAGTCATGGGCGATCCTGGAAGCCTACCATCTTCCCGAGCCGTCGCCGGGGATCGTCGAGGATGAGGCCAGATTAGCATGGAAAACGGTTACATGCCACAGCGAAGATCCGCCGTCCCCGGTCGGCGCCGGGCAAGCTCCAGCGCCCGCCGGGTCGCCCTGGGCCTTCTCGTGATGGTGGCGGCGGGCGCCTGCCGCAGCAGCGGCTCCGCGGGTGGGGCCCCGGAGCCGAGCACCGGCGAGACCGCCTTCCTCGACACGCTGCAGGCGCGGACCTTCCGCTTCTTCTGGGAACAGTGCGATGCGGGCACGGGCCTGGCGCCGGACCGCTACCCGACGCCATCCTTCGCCAGCGTGGCGGCCACGGGCTTCGCCCTCACCGCCTATCCCATCGGGGCGGAACGCGGCTTCGTCACGCGTGCCGCGGCCGCCGGCCGCGTCCTCGCGACCCTGCGCTTCCTCTGGCAGGCGCCCCAGGGCGCGGCGCCCGCGGGCCAGGCGGGCCACCGCGGCTTCTTCTACCATTTCCTGGATCCGGCGAGCGGCGCGCGCTTCGGCCGCGTGGAGCTGTCTACGGTCGACACGGCACTGCTCATCATGGGCGCGCTGTTCTGCCAGTCCTACTTCGACGGCGACGACGCCGCGGAGCGCGAGATCCGCGCCCTGGCCGACTCGCTCTACTTCCGCGCGAACTGGGCGTGGGCCTCCGTGCGCCCGCCGACCATCGGCCACGGCTGGACGCCGGAGGCCGGCTTCCTGCCCTATGACTGGCGCGGCTACAACGAGGCGATGCCCGTCTACCTGCTCGCCCTGGGCTCGCCCACGCATCCCGTCGCCCCGGAGGCCTGGCAGGCCTGGCTGGCCGGCTATCGCTGGGGCACGTTCATGGGCCGCGAGCAGCTCGGCTTCGCGCCGCTCTTCGGCCACCAGTACGCGGCGGTGTGGATCGACTTCCGGGGCATCGTCGACGCCGGGCTGGCTCCCCACGGCATCGACTACTTCGAGAACTCGCGCCGCGCCACGCTGGCCCAGTACGACTACGCCCTGGCGAATCCCGGCGGCTGGCGGGGCTACGGTCCCCGGCTCTGGGGCCTGACCGCCTGCGACGGTCCGGTCAACGCCGAGCTGGTCATCGACGGGCGCCGCCGGCGCTTCGCGACCTACTGGGCCCGGGGCGCCTCCTTCACGGCGGTGAACGACGACGGCACCGTCTGCCCCGCCGCGGCGGGCGGATCCATCGTCTTCGCTCCCGAGATCGTGCTGCCGACGCTGCTGGCCCTGCGCGAGGATCATGGCGCGCACCTGTTCGGCGAGTACGGCTTCCTCGACGCGCTCAATCCGAGCTTCCGGATCGACGTGCCCGTTCAGCACGGCAAGGTAGTCGCGGAGCGTGGCTGGTACGACACCGACTACCTCGGCATCGATCAGGGCCCCATCCTGGCGATGGTCGAGAACCACCGCAGCGGCCTGATCTGGGAGCGGATGCGCGGCAACGCCCGCCTGCGGCGCTGCCTGCGGGCGGCGGGCTTCACCGGCGGCTGGCTCGACCGGAACGCGGGCGGTCCCTGATGCCTCGCTGGGCCGCCGTCGCGCTGCTCTGCCTGCTGGCCGCCGGGCTTCCGGGCTGCGGAGAACGCCGCGACGAGGTGGTCCTCAGCTTCTGGGCGATGGGCCGCGAGGGCGAGGTGGTCAGCGAGCTCGTGCCCGACTTCGAGCGCGAGCATCCCGGGATCCGCGTCCACGTCCAGCAGATCCCCTGGTCCGCCGCCCACGAGAAGCTCCTCACGGCGCATGTCGGGCACGCCACTCCCGATCTGGCCCAGCTGGGTAACACCTGGATCGCCGAGTTTCACGCCCTCGGCGCCCTGGCGCCGGTGCCGGCGGGCGCGGAGGCGTTCTCGCCCGATGCCACCTTCCCGGGCATCTGGGACACGAACCTCATCGCCGGCCGGGCCTATGGGCTGCCCTGGTACGTCGACACGCGACTGCTCTTCTACCGCCGGGACCTGCTCGCGCGGGCGGGTTACGCGGAGATGCCCGGAGACTGGGCAGCGTGGCGGCGGGCGCTCGCGGCGATCACCGCCAGCGGCGCGGCGCGCTACGGCATCCTGTTGCCGTTGAACGAGTGGGTGGTCCCGGCCGTGCTCGGGCTCCAGGCCGGCTCCCCGCTGCTCCGCGAGCAGGACTCGCGGGGCGATTTCTCCGGCGCCGCCTTCCGGCAGGGCTTCGACTTCTATCTGGGGTTGTTCCGGGACGAGCTGGCCCCTCTCGCCGGGAGCCAGGAGATCGCGAACATCTACCAGGAGTTCGCGCGCGGCACCTTCGCGATGATCATCACCGGTCCCTGGAACCTCGGCGAGTTCCGCCGCCGCCTGCCGGCGGAGCTTCAGGACGCCTGGGCCACCGCGCCCCTGCCGGGACCGGCGGGGCCGGCGTCGGGGCTGTCCCTGGCTGGCGGCTCGAGCCTGGTGGTGTTCCGCGAGTCGCCCCGGCGGGCGGCGGCCTGGCAGTTCATCGCCTACCTGTTACGCCCCGAGGTCCAGCGGCGCTTCTACCGGCTGACCGGGGACCTGCCGGCGCGTCGCGACGCCTGGGCCGCGCCGGAGTTCGCGGCCGACAGCACGCTGCGCTCGTTCCGGATCCAGCTGGAGCGCGTGGTCTCCACGCCGAAGATCCCCGAGTGGGAGCAGATCGCCTCCCGCCTCCAGCTGCGGGCCGAGGCGGCGGTGCGCGGCGCGCTGACGGCGGACGCGGCGCTGGCCGCCCTGGATGCCGACGTGGACCGCATCCTCGAGAAGCGGCGCTGGCTGCTGGCGCGCGGCCTCGTTCCGGGCGGCGAGGAGGAGGCGCCATGAACGGCACGCTGCACCGGCGCCAGGAGCGCGCCGCCTGGATTTTCCTGGGTCCCGCGCTCTGCCTGATCGCGGTCTTCTTCCTGCTGCCCATCCTGGCCGGCCTGCTGCTCAGCGTCACCGATTTCGACATCTACGCCATCGGCGCGCCGCAGACGGCCCGCTTCGTCGGCCTGCGCAACTACCAGGAGCTGCTCGGCGGGGAGGAGTTCTGGCAGGCGCTGCGCAACACGCTCTACTTCGTGCTGGTCGGCGGCCCGCTGGCGGTGGCCGTCTCCCTGGGCGCGGCGCTCATGCTGAGCGCGCCGCGCCTGCGCCTGCGAGGGCTGTTCCGCACGATCTACTTCGCGCCGGTGGTGACGACCCTGGTGGCGGTGGCCATCGTCTGGCGGTACCTGTATCACCCGCACTACGGCCTGCTGAACTACTGGCTGGGCCTGGTCGGGCTCGGTCCGATCGACTGGCTGGGCGATCCCCGCTGGGCGATGCCCGCCATCATCCTGCTCGCGGTCTGGAAGGGCTTCGGCTACAACATGCTGATCTTCGTGGCGGGCCTGCAGAGCATTCCCGAGGAGCGCTACGAGGCCGCCGCCGTCGACGGCGCGAGCGCCTGGCAGCGCTTCCACGCGATCACCCTGCCTGGCCTGGCGCCGGTCTTCCTGTTCGTCGCGGTGACGACGATGATCGGCTACTTCCAGCTCTTCGCGGAACCCTATGTCATGACCCAGGGCGGGCCCCTCGGGGCCACGCGCAGCCTGGTCCTCTTCATGTACGAGGAGGGCTTCCGCTGGTGGCGGCTCGGCACGGCCGCGGCGATCGCCGTGCTGCTCCTGCTGATCACGCTCGCCGCCACCCTGATCCAGCTTCGCCTGCAGGGAGGCCGGCGATGAGGCGCAAGGGTGTCGGCGCGCCGGTCCTGCACCTCCTGATGTTCCTCGGCGCGCTGGTCACCCTGGCCCCGCTGCTCTGGATGATCGCGGCCTCCTTCATGCCGGTCGGCGAGGCCAACAGCTACCCGCCGCGCCTCTGGCCCAGCAGCCCCACGCTGGTCCACTACCGGGATCTCTTCACGCGCCTGGATCTGGCGCGAAGCTTCCTGAACAGCGTGGCGATCACGGTGCTCGCCACGGTGATCTCGGTGCTGGTCAACTCCATGGCGGGCTACGGCTTCGCCAAGCTGCCCCTGCCCGGCCGCGATCGGCTCTTCCGCGGCCTGAGCGCCGCCCTGGTGATTCCCGCCCAGGTGGGCATGCTGCCGCTCTTCCTGCTGCTGCGCGAGATGGGCCTGATCAACACCTACGCCGGCGTCCTGGTGCCCTACGCGGCCAGCGTCTATGGCATCTTCCTGGTGCGCCAGTACACCCTGGGCCTGCCCGACGAGCTGCTGGACGCCGCTCGCGTCGACGGCGCCGGCGAGCTGCGCGTCTTCGCGACGGTGGCGCTGCCGGTGATCCGGCCCATCCTGGTCACCCTGGCGGCCTTCACCTTCCTCAGCGCCTGGAACGACTTCATGTGGCCGCTGATCGTACTCAGCGACAGCGCCCGCTACACGCTGCCCGTGGCCCTCGCGAACCTGGTGGGCGAGCACGTGCAGGACACGGAGCTGATGATGGCCGGTTCGGTGATCACGACCCTGCCCGCCCTGCTGGCCTTCCTGCTCTTCCAGAGGACCTATGTCCGCGGGATCACCGCGGGGAGCCTCAAGGGGTGACGATGGCGCGCGCGGCGCTGGGCATCCTCTCCGTCCTCCTTCTCGTCGATGCCGCCCACGCGGCGGCGCCGGCGGCGCCGGCGGTCGTCGTGGACGACTTCGCGCGGCCGGAACGCTGGACCGCGCATCCCGCCGACGGCGTGACGCTCTCCCTCGCGGGAGACCAGGGCGCCCTGCGCCTGGACTTCAGCATCCCCGGCGGCGGCTACGCCATCGCGCGGCGCGAGCTGGACCTGCCGCTGCCCGCGGACTACGTCTTCAGCTTCCGCATCCGCGGCGACGCGCGGCCCAACCACCTCGAGTTCAAGCTGGTGGACGCGAGCGGGGAGAACGTCTGGTGGCACGTGAAGCGGGACTTCGCGTTCACGGCGGACTGGCAGACGATCCGCATCAAGAAGCGGCAGCTCGACTTCGCCTGGGGCCCGCGCGGCGGGGGGGAGCTGCGCCGCGCGGCGGCCATCGAGTTCGCGGTCACGGCCGGCCAGGGCGGCGCGGGTCGCGTCTGGATCGACGACCTGGCGCTTCGCGCCCTGCCGCCACAGTCGGCGCCGGCGCCCGCGCCGCGGGCGCGGGCCTCTTCCGGATCGCACCCGGAGCGGGTGCTCGACGCCGACGCGGCCACCGCCTGGTCCCCTCTCGCCGGCGACGCCGCGCCGTGGCTCGAGCTGGACCTGGGCCGGGACCGCGAGTTCAGCGGGATCACCCTGGACTGGCAGCCCGGCCGCGGCGCGGCCGCGTACCGCGTTGACGCCCGTCTCGAGGGGCAGGACTGGACGCCCCTCGTCGCCGTGGCGGAGGGCAACGGCGGACGCGACCGGCTCTTCCTGCCGGAGTCCGAGGCCCGCTACCTGCGGCTGCGGCCGGCGGCCGCCGGCGCGCCGCCCGTCCTGCGCGGGATTCTCGTGCATCCCCTGTCCTGGGCGGGCACGTGGAACGAGTTCTACAAGGTGCTGGCGACGGAGGCCCCGCGGGGCAGCTACCCGCGGGGCATGCGCGGCGAGCAGTCCTACTGGACCGTCGTCGGCGCCGACGCCGATTCCCGCGAGTCCCTGGTGGGCGAGGAGGGCATGGTGGAGACGGCGACGCGATCGCCCTCCCTGGAGCCGTTCCTCTGGACGGGTGAGCGGCTGCTCACCTGGGCGGACGTCGCGCTCGCGCAGTCCCTCGCCGCGGGCGGACTGCCCATTCCCAGCGTGACCTGGACCGCCAGCGAAGCTGGACTGCGGCTGACGATCACCGCCTTTCCGGTGGGCGAGGCCGGTGGCTCGGGCATCGTTCTCCTCTATCGCCTGGAGAACCGAAGCCGGCAGCACCGCCGCCCCACGCTCTTTGTCGCCCTGCGCCCCTTCCAGGTCAACCCGCCGACGCAGTTCCTCGGCCGCCCGGGCGGCTACGGCCCCGTGGGCGTGCTGGCCATCGGGGAGGACGAGGTAACGGCCGACGGGGAGGCGGTCGTGCGCCTCCTGTCGCCGCCGGCCGCGGCGGGAGTCCTCGCCTTCGATCAGGGCGCGATCGTGGACGACTACCTGCGGCAAGGGCGGATCCCCAGCCGCCGCGCCGTAACGGATCCCAAGGCCGCGGCCGCCGGCGCCCTCGCCTATCCCTGCGCGCTGGAGCCGGGGGCGGCGGTCGAGTTCGTGCTCGCCCTGCCGCTGCACGCGGGGATGCCCTTGCCGCCCGCGGGGACAGATCCGGTGCCCTGGGCGCATGCGGCCCTCGGCGAGGCCCGGGAGAGCTGGGCCTCTCGCCTGCACGGGCTCGATCTGCGGCTTCCCCCCTCGGCCTCGCGCCTGGTCGAGACCTTCCGCGCCCAGCTCGGCTACGTGCTGGTCAACCGTGCCGGCCCGGCCATCCAGCCGGGAGCGCGGGCCTACGCCCGCTCCTGGATCCGCGACGGCGCCCTGACCGCCTCCGCGCTGCTGCGGGCCGGGATGCCGGGGCCGGCCAAGGACTTCTGCGAGTGGTACGCCCCCTATCAGTACGAGAACGGCAAGATACCCTGCGTGGTCGATCAGCGCGGTGCGGATCCGGTGCCCGAACACGACAGCAGCGGCGAGTTCATCTTCCTGGTGGCGGAGTGCGTGCGCTTCAGCGGGGACCGCGAGTTCGCGCGGCGCCACTGGCCGCGCGTGCTGGCCGCCGCCGGCTACCTGGACGCGCTGCGCCACGAGCGCCTGGCCGGCCGGTGGCGAGAGCCCATGCGGCGCGAGTTCTACGGCCTGTTGCCGCCGTCGATCAGCCACGAAGGCTACGCGGCCAAGCCCATGCACTCCTACTGGGACGACCTCTGGGCACTGCGCGGCTTCCGTGACGCCGCCTGGCTCGCCGCGGCGCTGGGGGAGGAGGCGGCGGCGAGTCGGTGGCGAGCGGTCGCCGCGGCCTTCGCCGCGGACCTGCGGGCCTCGGTGCTGGCGGTCCAGGAGCGCCACGGCATCGACTACATGCCGGGTTGCGCCGACCTGGCGGACTTCGACCCCACGTCCACGACCATCGCGCTGTCGCCCGTGCAGGCCGGCGAGGCGCTGCCGGCCGCGGCTGTTCGGCGCAGCTTCGAGCGCTTCCTCGACTTCTTCCGGGATCGCCGCGACGGCCGCGGCGACTGGGAGGTCTACACGCCCTACGAGATCCGCAGCGTGGGCGCCTGCGTGCGCCTGGGCTGGCGCGCGGAGGCCCACGAGCTGCTGGACTTCTACCTGGGCGACCAGCGTCCGGCGGGCTGGCGGCACTGGGCGGAGGTGGTCGGCCGCGAGCCACGGCAGGCGCGCTTCCTCGGCGACATGCCGCACACCTGGGTCGGCTCCGACTTCCTGCGCAGCGTGCTCGAGATGCTGCTCTACCACGACGAGGAGCGGGACGCCCTGGTCCTCGCGGCCGGGGTGCGCGCGGCCTGGCTGGCGGAAGGTCCGGTCGGCGCCGGTCCCCTGCCTGTGCGCGGCGGCGCGCTCAGCTTCACGCTCGGCGAAACCCCCGCGGGTCTGCTGATCGAGGTGGCGGGCGCCTGCGCCATGCCCCGGGGCGGGATCGTGCTCGCGCCGCCCGCGGTGGCGGAGTATCGCGCGGCGACGGTGGGGGATCGGATTCTGGAGCGCCTGCCGCATGGCGAGTTCGTCCTGCGCGAGCTGCCAGCGCGGGTCCTGCTCCGCCGCTAGGGGTCGCCGCCGGCGCGGATCCGCTCCGCGTAGAAGCGGCCGCTGGCCTTGATCGTGCGCCGCTGGCTCTCGTGGTCCACGTGCACGATGCCGAAGCGCTTGCCGAGGCCCTCGGCCCACTCGAGGTTGTCCAGCAGCGACCAGACGAAGTAGCCGCGCAGGTCGACGCCCCGCGCCAGCGCCGCCCGCACCTCGCGCAGGTGGGCCCGCAGGTAGTCGACGCGCAGCGGGTCAGCGAGGCGTCCGTCGGCGGCCGGCGGCGGATCGGCGAAGGCGGCGCCGTTCTCGGTGATGTAGACGGGCACAGGCCGCGCCGCCCGCCAGACGCGGTCGAGGACCGCGCCGAGTCCCGGCGGATAGACCTCCCAGCCCGTTTCCGTGCACAGCGCATCGCGCTGGGGGACCGTCGCCGCGGCGAGATGGCCGGCGCCGGGGTCGTGGCGCACGACGGCGCGCGTGTAGTAGTTCACGCCGATCCAGTCGAGGGGCTGCCGGATGCGCCGGAGGTCCGCGGCGGGGAAGTCTGGCCAGTCGCGGCCGAACAGCGCGGGCAGCTCCTCGGGATAGTCGCCCGTCAGGAGCGCGTCGAGGAAGAAGCCGTTCATGTAGGCATCGGCCCGCGCCGCCGCGGCCCGGTCCGCGGGGGACCCGGAAGCCGGGTGCTTGGGCTCGAGATTGAGGACGATGCCGAGGTTCCTGGCGCCGGCGGCGCGGAGGGCGGTGATGCCCGCGCCGTGCGCTCGCAGGAGATTGTGGGCGGCCCGCGGCGCCTCGGCGCGGTCCCGATGTCCCGGGGCATGGGTGCCGTGCAGGTAGCCGGCGTCCATCACGACCCAGGGCTCGTTGAGGGTCGCCCAGAGCGCGACGCGATCGCCGAGCGCCGCGTACACGACCTCGGCGTACCGGGCGAACCACTCCGCGCTGTCGGGATTGAGCCAGCCGCCGCGCTCGTCCAGAGCGGCGGGGTGATCCCAGTGGTAGAGGGTGAGGCAGGGCGCGATGCCCGCGGCGAGGAGCGCGTCCACGAGGCGCTCGTAGAAGTCGAGGCCCGCCGCGTTGACCGCGCCGGTGCCCGCCGGCAGCACGCGCGCCCAGGCGACGCTGAAGCGGTAGGCGTTCAGGCCCAGCGCCTGCATGAGCCGCACATCCTCCGGCCAGCGGCGGTAGTGGTCGCAGGCGCGGTCGACCGCCGCCGCGTCGCGGACGCGGCCCGACACCCGGGCGAAGCGGCGCCAGTTGCTTTCCCCCCCGCCGTCGGCGAGTGGCGAGCCCTCGACCTGATAGGCGGAGGTCGCGGCGCCCCAGAGGAAACCCGGGGGAAAGGAGGGGGCGTCGCCGCGGCCGCTCTTCACCGCGCTCCTTCCGGGCGGGGGCCCAGCGTGATCGTCACGACATGCTCGCGACGGTCCCGGACCAGGGGAACACGGCACTGCCCGGGCGCGGTGGCCAAGGGCTGGCCATCCACGAGGCAAGCGACGACCGCTTCGGCGCAGCGGTGGGGATTGGCGACCTGGATGCGGTAGAGCGTGCCCCCGGCATCCGCCGCGGGGCGATAGCGGATCTCGAACGCCGGCCACTCGTCCGGAACGCAGGGCGTCAGGCACAGCGTCCGGCCGCCGGCGACCTGCAGGCCCAGCAGGGACTCCACGGCGACGCGCAGCAGCCAGCCCGCGGCGCCCGTGTACCAGGTCCAGCCGCCGCGCCCCACATGGGGCGGGACGCCGTAGATGTCGGCGGCCACGACATAGGGCTCCACCTGGTAGCGATCCGCCGCCTCGGGCGTGGCGCCGTGGTTGATGGGGTTGATGAGCGCCAGCAGGCGCGCGACGCGATCCCGCCGGCCCAGGCCGGCGAGGGCGCGCACCAGCCAGAGGGCGGCATGGGTGTACTGGCCGCCGTTCTCCCTTACGCCGGGGACGTAGCCCTTGATGTAGCCGGGGTCCTGCGCGCCGGTGTCGAAGGGAGGCGTCAGGAGACGGATCAGCCCTTCGCGCTCGGATATCAGATGCTCCTCGGCGGCGGCCACGGCGCGCGCGGCGCGCTCGGGTGCGGCGGCGCCGGAAATCACGGACCAGGCCTGAGCGAGGACGTCGATCCGGCACTCATCGCTCTCGCGCGAGCCGAGCGGCGTGCCGTCGTCATAGTAGCCGCGCCGGTACCAGTCGCCGTCCCAGCCCGCCTCCTCCAGTGCCGCGACCAGCGCGTCGCGGTGCCGCTGGTAGCGTCGTCGCCGCTCCTCGTCGCCCTGCGCCGCGACGCTGGGCAGGAAGGCGTCGATCACCGCGACCAGGAAGAAGCCCATCCAGACGCTCTCCCCGCGCCCTTCGCGACCGACCCGGTTCATGCCGTCGTTCCAGTCGCCGCCACCGAAGAGCGGCAGCCCCCGGGCGCCGGTCACCAGGGAGCGGTCGATGGCGCGGCAGCAGTGCGCGTAGAGGCTGGCGGGCCGCCCGGCGCGGGCGATCGGGAGCAGGGCCTCGTCCTCGCCCGGCGCCAGGGGTCGCGCGCGCAGGAAGTCCACGGACTCCGCGAGCAGCGCGTCGTCGCCCGTGGCGGCCACGTACTCGGCGGTCGCGAGGGGCAGCCAGAGCAGGTCGTCGGCGAAGCGCGTGCGCAGGCCCACGTCGGTCCGGGGGTGCCACCAGTGCATGACGTCGCCGGCCGCGAACTGGTGGGCGGCGTGGAGCAGGATCTGGCGCCGGCTCAGCCGCGGGTCGTGCAGGAGCATCGCCCCCGCGTCCTGGAGCTGATCGCGAAAGCCGAAGGCGCCGCCCGATTGATAGAGCGCGCTGCGGCCCAGGATGCGGCAGCCGAGGGTCTGGTAGGGCAGCCAGGCGTTGACCATGATGTCGAGCTCCGGCGCCGGCGTGCTCACCTGCAGGCGATCGCAGAGGCCGACCCAGGCGTCGCGCACCGCGTCGAAGGCGCCGCGCCAGGCGTCGGGATTGCCATGGCGGCGGCAGATGTCGGCGACGCCGGCCTCGCTGTCCGCCTCGCCCAGGAGAAAGCAGGCCTCCGCGGCGGCGCCGGGCTCCAGCGCGATGGCCAGCCGCTGGGTGAAGCAGGCGTCGAGGTCGGCACCCGCGCGCTCCGCCAGGCGGCCGGTCTCGAGGGCGGCGGGCGCCGAGACGTCCATCGCGTTCCCGAGGAAGGCGGCGCGGTCCCCGGATCCCGTCGCGTGACTCCCGGCGTCCTCCGTGCGCGCGGCGGCGAAGGCGATCGGGGACTCGACTCCCCGGCGCGTGGCGCGCAGATCGCCCGGGACGTCCCCCGCCGCGATGACGACGTGTCGCCTGCCCTCGCCGATCCGGCTGCCGAGGCAGAGCTGATAGTGGGCCCAGAGGGTCAGGCGTCGGCGGCGCCGGCCCCGGTTGTGAATCCTGATGTGAGCGATGCGCACCGGATCGGCCTTCGCCGCGAACAGCAACGTCTCCTGCGCCAGGTCCTCGTGGACCACGCGGCAGCGGCTGTAGCCGAGGCCGTGGCGCATCTCGTAGTCCGCGGGGGCGGGGGCGGGGCCCGGCAGCGGGGACCAGAAGCCGCCGGTGTCCTCGTCCCGCAGGTAGAAGGCCTCGCCGTGGGGATCGAGGATCGGATCGTTGAACCAGGGGGTGAGGCGGTGCTCGCGGCTGTTGCCCCGCCAGGTCGCACCGGCCCCCGTCTCGCTGACCAGGAAGCCGAAGGTCTCGTTGGCGATCACGTTGATCCACGGCCGCGGTGGCAGGCGCAGGCGGCCGTCGCGGTGAGCGAGGCGGATGACGTATTCCCGCCCGTCGTCGCTGAATCCGCCGTATCCGTTGAAGAAGCGCGGGCCCGCCTGCTCCTCGGCCGCTCCCGCCGCGGCGGGCGCGGGCGGCTGCCAGGCCGGGCGCCGGTGCCGGACAGGAATCAGCGGGGGCAGCCGATCCGCGGGCGAGAAGCGCGCGGCGGCCGCCAGGGCCAGCAGATCCGCCTCGGAACACCGATCGCGCTTCAGGCGCCGGAAGCCGTCGCTCCCGCGGCGCTCCTCCGCTTCGCCGACGCCGTCCTCGACGATGACGAGATCCAGCGGTAAGGCGAGCGCCTGCCAGTAGAGCTGCCCCTGGCGGAGGAGAGCGAGGTCCCGGGCGGCCAGCCGGCGCTCATCCGCCAGCACGAACAGGCGGTCGGGGCCGAGCCCCAGGTGCGCCTGGAGCTCGCTCCGTGTCGCCGGCCTTACGGCGGCGGCGGGAGGCAGCCAGAGGGCGGGGTGGTTCAGCAGCAGGCCGGCCGCGAGCAGCTCGAGATAGGCGGCCTCCTCGCCGCTCAATCCCAGCTCCGCCAGGATGTGGAGCTGGGAGGTTCTCGCCCCCTCGAGCATGCTATCGAAGCCGCCCGGGGCGGCGGCCTGCTCGAGCAGCGCGCGCAAGGCTCCCTCGTCGCGAGCGGCGCCGAGGACGACGAGAACCTCCGCGCCTTCCCCGCCCGCGAGCGCCAGCTCGCGGCGGAGGCACAGGGCGGGGTCGAGCACGCTTCCGGTCCGACCCGTGAGCACGGCTAGGGCGGGGGCGACGCGCGCCTCCTCCACGCTCGCGGCGCGAGGCAGCAGCCGGCTGCGGTCGCTCTCGCAGACCACCGGTGCTGGGCCCGGCATGGCCAGGACCAGGGGCGGCGGATCATCCTCGGGATCGCGGCGCCGCCGCCGGACCACCAGGGCCCTGGCCGCCTCGTTCCACTCGGTCTGCAGGAAGAGCTTGGAGAAGGCCGGGTGGGCCTCGTGGGCCTCCGCCGGGAGGACGACGGGCTCCAGGTAGGCGGTCACCTCCAGGCGCCGGGGCCGGTCGCCGTGGTTCGTGATCCGGATCCGGCGCAGCTCGCAGTCGAGCTCCGGGTGGACGCAGACCTCCAGCTCCGTGCCCCAATCCTCCTGGCGGCCGCTCAGACGCGCGCTGCCCGCGGTCCAGGTCCCCATGTAATCGTTTTCAGGACCGCCTTCGCCGATGCCCGCCGGCCAGATCCGCCGGCGCTCCCTGTCACGCAGCAGCAACTGGAGGCCCCCGCGCTGGTCCCACCGCTCGCCGTGCCGATCAGTGAGGGCATCGCTGCCCAGGCGGGAAAAACCCGTCCCGCTTGCAGTTAGGCAGGCCGTATAGCGCCCGTTCGAGAGTATACGCGCGGCGGGAAGCTCCTGCGAGCGCGGCAGGTCCCTCTGTTCCACTTCTGCCATCGACCTCGCCTCGATCTCCCTGCTGGCCTAAGTTTAAAGCTTCAAAGATCTTAAGACTCTACTACGGAGCGGCCACTGTCAACCCTCCCGCGCGGAGATGCGCCCCCTGCCGCGGCGGGGCGGCTTCCTGACCGCCGCCGCCGGCTCTCTCAGCGAGCCGAGCCGCGCGTGTCTCCGCACTGAAGTGTTGACTTTTTTACCAGATTATGTAACCGTTTACAAGGAACTTCGCAGGATTGATAACGTCGCAGCCGACCGTCCTGCAGCGAGGATTGCCGTGGCCACCATTCGTGACGTCGCCGAGGCCGCAAGCGTCTCCATCGCCACCGTTTCGCGGGTCCTGAACAAGAAGGCCAGGGTCAGCGAGGAGACCGCCAGGCGCGTCTGGACGGCGGCGGCCGAGCTGGACTACTGGCCCAACGAGGCCGCGCGCTCCCTGACCACCAACCAAACGCACGTGATCGGCGTCCTGCTGCCCGATCTGCACGGGGAGTTCTTCTCGGAGGTGATCCGCGGCATCGATCAGGCCGCGCGCGAGTCCCGGTACCAGATCCTCGTCTCCAGCTCGCACGCCGATCACGACGAGGTGATGACGGCGGCCAAGTCCATGCAGGGCCGCATCGACGGCCTCATCTTCATGGCCTCGGACAACGGGCTCGCGGAATCCGTCGATCGTATCCAGGGGCGCATGCCGCTCGTGCTCATCAATCCCCGGCGGATCGTCAAGGGCACCGCCTCGCTGCGAATCGGCAACTTCCTGGGCGCGCGCGAGGCCGTGAACCATCTGCTGCGGCTGGGCCACGAGGACATCGCCATCCTGAAGGGTCCCGCCGGCAACATCGACGCCGAGGAACGCCTGCGCGGCTATCGCCATGCGCTGGCGGCGGCGGACCGCGATCTCGGGGCCTCGCGGGAGTTCCAGGGCGATTTCCTGGAGCCGTCCGGCTATCGCGCCGCCGCCGAGATCCTCGGGAGCCGGCGGCGGCCCACGGCGGTGTTCGCCTGCAACGACATGATGGCGATCGCGCTCATCAGCGCCTTCGGCGGCGCCGGCCTCAAGGTGCCCGAGGACATCGCGGTGGTGGGTTTCGACGACGTCGCCATCGCGCGCTACATCCACCCCCCCCTGACGACGGTGCGCGTGGAGGCCAATCAGCTTGGCCAGCGCGCGCTGCGGCGGCTGCTCGCCATCCTTTCCGGGGGCGAGGCGGAGGGCGCCGTGGAGGAGGTGCTTCCCGCCACGCTCGTCGTGCGGGAGTCCTGCGGCGCCAGCCTGGCCGGCTATTCCACGGACTATTCCCGACGGAAGGAATCTCCGGGATCGATGCCCGGGGGCACAGCACGTGACTCGGACCCTGAAGCGAGGGGAGACTGAGATGAGAACATCGATCCGCGCGCTGACGCTGGCAGCGCTGCTCGGGGTTCTGGCCCTGCCAGCCGCGGGTCAGGTGACGATCCGCGAGGACGCGATCTGGGCGAAGCAGGCGTCCGGCCCCATCCAGCTCGACGGAGTGCTCGACGAGGCGGACTGGGCCCTGGCCGAGGTTCGCGTGCTGCGCTGGGCGGAGAACGCCGGGATCCCGGGCAGCGGCTGGAAGGTGGAGGGCGGCGACACGCCCAGCGATCCCACCGAGGCCACGCTGCGCTTCCTCGTCTACGACAACCAGCTCTACCTGGGCGCCGAAGTGGCGGACGCCTCGGTCGGCGGCTCCCGCGACTTCAACCGTCACGACGGCTTCCTGATGTCGATCAAGGACCACGCCGATCCCAACTTCCCCAAGCCGATGACCGAGTACTTCTACGCGTGGTGGTACCCCCTGCAGTTGGAAACGCCGCCGCCGGGCCAGGAACCGGCCTTCATCGGACGCTGGGCGGAATGGCCGCCCGGCACGCCGCGCACGCCCGAGCAGATCGCCGCCTGGGACGCGGTGACCATCGTCGACGGCCTCTCCAACGACGATGGCGTGCTCGACACGGGCTACACGGTGGAGATGCGCTTCGACCTGACGGTCATGGGCTACGACGTCACGCAGCCCGAGGGGGACATCATCGAGTGGAACATCTCGGTCTACGACTGCGATTGGCTGTGGCCCCTCGACGCTCTCCAGCTGAGCTACAACCGAGTCTGGTGGCAGTGCCCCTGGGGCTACGACGACTGGTTCAACGAGGTGCGCATCTACGCGCGGCCCGACGTGACCGTGGCCGACGAGGCGCCGCTGCTGGAATCCGAGCTGGTCCTGCCCGTGCTGAACGCGGAGCCGGTCATCGACGGCGTGCTGGACGAGGACGTCTGGGACGATCCGGGCGTCTACAGCTTCGACATCCGCTACGGCGACGACGCGCTGCGCATGACCTATCCCGGCGTCGGCCCCTACCGCGCCGGCCAGTACCAGCCCGAGGTCAACGGCAGCCAGGCCTTCGTCGTCGATCCCGGGGACGCCAACGTCAAGATCTTCGTCAACGGCGACAAGATGTACTTCGGCTTCGACGTCAACGACATCGTCGTCCAGTACCACCCGGTCTTCGATCGCTGGGACGGCTTCATGGTGAACTTCAACGACCGCGTCTCCACCGGGCCTGACCACCAGCTGCTTGGCCGGCGGCTCTCCTTCCAGGTCGGCGAGGACGGCGCCGCCGTGCCGCGGGATTACCTGGTGGGGATGGTCTCCATCGGGGACGCCGAGGTGGCCGTCGACCTGAAGGCCGGTACCAGCGTGGACACGCTCGGCACGACGCCTGACACCGGCTACACGGCCGAGCTGTCCGTCGATCTCACGGCGCTGGGCTACCCGCCCGGCCTGGGCGACCGGATCGTCTTCTTCGGGATCAACCTGCTGGACGGGGACTCGTTCACGCCCTACACGTTCAGCTACGGCACCCGCACCTGGTGGTTCCGCCAGTACGAAGGCAACTGCTGCGCCACCTGGGCCGAGATCGCCAAGGGCACCGGCGTGGACGACGGGGGCGGCGACTGGGCCGACAGCGGGTCGGGCTTCCTGCTGCTCCCCGGCTATCCGAACCCCTCGCCGCAGCCGTCCGTCCGCTTCCAGATGCCCGAGTACGGCGACGTGACCCTCGAGGTCTTCGACGTGCTGGGGCGTCTGGTGCAGAGCAAGCGGCTGGGCCTGCGCGGACTCGGCGTCCATCGCGAGCTCCTGGATCTGAAGGGCCAGAGCGCCGGCGTCTACATGTATCGGATCACCGTCGAGGATCCCGGCACCGGCAAGACGCGGGCCGCGCTGACGGGCAAGACGGTGCTGCTCCGATGAGGTCCGCGGTGACCGGATATCTCGCGCGCAAGCGTGATCACGAGGCGAAGGGGGAATGGCGATCGTGATTCGCAAGGAGGCTCCAGTCACGAGCTTGGCTGCGGGCCTGCTCGTTGCCTGCCTGCTCGGGAGCCTCGTCGCTCCGGCGCGGGGGGGCACGACGGGCAAGCTCGCGGGACAGGTGCGCGACGACCAGGGCGAGCCCATCGTCGCCGCCACGGTCATCGTCGCCGGCACCGCCCTTGGCGCCTACTCGGACAGCGAGGGCCGCTTCACCATCCTCAACGTGCCGCCCGGGCTGCACGAGGTGACGGTGAAGCGTCTGGGTTACCAGGACCTGCGCCTGCGGGCGGTCTCCGTCTCCGCCGACGAGACCTCGCGGCTCGACATCGTGCTCGCGCCGGAAGACCTGGTCATGGCCGAGGTGGTCGTGACGGCGGCGCGCCCGCCCGTGGAGCTGGACCTGACCAGTTCCAAGGCGACGCTGTCCCGCGAGGAGATCGCGGCCCTTCCCGTTCAGAACCTCGACGACGTGGTCAACCTGCAGGCGGGCGTCGTCGAGGGGCACTTCCGCGGCGGGCGCGAGGGCGAGGTCCAGTATCAGGTGGACGGCGTGAGCGTGAACAACGTCTTCGACAACTCCACCAGCATCAACGTCGACCGCTCCCTGCTCCAGGAAGTGCAGGTGATCAGCGGCACGTTCGACGCGGAGTACGGCCAGGCGATGAGCGGGGTTGTCAACGCCGTCCTCAAGGAGGGCGGCCGGGAGTTCGACTGGAACGCGGAGGCCTACGCCGGCGGCTTCGTCTTCCCGGGTCGCGGTGACCTGCGCCGGACCTCCGATTCGGTCCGCCCCGCGGCGATCCGCTATGGCCAGGCCTCGGCCAGCGGGCCGCTGCCGGTCCCCGACACGGTGTTCCTGGTGAGCGGTCACTACTCCTACTTCGACGATTACGTCATCGGCGAACGGCGCTTCGTCCCCACGGACACGCTGGACTATCAGACCGGCCAGCACAGCAAGAGCGGGGACGGGGAGGAAGTGCCGCTCGCCTACAACCGGGAATGGGGCGGCCTCTTCAAGCTCAGCAATCGCAGTCTGGCCAGCGACAAGATCAGCTACCAGGCAATCGCGAACTACAGCCGGGGACGGCGGGGGGACTTCGCGTTTCGCTTCAATCCCGACGGTCTCTCCAAGCAGCGGACCCTGGCGGTCTCGCACGGCGCCGACTGGACTCACACCCTGGGGAGCAAGAGTTACTTCGATCTCAGCGTTCGTCAGAACTACTTCGATTACCGGGATCACTACTACGAGGATGTCTACGACCCCGGCTACGACCAGGCGGGTCCGGCGACCGGCTACGTGAACTACGAGGACGGCGCCGTGATCGAAGGGGTCAGCTTCACGCGCTACCGCCAGAAGACCAACACCTTCATGGCCAAGGCTGCCTTCGTCAGCCAGGTGACCCCGGAGGACCAGATCAAGTTCGGCGGCGAGCTGCAGATGGCGCGCGTCACCTTCGGCACCCCCGGCTACCTCTCCTTCGTCATCGACCCCGATTCCAACGAGGAAGTGCTGATCCGGCACGTCGACGAGCCGCCGGACTTCCCCGGACTGCGCACCTACCACCCGGTCATCGGCGCGGGCTTCTGCCAGAATCAGCTCGAATGGAGCGACCTCATCGTGCGCGCCGGGTTCCGGCTGGACTACTTCGACGCCCGCGCGTATCTGCCCGGCGACCTGGCCAATCCCGCCAACGCCATCGCCGGCGCGCCGTCGCCGCCGCCCGTGCGGACCACCGTGAAGACCGCGCTCTCCCCGCGCCTGGGCATCGCCTACCCGATCGAGGACAAGGCCGCCATCCACTTCGCCTACGGCCATTTCCGCCAGTTCCCCGCCATCCGCGACATGTTCAGCAACGCCGACTACTCCGTGCTGGCAAACCTGCAGGCCCAGGGGATCAGCTACGGCGTCATGGGCAACCCGGACGTGGAGCCGGAGAAGACGATCCAGTACGAGGTGGGCTACCGCCAGGTGCTCAACGAGGACCTCGGCTTCGAGATCACGGCGTTCTACAAGGACATCCGCGACCTGCTGGGCGTCGAGTTCGTCTCGACCTACAACGGCGCCGAGTACGCCCGGCTGACCAACGTCGACTTCGGCAACGTCTTCGGCGCCACGGTCTCCCTGGACCACCGCCGCATCGGCCCGGCGAGCGTCGGCCTGGACTACACCTGGCAGCGGGCCCTGGGCAACGCCAGCGATCCGCGCGAGACGGCGGTGCGGGCGGAGAACGGCGAGGATCCGCGCCCGCGCGTGATTCCCTTCAACTGGGACCAGCGCCACTCCCTGAACGTGACCGTCGCGCTGGGCACGCCCGGGGTGAACAGCGCGAGCGTCGTGATGCGGGCCGCCAGCGGCCAGCCCTACACGCCCGTCCTGGAGTCCGGCTTCGGCTACGGCCTGGACGCCAACTCCGGTCGCAAGCCTGCCAGCCTGAGCCTGGACTTCCGCGCCGAGCGCGGCCTGTTCATCGGCGGCGTGCGCTCGCTGCTGTTCCTGCGCGTCTTCAACGTCTTCGACACGCGCTTCTTCAACGGCGACGTCTACCCGACCACGGGGAGCCCTTACTACTCGCGCAATCCCGAGGGGGACAAGTATGCTCTCATGAATCCGTTCCGCTATTTCCCGCCGCGACGGATCGAGCTGGGTGTGCGCTTCGAGTCGGGGGGTGCGCCATGAACGGGTTCCGGACGCCGCGCCTGACAGTTCTGTTCACGCTCGCGCTTCTCATGCCCGCGGCTCTGGCCGGCGCGGACGTCGACACGCCGGTGCCGCCGGCTGAGCGCGGACGCATCGACGCCGAGCGACGCGGCTTCCACGACGCGAACAACATGCGCACCGAGTTCTGGAACTACGGCATGGTGGGCAACTACCCGCCCGATCCCGGCAACGTCGACCTGAGCGTCTTCCACTCGGTGGAGGTCCCCAAGGGCAGCGGCATGAACTACAGCGACGGCATCACGCCCTTCGTGCTGGCCAGGATCACCACTGTCGGCGGCAACGACGCCTACATCATGGAGACCGGCTTCCGGGAGCGCCAGGGCACCAGTCCCTACTACAACCGCGTGATGCGCTTCGAGCCGCGCCCGGGGTACTTCGAGCCGGATCCCGACATCAACAAGGGCCAGTCCTGCGCCGTCAGCAGCGATCCCCGCACCTGGCCCGGCTTCTGGCCCGATCGCCTCGACGAGACCGACGATCCGGGCTGGCCGGAGAGCTGGAACGGCTACTTCGGCAAGCAGATCGTTGCCGACCAGGAAAGCTACACCGTCATGGACGACGACTTCTACGACGCGTGGCAGTACTACCCCGACAGCCGCGATTCGTCGCGGCGCGGCCTGGGCCTCCGGATCGAGGTGCGCGGCTTCCAGTGGGCCAATCCCCAGGCCCGCAACGTCATCTTCTGGCACTACGACATCACGAACGAGAGCACGACCGACTACGATGACAACATCATCTTCGGGCTCTACATGGATTCGGGCGTGGGCGGCTCCGCGCTCTCCTGCGACGGCATCTACGAATCGGACGACGACAACGCCTTCTTCGACCGGACCTTCAACGAGGATGTCATCAACCTCGTCTACACCTGGGACCGCTTCGGCCACGGCTGCGATCTGTCCAGCACCTGCGGCCGCACGGGCTACCTGGGCTACGCCTACATGGAGACGCCGGGCAACTCCACCGACGGCGTCGACAACGACGAGGACGGCGTGACGGACGAGCTGCGCGAGGGCGGGGAGGGCATCCTGCTGACGAGCCAGGCGGCGATCGAAGCCTACGTCGCGGCGAACTACGATCCGGTCCGCTTCGAGACCACCTACGGGCCTCTCGCCGACCGCCCCGCCTACCGCGAGGAGTACTGGTGGACAGGCGACGAGGACATGGACTGGACCCGGGAACAGCACGATACCGGCGCGGACGGCGTCTTCGAGACCGGCGACGTCGGCGAGGGGGACGGCGTGCCGACGGCCGGCGAGCCGAACTTCGACCGCACCGACCTGAACGAGTCGGATCAGATCGGCCTGACCGGGTTCAAGATCAACCGCATCCGCCCGGGTCAGGGCAATCCGAACCAGGAAGTGGACGCCATCGTCTTCTTCACGGACGAGGCGAACTGGCCCCAGCGCCTCTACGAGAAGTTCACGGACCCGGATCCGGAGGTGCGCTTCGACCCGCCCCTCGCCTCCAACTACAACATCGGCTTCCTCTTTGCCTCCGGACCCTTCCGCCTGGCGGCGGGACAGCGCGAGCGCTTCAGCCTGGCGCTGGCCTTCGGCGCGGACCTGGACGAGCTGCGGCGGACCGTGCGGACGGTGCAGCAGATCTACAACGCCAACTACCGCTTCGCCGTGCCGCCGGCGCTTCCGACCCTGACGGCCGAGGAAGGCGACGGCTACGTGCGCCTGTCCTGGGACGACGTCGCCGAGTTCAGCGCCGACCCGGTGACCGGCGAGTACGACTTCGAGGGCTACCGCATCTACCGCTCGACCGACGTCAATTTCCGAGATCCCCAGGTGATCACCACGGGCACGGGGACGGGCCCGCTGGGCAACGGCAAGCCCATCGCGCAGTTCGACCTCGTGGACGGGCGGAGCGGCTTCTCCACCCAGGTCGTGGAGGGCGTCGCCTACTACCTGGGCACCGAGAGCGGCATCACGCACACCTGGACCGACTACAGCGTGACCAACGGCCAGGAGTACTACTACGCCGTCACGGCCTATGACTACGGCTCCGATCCCGGGGGGCAGTTCGACTTCTATCCCTCCGAGAACACCATCACCGCGAGACGGACGCCGCGCGCCGGCCTGGATCTGGAGACCAATGTCGTCGCCGTCCGCCCCAATCCCCGCGCGGCGGGCTACGTCCCCGCCGAGGCGGAAGCGGCGGTCCAGGTCAGCGGCCGGGGCGTCGGCACCGTGCTCGTCGATGTCGTCAACTCCGGCCTCGTGCCCGACGGGCACCTGTTCAAGATCGACTTCCAGGCGCCGTCCGCGGATAGCCTGCGGGCCAGCCGCTACTCCCTGCGGGACAGCACGACGGGCGAGCTCTTCTTCGAGACCGGCACGGACCTGGACGGGGAAGGGACCGGCCCGGTCGGCCAGGGCCTGTTGCCGGTCGTCTTCACCCAGGCGGAAGTCGCCATCGACTCCAGCTCCGGCTTCGCCGCGGGCAGCGCCACCGACGCCGTCGTGCTCGTGAGCTACCTTCCCACGCTGCCGAGCAACCGCCTGCGCCCGGGCTATCCCGACGACATCAGCATCATCTTCGCGGACACCGTCCAGGACACGGGCCTGGCGGTGTTCCCCTTCTTCGCGACGCCGGCCAGGTTCCGGGTCATCGCGAACGGCGAGAGCGGTCCCCGGCAGCTGGACTTCCGCTTCCGCGACGTCGACGGCGACAGCACGCTCAGCCACCACTACGACGTGATCGACATCGTCACCTACCTGCCCGCGTCGCCCGACACGATCCGGAGCACCTGGTCCATCGCGCTGGATCCGGACGCGACTCCGCCGCTGGCGCCGCCGCGGGAAGGGGATCGCTACGAGCTGAGGCTGACACGCCCGTACGGGGAGGACGACAGTTTCGTCTTCACGAGCGTCGGCGAGACGATTGACGGCTCGCGGGTGCGGGAGGAGTTCATGCCCTACGTGGTGCCCAATCCCTACGTGGGTTCGGCGAGCTTCGAACCGGAGCGCTTCGCCGTCTCCGGCCGCGGGGAGCGGCGGCTGGAATTCCGCGGGCTGCCGAGCCGCTGCGTGATTCGAATCTTCAACGTCAAGGGCGAGCGCGTCCAGACCCTGCGACACGACGGCTCGCACGAGGGCTACCTCGCCTGGGACCTGCGGACGAAGGAGGGCCTCGATGTCGCGCCGGGCCTCTACATCTTCCAGGTCGACGGCGGGGCCGAGGGGAGAAAGACCGGGAAATTCGCGATCATCAAGTAGTGCGAAAGGACGACGATGGCTTTGCCGAGGCAACTGCTGATCTTCCTGATCCTCCTGGTCGGTGCGCCGGGCGCGACCGGGGATGCCTTGGCCCAGACCAAGGCGGGCACCACGATCGCCCAGTTCCTGGGCATCGAGACGAGCGCCCAGCACGCGGGATTCGGCAACGCCGGCGCCGCGCTGGCGGAGGGGATCGAGTCCGTCTACTTCAATCCCGGCGTGATCGGGTTTCTGTGGGACACGGAGTTCCAGTTCACGCACAGCCTCTGGTTCGCGGACATCAGGTTCGACTATGCGGCGGTCGCCGTGCCCGTGCGCGGCTGGGGCACGATCTTCGGGAGCGTCACCGCGCTGAATTCCGGGGACATCGCCGTCCGCACGGTCGAGAGCCCTCTCGGCACGGGCGAGTACTACTCGGTCGGCAACACGGCGATCGGCCTCGGCTTCGGCAGGCAGGTGACGCGGCGCTTCGCCGCCGGCGTGCAGATCAACTACGTCAGCGAGCGCATCTGGCACACGTATCAAAACACGATCACACTGGACATCGGCACGATCTACGCCATCAGGGAAAACGGCCTGCAGATGGGCTTCAGCTTGACGAACGCCGGCACGGGATCGCGCTATGCGGGGCGGGATCTCGCGATCCAGTACGACAACACGGACGACATCTACGGCGACAACAGCGCGCTGCCCGGCGAGCAGCTCACCGATAACTTTCCCGTGCCGATCCTGTTCCGGTTCGGCCTGAGCTATCCTTATCAGTTGAACGGGGACTGGCGCCTGCTCCTGCTCGCGGACGCCCTGCATCCGAACGACAACGCGGAAAGCGTGAATCTCGGCATCGAGGGGAGCTGGCGCGGCAACCTCGCCCTCCGGCTCGGCTATCAGACGCTGTTCCAGACCGATTCCGGACAGGGTTTGACGCTGGGCGTCGGTATCAGGAGCCGCCTGGGCGACAGAAGGCTGCGGTTCGATTATGGCTGGACCGACCACATCTATCTCGAGGAGACGCATCGCTTCACGATAGCGGTCGGCCTGTGACGCAACGAGGAGGCGGCATGAAAACGACACCTTCGCGCATCCACTTCGGATCCAAGACGGCGCTGACCGGCGCTCTGGTGAGCCTCCTGCTCATGGCCGCAGTCGCACCCGCCGCGCAGGCCATCACCACGGCCGCCCTGCTGGACTCCGTCCAGCACCGGGCCTTCGACTACTTCTGGAACGAGGCCAATCCCGCCAACGGCCTGGTCAAGGACCGCAGCACCAGCGGGTCGCCCGCCAGCATCGCCGCCGTGGGCTTCGGCCTCTCGGCGATCTGCATCGGCATCGACCACGGCTGGATCACCCGCGACCAGGGGCGCGAGCGGGTGCTCACGACCCTGACGACCTTCTGGAACGGGCCCCAGGGCAGCGAGGCCGCGGGCACCATGGGCTACAAGGGCTTCTTCTACCACTTCCTCGACATGAGCACGGGCACCCGCGTCTGGAACTGCGAGCTGTCGTCCATCGATACGGCGCTGCTCATCGCGGGGGTGCTCGACGCGTCGCAGTACTTCACGGGCGGCGACGCCGAGGAGACCGAGATCAGGATCCTGGCAGACTCGCTGTTCCAGCGGGTGGACTGGGAGTTCATGCGCAACTGGGGTGTCGGCATCCGCATGGGCTGGAAGCCGGAGAGCGGTTTCGCCGAGTTCGGCACCTGGGTCGGCTACAACGAGGCGATGATCCTGTACATCCTCGCCCTGGGCTCGCCGACCCATCCCGTGCCCGCGAGCACCTGGTTCACCTGGACCAGCGGCTACCAGTGGTCCACGCAGTACGGCCAGGAGTACGTCATCTTCCCGCCGCTGTTCGGCCATCAGTACTCGCACTGCTGGATCGACTACCGCAACCGCCAGGACATCTACATGGCCAGCAAGGGCATCACCTACTTCGAGAACTCGCGGCGCGCCACGCTCGCCGCTCAGGCCTACTGCGTGGACAATCCGCTCGGCCACGTCGGCTACAGCGAGCTCGTCTGGGGACTCACGGCCTCCGACGACCCCTGGGGCTACGGCGCCCACGGCGCGCCGCCCGCCCAGAACGACAACGGGACGATCACGCCGACCGCGGCGGCGAGCTCGATCGCGTTCGCGCCGGAGATCGTCATCCCGACGCTCCATCACCTCTACGACAGCTACCCGAGCGAGCTCTGGGGCCCCTATGGCTTCAAGGATGCCTTCAATCTCGATCAGGGCTGGTGGGCGACCGACTACATCGGCATCGATCAGGGCCCCATCGTCATCATGATCGAGAACTATCACAACGAATCCGTCTGGTGGCGATTCATGCAGAGCCCGTATGTCCAGGACGGCCTCGCCACGGCGACCTTCCTGCCCATCACGGCCAGCCACGACGCGCCGGCGTCGCAGGTGAGCCTGGCCCAGAACGCCCCGAATCCCTTCCACGCGAGCAGCATCATCCGCTTCCAGCTCCAGCGGGCCGGACATGTCTCCCTGCGGGTCTACGACATCAGGGGACGGCGCGTGGCGACGCTCGTGGACGGCTGGCGGGCGGCGGGCGAGCACCGCGTGCCCATCGAGGCGCGCGACCTGTGCAACGGAGTATACTTCTACGTATTGGAGAGCGACGGCGCGACGACGATGCGCCGTTGCGTGGTCCTGAGGTAATCGAGAAAGCCAAACAGGAAAGGAGGGGGAGTCCGTTTCAAGGAGATCGCGTACGACGCAGCATTGGTCGAAGCATCGGTCCGTAACAGCCTTGGCATAGGAGGAGGACAACAATGAGACCGGTTTTCAAGTCATTGATCGGCGCCACGTTCATCGTGGCGCTGGTGGGCGCTGCCGCCCTGGCGACACCGCAGGTGGACGGCGCGGTATTCAACCTTCGCGTCTTCAACGACTGCCCGACCTCGGTGCTGGAGACGGTGAACAACTACCCGACCCTGATCAGCATCAGCGATTCGGTGCTGGACTGCGAAGGTTGGGCGAACCTGCACAACTGGCATCTGGCCGTGGGCGGCGCCAGCGCCGTCTTCAACAACGATGATGCCTTCACCCTCAGTTTCGATCTGAGGATCACCGGCGCCGGCGAGGGCGAAGCGGGCGTGCTCGTGGCGCCCTGGTGGAGCCAGAACGTCGACGGCCGCTTCAACGTCCGCAGCACGGACGGCGAGATCGCCTGCTTCGGCGGCCGGCTGCCGTTCTACAGCTTCACGGCGAGCCACGGGATCGCCTACGCCAAGGGCGATGTGATCAACCTCAAGGTGATCTACACGCCGAACGACCTGACGGAAGCCAATCCCGCCGACATCGAGTATGTCGTGGAGTACAACGGCGGCACCTACAGCTCCGGGCGCCTGCTGTTCGACGAGGGCAATCCCGCCGAGGATCCGCCCTTCGGCCTCTGGGGCATGCTCAACGATGCCCGCGTGGGGGGCTACATGCAGGCCTTCCTGCAGAGCGGCAATCCCGCGGCGGCGCTGATGGCGGAGTGGATGGATATCGAGTTCCTGGACATGTCGGTGGCGACGGAGGCGACGAGCTGGAGCATGGTGAAGTCCCTCTACTAGTCGCTTGCCGAACACGCCGCAATGCGAGAGAGCCCCGGGGCGCAGGCGCCGGGGCTTTCTTAACGGCAGAAGTGGAAGAGCCGGGGACGGATCCCCGGCTCCTCGCGTTTGCTCAGGACCTTCCGGCCGCCCGTCCGGCGTCCGGCAGATCGGGATGCTAGTACAGCGCCTTCACCTGGCTCAGGGACCTGGCCTCGGTGGCGGTGACGTTCAGCGATCCCACGTAGAAGTTGTCGAAGGTCGCCCAGTCGTTACTGGGGGTGATGACCATCGACACGATGGGCACCAGGCTGGTGAAGCCGGAGAAGACGGTGGGGTAGACCAGGTTGACCACCGTTCCGTCGTCCAGCGTCACGTTCGTCGTCGCCGGAACCGGGTAGCCGTCGAAGTCGGTGCAGAAGAAGTCGCCACCCACCGCCGTCACCGGGGCGCCGTCGAAGACGATGGTGATCGGATCGAGCGCCGAGTTGGTCGAGATCGCTCCCGGGATGCTGAACAGGTAGCTCGACGCTGACGCCGTGTAGCTGTAGCCGTTCACCGGCCCGAACTGGTAGCTCGGCGCGTAGACGGTCTGCCAGCTGCACCACGAGAAGTCGTCGAAGTAGTAATCGGGGGCGATGACCGCCAGGAAGTCCGTCAGGTTGGTGTACACGGTGGCGCGCACCATGTCGACCACGGGATCGTCGCCCTGGAGACCGGTGCTCCAGTCAGCGGGCTGCTTGTACGCGTTGGGATTGTCGGGAAGCACGCTGCGATCGGCGGCCAGGGCGCCACAGGCGACCGCGAGAATCAGAAGTGCCGTTGCCAAGATGCGCATAAGATCTCCCTTCGGGGTGATTCCCCACCGGGCGGAGAATCCATAGGGTTGCTTCGCACACGCCATCGCAGACGTTGCCTGACCCCGGACCTTCGCTGCATCCGTGCAGGAGGATCCGCCTGCGGGGACTGCTGAATGGACATTATTATACGACCGCAATAATGGCCGCGTCAATTGGGTATCGAGGCGGCGGGTTCATGTCCGGCGCCGCGCGACGGCACCCCGCCCGGCAAGCGTGCCAAACGCCGGTATCCCGGGCATTAGAGGCGGTTTTGGCCCGGTATTCCCGTTCAGGGAACTCGGGGTATGTGCTCAGTAGAGCACGATGCTGCCCCCGCCGTGGAGCGCCAGTCTGCCGCCGATCAGCAGGCGCGCGCCCCGCGTGGGATCGCCACGGGTGAACAGGCGCGTGGGCACGGCGGTGCCCCCGCGGAAGAGGATGGGGTCGCCGCCCGGGGGAGCCGTGCCGGTCACGACGATCCCGTGCAGGAACTGCACCTGGCAGCCCGACATGAAGTTCACGTCGGCGCCGGTGTTGTCGCGGTCGACGTACCAGTGGCCGTGAAGCTGCGCCGCGGACGAGTAGTTCCCCTGCAGGGGATTGTCCACCACCGGCTGCGGATAGATGTCGCGGATCATCAGCTCGTTCTCGCCGTCGCTCCAGAGGATCGCGTCCAGGAGGTACCAGTCGGTGTCCCCCCCGCCGAAGCCGGGGCAGACGTGGACCCACTTCTCCGGCAGCGGGTAGGTCACCTCCATCCAGCCGTCCATCACGACGGCGTGGCCCTCGATGCCGTACTCGATGGGACGGTTCAGGTTGTGCTGCTCCTTGATGAAGGCGAACCAGACGTCGTCGTCGGGATAGTCGTTTCGCATCAGGGAGTCCGAGTCCAGCGCGTAGAAGAAGTAGTCGTCCATGGCCTGCTTGGCGTGGGCGAAGGGGGCGAAGGAGCCGCAGCCGTCCTCGCTGACGCAGTAGTACATGGGCATGGCCGCCCCGGCCTCGGCGCAGAGCTCGGCGACGGCGCCGATTTCCTGGGCGCTCGAGCTGCCGGTGAGCCGCACCGGCATGTTCGCCCAGTCGTAGGGGTCGTCGTAGGGCGGCATGCCGCGGGGAGGCCAGCCCCAGTAGCGGAAGATCTCCACGGCCGCGGTGGCCGTGCAGCCCACCAGGCAGCGCTCGAGCTCGCAGGGGTTCCCCGGCGGCACCTCCGGGCAGTAGTTGTTGTAGGGGGGGTACTGGTGCCACCGCGTCTCGATCAGCTCCTCGCCCGCCTGGTAATCGCGGCCGATGGCGCCGCCGGCCAGCTCGGCGCGGAAGCGCGCGGCGTCCCGCGTCAGCAGGTCCCAGCCCGCGCGGTGGCGGCTTCCCAGGGCGCTCTCCAGTTCCGCCGCCGAGAGCCGTGCGACGGGGCCCAGCCTCGCCTCGATGACGTCCAGGCGCCTCGCCATGTGATCTCGAAGAAAATCGGCCATGCCCCCGGTCTCGTCGAGGACCAGGTCACCTTCCCAGCCGAAGTCGCGGACGGCCGCTATCTGCTTGATGGGGGAGACGATGATGTAGCCCCGCGGCGCGACGCGGCAGTGGTAGCCGAGCAGCCGCCCGTCGCGTTCGAGGGGCGTGACCTCCGCCATGCGCGGATCGGGGGCGCCGCCCCAGTCGCCGCGGTGGTGGACGATGGTGCGGAGCCAGTTGCCTGCCGCCCGCTCCGCATCGGCGCGGCTCGCGATCTGCGCGCGGGCCACGGGGGCCAGGACGGCCGCCGCCAGGAGGGCGGCGAGCATCGTGCGCGTGAATGCCTTCATGATCGCCACCTCCCCGCTACTGCAGCGTGACCAGGACGAGGATCTGCCCCACCTGGCCCGCCGCCAGGGGCTCCATGGCCTTGCCGAGGATCGCTCCCGGCGCCCGCGCCGGATCGGCGGCCTTCATGGCGTGGCCGGGCGTGGCCGACGTGGTCAGCAGGTCGCCGGGCGCGATGGCGCCGCCGCGGGCGTCCGCGTTGCAGTACACGCGCCCCGCCAGGGCGACGTCGCAGTCGTAGCCGCCGACGCCCAGCCGCACGCCGGAACCCAGGCCCCGGCCGCCGGCGACGATGCCGGCCACCCGCCGGTCGTAGGGCTCGCGGCTCACGGCCAGCCGCCCGGGCGCGTCCGCATCGATGACGAGCACCGTACCCGGCGCCGCCTGGTCGCCGGCGGCGACGTCGAAGCCCTCGGCGTAGTCGAGGCCCTCGCCCAGCTCGACGATGGCGTCGCCGCTGCTCGCGCTGAGGATCAGGATGTTCCCGCGCACGGTCAGCGGCCGGGTCGGACCGGCCGTGCCGATGCCGACATTGCCGTTGTCGTGCACGACGAAGTCGGTATCCCCGGCCTGGTCCTGCACCTCCAGGCGGTTCGCGCCGTTGTAGAGGTGGTCCTGAATGAGGATCCCGCGCTCCGCGCTCGGCACCATGGGCGTGCCCGCCCGCATGGCGATGTTGAGGCGGGCGTGCAGGGCGAGGTCCGTGGTGCCCAGGCCGATGTTGCCGTTGCCGACCGTCAGGGCGACCGGGTTGTTGGGGTAGTAGCTCTCCGTGCCGTACTGGAAACGGAGCTGGGAGTTGAGGCCGGTCGTGCGGACGATGGTCCACTTGTCGATCAGGGCGCCGTCGTTGATCTCTCCCAGCGAGATGGCCGAACCATAGGAGCCGCCCTCATCGCTGTAGACGCCGAGCACGGCGTCCGCGTCCTCGACGATCAGGTCCTCGTTCGACAGCACCGTTCCTGGAAGCGCGACGTCCGTCCGCTGCACGTGCAGGTGGGCCAGGGGCGCGGCGACGCCGATGCCGACGTAGCCCGGAACGGCCGCGTGCATGTCGTCGCCCGTCACGGTCCAGTCGCCGTCCGAGCCGGTGGCCGAGACGGCGGCGGAGTCGGCCACCGCCGCGCGCAGGGCGTAGGGCGACGCCGACAGCGGGACGTACGGGGTCAGCTCGGGCTCCTCGCCGATCTGGATCCCCAGCCAGTAGGGAGCGGCGAAGGTCGGGTTCAGGGGCGTCTCGGCTCCCAGCAGGGCGTCGAAGACGCCGCGGTTGACGGTCAGCGTCTGCGTCTCCTGCCAGATCGGATAACTCCCGACCGGGGCGCCGTAGAGCCGGAAGGTGAGCGTGTAATCTCCATCGGGAACAATGGCGCCGCTGTCATCGCGCAGCAGGCCCTGGTAGCTCAGCGTCCGGGGCACATCCGCCCGGGCGCATGGAAGCAAGACCAGCGAGATCAACAGCGATACGATCATTGAATGTCGCATGGTACCCCTCCTCGCGCGGATCTCAAATTCGACATAATGGAGTATATCACGCCATGAACCATTCCTGCCGAATTGAGATTTGACAAAATCCCGCGGCCCGGAGAGGCCAGCCGGTGGTTCCTCAATCCTCCTCTCTGCTTCCCTGGTAGCCCAGGTAGACCTCCCCGACGGGCGCCGTCAAGGTCATGGGCGTGCTGATGGAGGGCGTGTCGCCGTAGAGGCCCTCCACGATGTTGATGATCGCTCCCGCCGGCGCCGCGGCGGCCGCCTCGGTCAGCGTGTCGTAGGGGCGGAAGATCGTCCCGTCCTCGAGGGTCGCGGGATGGTCGCCGTCCACGTAGACCGCCGGCGCGCCGAGGTAGTCCGCGAGGGCGTCGGCCAGGGCGCTGTTGGTGAAGCTCGTGCCCTTGTTGCCGGCGTCGGGCGGATCGCAACCAGCATCGGTGTGGATCCCGACGCTCACGTAGGTGCCGTACAGCAGGATCGGCGAGCCCGAGTTGCCTCCCATGGTGTCCACGATGTACTCGAGCCAGACGTCGTCGGAGGCCTCGACGTGCTCGCCCAGGTAAGGGCCGGTGTCGTCCTGCTCCGTGTTGTTGAAGACCCCGTCGTCGTCCCCGTAGCCGTTGACCGTCACGTCCACGGGCGGCAGGTCCGCCGGCAGGGCGAGGCGGATGATGCCGAAGGTGCCCACGAGGGCGCCCGTCTCGGAGTTGGGATGGCAGCGGAAGATCTTCCAGTCCCGGCCCACGGCGGGATCGCCGTCGCTTTCGCCGACGATGCTGCTCTGGTCGATGTCGAACACGTACTGGTTCGCAGGGTGCCCCGCCGTGCCGTCGCTGCCGGACAGGGGGACGTGGAACTCGACCTTGCCGCCGTAGGGGCCGTCCGTCGGCACGTGTCCCGCCGTGAGCAGCGCGCCGTTGGCGATGATGTAGGCGGTGCCCGCCGGGCTGCCCCACGGGCCGCCGAGGACGCGCCCGATGCAGCCGGTGTAGGCGGGCAGGCGGTTGTCCTCGCCGCAGAGGGATCGGTAGCCGCCGGTTCCCGAGGAGTCGCCGGCGGCGATCCCCGCGTCGCCGAGCGCCTGGGCGGCGGCCGGGGCCGCGCCGGCCAGGAGCAGGGCGAGGGCCGCGAGCAGGGAAAGCGTGATGGTCGTGCGTCTCATGGCGGGCCTCCTCACTGCAGGGTGACCAGGACGAGCACGAGCCCCGTCCCGCTCTCGAGGGAGGTCATGGCCTTGCCCAGGATGGCCCCCTGCGCGCGGTCGCGGTCCCGGGCCGCCATGGCGTGGCCCGGCGTCGCCGAGGTGGTCAGCAGGTCCCCCGGCGCGATGGGGCCGGCGGCGGCGTCGGCGCGGCAGTAGACGCGGCCCGAGAGGGCGACCGGATTGTCGCCGTCGGCGAGGGTGCCCACCTGGCCCATGAGCATGCCCGGCGCGACGCCGCCGGCGCCGCTGATGACGCCGGCGACGCAGGTGTCGTAGGCCCGGCGGCTGACCGCCAGGCGGCCGGGATGCTCGGGATCGATGCAGACCACCATGCCCGGCTCCGGCGCGCCGGCGCCGTCCGCCACCGGGAAGCGCTCGGACAGGTCCGAGCCGCCGGTGATGTGCAGCACGGGCACCGTCACGTCGCCGTTCTCGAAGAGCGCGCCGCCGTCGGCGTAGAGGGCGTAGTCCTCGGTGGCGAGCTGGGCCTTGCGGAAGTTGGCGGCGTGCCGGGCCTCGACGGCCACGCCGCTGTTGCAGTAGGCGACCACGCCGCCGCTGGCGCAGGCGAGGTACACGTTGGCGTTGTTGTCGGGACGGCTGGCGTGGAAGGCGTTGCCGCTCCCGTCGTTGGTGATCGTCATGGCCGCGCTGCCGCTGGTGACGGCGCCGTCGTAGGGCAGCGTGAACGCGCCGGGCGGCTGCCAGTTGGCGGTGCCCACGTCGTCCTGGCAGGTGAGGACGTGCCCGGCGGTGGGCCCGCCGATGACCCGCAGGCCGGTCGTCTGGAGGGTGCCGCGCACGTCGAGCTTCTCTTCCGGAGCGGTTGTGCCGATGCCGATGTCGCCGTCGTTGGCGATGTGGAAGGTTCCGTCGGAGCTGATGTTCGTGCTGATGAAGAAGTCCGAGTTCTCGAGCGCGGGATCGTTGACCGCGCCGACGATCCAGGAATCGGCCTCGCCGGCGAGGACCAGGACCTCGGCCGCTCCGTCGTAGTTCGCGTCGCCGCCGCCGATGGCGAAGTCGCCGTCGGTGGTGATGTTGCCGTTGCGTCCGAACTCCATGAGCGCGACCGTGTCGCCCGAGACCTCGTGCATGATCGTGAAGTAGTTTCCCGCCACGTCGTTGTAGCCGAGTCTGGCGAGGACCGCGCCGCCGTCCTGGCTGAGGGTCAGCAGGGCGTGGTCGCTCTCGTCCACGTTGTCGCTGTCGGCAGCGATGAGCAACTCCAGGTCGCCGGTGTCGCTCAGGTGGAGCTTGGTCTGGGGCGACGCCGTGCCGATGCCGACCTTGCCCGCCAGGCGGTGGATGTCGTCGCCGGCGATGGTCCAGTCGGCGTCCTCGCCGACGTCGGCCACCGCCGCGCGCCGGGCGTAGGGCGAGGCGGCGAGGCAGACGCGGCCCATTTCCCCTTCGCCCGCGACGGTGATGCCGAGGTAGTACTCCTGATCGAAGGGAAGATCCAGGGGCGTGGCGCGACCCAGGATCGCATCGAAGACGCCGTCCACGGTGGAGATGGTGTTGAGCTCCTCCCACAGCGGCGTGCCGCCGTAGGCCACCGTGTAGATGCGGAAGGTCAGGTCGTAGTCGTCGTCGGGGACGGGCTGCCCGCTCGCGTCGGCCAGGATGCCCTGGTAGCTCATTGTCGCGGGAACCGCCCCCTGGGCGAGAGCCGGGCACAGGATGACGAGGGCCCAGATGAGGATCACGGGTCGCATGGACGTTCTCCTTTCGGGAGAGCGGGATGCTGGATGAAGTTTCGCGCGAGTTGCAGGCCTGAAATCTTACCAGACCATGTGGGCCGGCCTCAACGCTGTTGGGCCTCCGGGGCCGGAATTCCGGGTTCCCGGCGCCGAGAAGGCTGTCCAAGGATTTCGTATCTGTAGTACACTCCTTGTGAGACTCCCGATCGAGCGCCGTATCACACGCCGCCAGCGAGGTGACGCCATGACGCCCGACTGCCGCCCGTTCGTCCGCCGATCCCCGGTCGCAGCCCTGACCGCGATCCTGCTCGTTCTCCTCGCCGCGGCGCCGGCCGGCGCCGCGTTCCAGATCACGCGCTCGGTGATCGCGAACGGCGGCGGGCACTGCGCCAACGGCACGAGTTCCGTGGACGGCACCGCGGGGCAGTCCGCCATCGGCGTCATGTCCGGCCCGAGCCACCAGCACCACGCGGGTTTCTGGTACTGCGGCTCGCATCCCACCGCCGTCGACGGGCAGGCGGGCCTGCCGGCGGTCTTCGCGCTGATGCCGAACCGACCCAATCCCTTCAATCCGGTGACGACGATCCGCTACGCGGTGCCCGCGGCGTCGGAGGTGCGCCTGCGCGTCTTCGACGTGCGCGGCCGGCTGGTGGCGACCCTGGCGGACGGGCCGCACGCGCCCGGCTACCACGAGATCACCTTCCGGGCGGACGCCCTGCCGAGCGGCGTCTACCTCTACCGGATGGAGTCGGACGCGTTCGCCAGCACGCGGAAACTCGTCCTCCTGAAGTGAACCGAAGATCCTGAAGTCCCCGGGCGATCAATGCAGGAGCAGCAGCTTCGCGCCCTCGCGCCGGCCGCAGGCCTCCAGGCGCAGCAGGTAGAGGCCGCTGGCCAGGGCGTGTCCCCGTTCGTCGCGGCCGTCCCAGGCGACCGCGTGGCGGCCGGCCTCGCGCCTTTCGCCCGCCAGCAGGCGGCGCTGCCGCCTGCCTGCCGGGTCGTAGACCGCCAGCCGCACGCAGGATGTCGCCGGCAGGACGAAGGACACCAGAGCGCTCGGATTGCAGGGATTGGGATGGGCGGCGAGAAGCAGGCCCGGGCCGGGCGGGCCGCTCGGTTCGACGGCCGTGAGCGGCGGCCGGCGGCGCCCGGTGACGCGGATGTCGTCGATGTAGGCGCCGGGCTGGACGCCGAAGCTGTCCGACCGGAAGCGGATGCGGATGCGCACGGTTTCGCCCAGGTAGGCTCCCAGGTCCAGCGCCAGGCGGCCCCAGCCGCCGAGGGCGGGCACCTCGGGGTCGTCGTTGCCGGCGCACAGCTCGTCGCAGAGCGGCTGGAAGGTGGCGCCGTCGTCCGTGCTTATCTCCAGCCACAGCGGGTCGATGATCTCGCCCAGGGGCACGTCTTCGTTGAGCAGCCAGAGCTTCAGGTCCAGCATGGCCAGCGAGAAGCCGGCCAGGTCGATGGGCGGCGACAGGAGCCACATGTCCTGGTCGTAGAAGTAGTCGCCGTCGATGTTCGTCGCCCAGCAGCACGCGCCCGAGGGGCAGCCGTCCGGTCCCACCTCCGCCGGCGCGCCCAGCTCCCACATGTCCATGATGCCGCCGTGGGTCCAGCCGTTGGCGCCGCCCTCGCAGTCGTCGCGGAAGATCGTCTCCACATCCGCCAGGCCGATCTCCCAGTAGCGCATGCGGGCGAGCTGCATGAGGACCGTGTACCACTCCAGGTCGCCGGCCATGAGCTCCACCAGCGCCTCCTGCTGGAGGGCCAGCGCCGCGGTCGCCTTGCCCTGGTGCGCGGGATGCAGCGCGGCGCCCTGGCAGGCCGCGTGCAGGTCGAAGACGTCCCGCGTGACAGCGAAGGCGGCGTCGATGGCCGACGATCCGGCGTTGGGCGCCGCGACGTGCGTCGCCGTGTGGGCCAGGTGCCAGCTCGGATTGCCGGTGCCCAGCGCCGGGTCGGAGCTGTGCCACATCCCCTCGACGCCGGCGGGGTAGAAGAGGGGGAACTCGTCCGCCGGATCGGGGGCGAAGGTGAGGACGTGGTAGCGGGAGTCGGTCGGATACCAGCCGGCCTGCGGGTCCATGCGCACCCAGCCGTAGTCCGTCATCCAGAACTCGATGACCCAGTGCATGTCCATGGGGCCGCTCATGTAGGGCAGCGTCGTCATCAAGACGCGCGCCGGCACGCCCGCCGCGCGGAACAGGGCCGCGGCCGCGTGCGCGTGGCCGGTGCAGGAGTTGCCCCACCAGCGGAGGGTGTAGTAGGCGTCGAAGGCCCAGGGATCGTGGGGGAACGCGGTGGGGATGTCGCTGACGTAGCTCACGATCCGCGTGGCGAGGACGGACAGGTTGGCAGAGGCATCCAGCAGGGCCTGGGCCTCGTCCTGGATCAGGGGCTCTTCGATCTGGGCGCAGTCGGTGGGCAGCAGCCAGCGGGACAGCGAGTCGGGCAGGGCGGCGGGATCGGGCAGCGGCGCCGCGCCGGGCAGGTCGGCGTAGGCGCGCGGCGCGACGAGGACATGGGCGGTCCAGACGACGTGGCTGGGGGCGTGGCCGAGCCGGGCGCAGACGATGGCGTTGGCCGCGTCCAGCCGGAGGAAGCGGTGCTCGATCAGGTCCGGCCCCGCGACCTCGATCAGGACGGGCACCTGGTCCCGGTAGGGAACCGGCACGTGGAAGTAGATGTCGTACGGATCGTTGGTGTAGAGACCGCCGACCTGCAGGGTGCCGACGGCCCGGTGCAGCTCGACGGTGGCCCGTACGCCGGTCGGGTCCATGCCTTCGGAGGCGCCGCTGCTTGCCAACCCGATCGGGGTGGGCGACGGGGGATCCCCCAGCGCCGGCGGGCAGATGGCCAGAGGCAGGGCCGCGAGCAGGGCGCCGATTCGCGCGCGAGCAGTCATGGCGGCGGCTTTCGTCGCTGGCAGGCGCATCCAGTATAGCACTTCTTCGCTACAAAGCCCTTGGTGCGGCCGATCCGGATGCTCTATCCTGGCCCCGGCCGATACGAACCCCAGCGAGTCGATCAGGCGGGTAGCACGACGCGATGCTGTTCAATTCTTACGACTTCTGGGTCTTCTTCGGCGTCGTCTACCTGTGCTACCTGCTCCTGCCGCGGTTGCGCCTGCAGAACCTGCTCCTGCTCGCGGCCAGCTACTACTTCTACGCCGCCTGGGACTGGCGCTTCCTTTCGCTCATCCTCATCTCCACCGCCACCGACTACCTCTGCGGCCTGGGCATCCACCACGCCCGCGCTCCGGGCCGGCGGAAGCTCCTGCTCACCCTGAGCGTCGTGGTGAACCTGGGGCTCCTGGGATTCTTCAAGTACTTCGGCTTCTTCGTCGAGAGCCTCGACGTGCTGCTGGACCATCTGGGGCTGCCCACCAGCCAGCTGCGGCTGGGCGTCATCCTGCCCGTGGGCATCTCCTTCTACACCTTCCAGACCATGTCCTACACCATCGACATCTACCGGCGGCAGATGACGCCCACGCGGGATTTCTTCAACTTCGCCCTCTTTGTGGCCTTCTTCCCGCAGCTCGTGGCGGG
>JAFGBK010000115.1 GCA_016933175.1 Candidatus Krumholzibacteriota bacterium | reverse complement strand
GGCAGGGCTTGGGCGACATGGAGTGGGCCTCGCGCTCGGCGTTGATCATGTCGCGCGCCCAGTACTCGTTGGTGACGGGGTCCGTGGTCACCAGCAGGGTGTTGGGCGTCTGCTCGGTGTAGGTGCTCCAGAGCTGGGGCGCCTCGCCAGGGCCGCCGGTCCAGGTGGCGCGCAGGGCGTCGGTGACCACGAGGCAGGTCTTGTCCTTGACGTGGGGATCGGCGTTGAGCTCCAGCATGCCCGGGATGTTGCCGCAGAGGCTGGAGGGGGAGCAGGAGCCGTAGTGGTTCTTCAGGGCGGCGGTGATCTGGTTTGAGCTGTCGCTGTGGCTCTTGAGGACCGGCACGTCGATGACGTAGTCGCACTCGAGCAGGTAGCGCGAGAGCTGGTGGGAGCCGGTGACGTAGTAGCCCGACCCGGAGGCGTTGTTGGTGCTGCTGATGACCGCCGCGTGGCCGCCGAAGGCGAACTCGGCGGCGCTGTAGCCGTAGTAGCCCAGGTTGTGCTGGTCGTAGACGGTCACCTGGCTCACGTCGTAGGTGCCGCCCCGCATTAGGGCGAGCCCCGCGACGACGGCCCGCGCCACCTCCCAGCGCGTGCAGGTGACGCCGATGCAGTTGACCTTGACGGCGAAGGTCGAGGCGTCGGTCAGATCCGGGAACAGGGACTCGAAGGCCTCGCCCGTATCGCCCATGCCGGCCAGCATGCGCACGGCGCCGTGCAGCACCTGCGCGACGCGGTCCTTGTCGATGGTGGACTGGTGGCCGTCCATGGTCGGGTCGTGGGCGACGACGATACGCCCCTCGTGGCTGTTGCCGCGGTCCCGGCCGGCGGCCAGGGCGCCCAGGCCGGGCAGGCCCACGCCGCCCGCGGCGAGGCCGCCCAGGGCCGAGAGCTTCAGGAAGGTCCGCCGGTCGGTGCGGGAGAGTCCGTGGCGCCGGTCGTCGCTGCTGCCTGCCATGCTGCCGTCTCCTTCCGCTACGCGCCGCCGCGGCGCGTCGTTCGTGCCCGCGCCGCGCGAGTCGTGGGGGGTATTATACCGGACATCCGGAAAGGACGGCAACGCACGAGACATCGCCGGCCGTTATCGCGCCGCGCCGCCCGCGGCGGCTCAGGCGCGGACCTGGACGCGCAGACGCAAATCCTGGTCCGTCCGCCAGGACGCGCCGCTCTCCCCCGGCAGATCGCGCGTCCGCTCGAGGACGTACTGGATCCGCACGGAAAGGATGCGCCAGGGCTGGACGCTGAGGGTCGCCGTCAGGGCCTGCTCGCGGGTGCGCGACCAGGGGCCGTCGGGGCCGGGCGCCAGGTCGCGGCGGCGGGTCCAGCCCAGGCTGCCGCCGAGGCTGGCGTCCAGGCGCCAGCGCGCGCGCCGCAGGGTGAGGCGCGCCTGCGGGCGCAGGCTCTCCTCGCGCGTGCCCGCCAGGCGGTCCCGCGTCTCCTCGCGCTCGGCGTCCAGGCCCAGGAAGCTGAGCAGGCCCCCGCGCCAGGCGTGGTCCCACTGGCCCAGGAAGCGGCGCTCGTCGGTGTCGGCGCCGCCCTCGGCGGCGTCCCGCGTGATGAGGCGCAGGCTGACGAGCCCTCCCGGCGGGCTGATCTCCAGGCGACTCTCCAGGCGCCGGCTTTCGGTCTCGCGGTCGAGGCCCTCCACGGCGGCCAGACCCGACTCGCTCTCCCAGCGCTCCACCAGGCGCAGGCGCGGCAGGATCTGCAGGCGGCCCTCCACGGTGCCGTCGCGGCTGCGGCGGCGCTCGGCAACCCGGTCCGTGGGCGACCAGAGGCTGCCTGCGCCGGGCAGGGCCTGCCCGGGCTCGCCCGCCTCCGTCTCGTGACCGCCCAGGTCCAGGCGCAGCGAGAGCCGGTCCAGGGTCGGGTGCCAGCGGCCGGGATAGACCAGCAGCGTGGCCAGCCCGCGGCGCTCCACGTCGAAGCCGTCGCCGCCGCCCGCGGGGTGCCAGAAGAGCTCGCGGCGGGCCTCCCAGCGCAGGTAGGCGTCGACGCTGCCGTGGGGGCGGCTCTGCAGGGTGGCGTCCAGCTCCTGGCGCCGGCCGAGGTCCCGGCCGGTGTCCGTGAGGAAGCGGCGCTGATCCTCGAAGGCCAGGTTCCAGGACAGGGGATTGCCCGCGGCGCCGCTGAGACGCAGGAAGGCATGGTCCGTCGTCCAGCGCCCGGCGGCGTCATCGGCGGCCGCCGCGTCGCCGGCCAGCTCCCGCTCGCTGCGCTGGAAGAAGGCGCGCAGCCACAGGCGCGAGAGGCCGGGGACGCTCCGCCCGGCCTGCCCGGGATCCACCTCCAGCTCGGCGCGGGTGATGGCCTTCTCGTCGCGCGCCCCCGGCGCGTCCAGGAGGACCCGCCCGCGGCTCAGCGACAGGTTGGGCAGCCCTTCGCGCAGCAGGCGCACGGTGGCGGTCAGCGAGGACTCCTCGCCCTCTCCCGCGGCCGGCGCCCCGGCCTCCGCCAGGGTGCCGCCGGCGGGCACGCCGTCGGACTTCTCGCGCTCCCAGTCCAGCTCGGCCTGCAGGTGCCGCGACAGGCCGAAGCGGGCGGACGCGCGGCTCTCCCCGCGCAGGCGGCCCAGCAGCGTGCGGCGGTCCTCGAAGGAGGCGTAGTCCGCGCCCAGGTCGCGGTGGGAGGCCGCCAGCTCCGCGCGCCGCCAGCGCCCCTGCAGGCCCAGCCCCCAGGCCCGGCCCGACGTGCCGCCCGGCGGCGCGTCGGACCAGGCCAGCTCCGGCGTCAGGCGCAGCAGGCGCTCCTCGCCGCGCCACTCCAGGCGCGCGTTGAGGTCCCCGGTCACGCGCTCCTCGCCGGCGTCGTCCTCCCAGCGGGCGGCCACCAGGCCCAGGTAGAGGCGGTCGTCCGGGGCCAGGCCCAGCTGCGCGGCCGTGACCGGGCCCGCGTCCGCGTCCTCGGAATCCGCGTCGCCCACCTCGTAGAGGTACTCCACCTCGACGACGGTGTCCTCGCCCAGCAGCACGTGCTCGAAGAAGACGAAGAGCCCCGACGCGGGGATGATGGAGTAGTCGGCGCCCGAGCACAGCAGGCGCCGGTCCACGCGGATGCGCTCGGAACCGGGCACGAGCTCGCGGTGCGCGAGGCGGAAGGTGCTCAGGGTCGCCCGGTAGGCGAACTCGATGGTGTACCGGCTCGCCGGGCTGTCCGCGTAGACCTCGGCCGGGAAGGGCCGGTCATCGGGGAAGGCCAGCAGGCCCGAGACGGGGCTGAAGCGGCCGGCGTCCAGGCGGCCGTCGCCGTCGGCGTCCAGGCCGAAGGCCTGCAGGTAGCTGGCGCCGCCGGCGTCCGCGGTGGTTCCCGTGGAGTCGGCGATGGCCACCACCAGGCTGCCGGGGACCGGCTCGGGGCCCAGCGCGTAGCGGTTGGCCAGCCAGGCGTCCGTCAGGTCGGCCTCGAGCCCGCCCCGCGCGGCCGCGAGGGCCTCGCCGTCAGCCAGGGGCGCGGCCAGGATCAGCGTCTCGCCACCGGGGCCGAGGGTATAGTCCGCCACGGGCGCCAGGCGGTCCCAGGCGCCGTCGCGGCCGGCGACGGCGCGGTGCTCCGTGTTGGCGTCGTCCGTGGCGGCGTCGCCGTCGTCGCGCCAGAGGACCGCCTCGCGCAGGTCCGCCGGCGACCAGCCCGCGGGCAGCGGGAAGACGGCCCCGCGCGCGTAGTCCACGTCGCGCAGGCTGCCCGACACCTCCTTGCTGCCGCCCCGGAAGACGTCGCGTCCCGGGCGCGTGCGGCGCTCGCCGGCCCAGACGTCGGCGGTGAGGCGGCGCCGGCGCGCCTGCTCGGTGCGGGGGCCCAGCTCGGCGCGAAGGCGGCCGCCGCGCAGGCCCGTGCCCGGCGCCAGCTCCGCGTTGAACGGCTGCTGCTCGATCTCGCCCAGGGCGACCAGGCGCAGGATGTCGTCCCGGGCGCCGCGGTAGCCGAGCTGGTAGTCCGTGTCGTCGGGGTCCGTGCTGTCGTAGAAGCCGCTGAGGCTGCGCTCGCCGGGCAGGCGGCCGCTCAGGGTCAGGTCCACGCGGCTCTCGGCGGCGAGGCCGCCCAGGCCGGGCGCGCCGGTCTCCTCGTCCTCCACGAAGACCGTGGTGCCGCCCTTGAGCAGCAGGCGGCTCGCGGCGGGCCCCGTCAGGGCCAGGCCGGCCTCGTCCAGGCGCCAGCCCCAGGCGCCCTCGCCGGCGGCGGCCGCCGGAGCGGGCGCGAGCTCGCGGCGGCGGTAGGCGAAGAGGCTGGGATTGTCCTGGCCCTGCTCCAGGCCGTAGACGATGGCGCCCTCGCCGAGCAGGAGGAGCGCGCCCCCCGAGCGGGCCAGCTCGCGCACCGACGCGGGCGCCAGGGGGACGGCGGCCGTGAAGTCCACCCAGCGGGCGCCCTCCTCCTCGTAGAGGGCCAGGGCCTGCTCCGTGGCGACCCAGAGGCGGCCCGGCTCGCGCAGGAAGGCGAGCACCCGCCGGCCCGGCATGCCGAGGTGGGACTCGTGCTCGCGCCAGACGCCGGCCTCGGCGGCGTAGATCCAGAGCCCCGCGTCGGTGCCCAGGGCGAGGTCCTCGCCCTCCAGGCTGATCTGGCGCACGCGGGCGTCGGGCAGCTCGTCGCCGGCGCGGAAGCTGGTCCAGCTCTCCAGGTCCTTGTCGTAGCGAGCGAGGCCGGCGTCCGTCAGGGCCCACAGGTGGCGCGTGCCCTGGCGCAGGGCCAGCACGCGGGGCGCGCGCAGGGTGCCCAGCAGGCTGTCCACGCGGACGCTCTCGGACTCCTTGCGGTACTCGGCCACGCCGCCGGCCAGGGCGAACCAGACGCGCTCCTCGCCCACGGCCACGTCGGCCACGGGCCCCAGGAGCGCGCCGCCGGGCCCGGCCAGGGGCTCCCACTCGAGGACGAACTGGTCGAAGCGCGCGGCGCCGGCGTCGGTGCCCGCGTAGGCGTAGTCCGCGTCGGCCTCCACGTCGTTGACGCGCGCGCCCGGCCAGCCCGCGCCGGGGCCGAAGGCCTGCCAGTCGTCGTAGCGCAGGTCGGAGACGGCCACGCCGCCGCCGGTCACCCAGAGGCCGCCCTCGCCCAGCCACATGCCGGTCAGGGGCGCCGCCGGCGGACCCTCGCCGGCGGGGGTGACGGTCCAGGCCTCGGACTCGGGCAGGAAGCGGTGCAGGCCGGCGGGCGCCAGGAACAGGACGCGCTCCTCGGCCGTGAGGATGCGCGGGCGCAGGTCGGCAGCGCGCGTGGCGTCCCAGCCGTCCGCGGCGGCGGGAGAGGACAGCGCGGCGGCCGCCGCGGCGAGCAGGACGAGACGGGCGGTCGGGCGGATGGCGCGGCGGGGCATCCTAGTCCAGCCTTGCCACCTTCAGGGCGTCGAGGTCGGTGGTGCCGAGGCCGTGGGCCTCGGCGGCGCGCAGGTGGGCCAGCCGCTTGGGCGACCAGGTCTGCCGGCTCCAGGGCGCAAGGGTCACGCCGAGGGCGTCCACGGCCACGGGATCCGTGCCCGCCACGACGCCGCCGAAGGCCTCGATGTCGCCGGGCCCCGTGGGCCCGCCGGTCTTCAGGAGCTGCATGGCGTCGAGAATCGTCAGCGCCGGCCGGACGACGGTGGCCAGGTCGGCCACGGCCTGGTGCAGGTCCATCTCGGAGTGGAAGCGGTGGCGGTCCCAGACCAGGCCCATGAGGTTCTTGAGGCCCAGGCTCACGCCCGTGGCCGTGTGGCTCTTGGCCGTGGGCAGGTTGATGAGCAGGTCGGCGCGGTCCAGCAGGCGGGGCAGCTCGGTCCGCTTGAGGACCTTGCCCGCGGGCACCGCGGCCGGCCGGTAGGCGTTCTCCTCGTCCAGGCTCACCAGCTTCGCCCTGGGGAAGGCGGCGACGACCTCGGCGGCGCCGCTGCGGGCGAAGCAGCGCTCGGGGTTGATCATGGTGTGGTCGGCCACGACCACCCGCCGCGCGCCGGCCGCGAAGAGCAGCTCCAGCACCGCCGCCAGCACCTCGGGATGCGTGGTCGCCCCCCATTCGGGCGGCGCGTCGAAGCTGATGTTCGGCTTGACGACGGCCACCTGCCCCGGCGCCAGGAATCGCTCCATGCCGCCCAGGGCGCCCACGGCCCGGCGCACGGCGTCGCGGGCCGCGCCGCGGGCCAGCGCCAGGTCGGGCCGGTTCGCGGCCACGGCCGCCGAGTCGGCGGCGGCCCGAGCGGCCTCGCCGGCCGTCGCCTCGCCGGCGGCCGGCTCTCCGGCCAGGGCGCGCCAGCGCGCGGCCGGCAGCAGCAGGCCGGCGCCGGCGGCGCCGCAGGTGCGGAGGAAGCGGCGGCGGTCCACGATCAGCCCGTGATCTCGTCGTCGATGTGCGTGGCGAAGAGCTCCAGCAGGTCCTGGGCGTCCTGGCTGCTCGCCGTGATGTTCAGCCGCGACCAGAAGCGGTCGCGCCGGAAGATGATGGTGTAGTTGCCCATACCGAGGGTCGTGTGGGCCTCGTCGGCGAAGCCCGCCCACTCGATGAAGGTGCCGACCGACTGGACGTAGTCGTCGTGCAGGTCGTCGGCGTCGGAAACGGTGCCCTGGTCGGAGATCCAGACCTCCACGTTGGCAGGGCCGCCCCCCACCGTGCCCGCGTAGCGCTGCCGGACGATCTCCTGGAAGCCGTTGGTGGTGAACATCTGCCAGCCGCCGTCGACGATGTCCTCCAGGCCGATCTGGTCGGTGGCCACGTCGGGCGCGCCGTCCTGGGGCATCTCCGCCGTGCCGGGCGGCACCAGGTCCTCGGGGCGGAGGGTGTCCGGGCCCGCGCCGTCGTCGCTGCTGCAGCCCGCGAGAGCCAGGACGAGCAGGCCGGCGGCGAGCAGCGCGAGGCGCCGGGCGGTGCGCCCCGGACGGCGCCGGGACGTCGCACAATGGACGGAGCGAGCGATCATGCTGCGTTCCTTTTCGTTGCGCGCCGTTCCGCACGGCGCGGCGGTGTCGGAAACCCGGGCGGCCGGGGCAAGTCAGATGCCGGCCTTGTCGAAGACCTCCAGATTCGCGTCGAGGGCCCGCGCGGGCACGACTTCCCGGAGGGCCTGCCGCACCACCGCGGACGTCACGCCCTCGACGGCGCCGACGGCCGCCAGGCGCCCCAGCAGGGCCACGTTCTGCATGCGGGCGTCGGCGAGGTCCTCGAGATGGACGCGCTCCAGGCGGCCCTTGCGGGCGGCGACGGCCTTCTCGAGCCGCGCGTGGTCCGGGTAGTCGGCCTCGCCCATGCGCACGTGGATGGGCTGCTGGACCGTGTCGTAGTAGATGACCGTGCCGCCCTCGGCCAGCATCGTGGCCGCCGCCCGCGCGGCCTCCAGCCGCTCGAGGGCGATGACCAGGTCGGCCTCGCCGGGCGGGACGCGCGGCGTGTGGAAGCGCTCGCCCAGCCGGAGCTGGGAGACGACGATGCCGCCGCGCTGCGCCAGGCCATGGGTGTCGCAGCCGTGGACCGTGTGGCCGGCCGCCAGGCAGGCCCGGGCCAGCACCTCGGCCAGGAGGCCGATCCCCTGCCCGCCGACGCCGCTCAGGGTGATGTTCAGGGGCTTCACTCGCCACCTCCCGCCCGGGAGCGGCCGATGGCCCCCACCGGGCAGGTGGGGATGCACGAGCCGTCGCCGATGCACAGGTCCGGGTGGATGCCGACGCGCCCGTCCTCCCCCGCGACGAAGGAGGGGCAGCCGAAGTCCCGCACGCAGACCCGCGACAGGTCGCAGAGTTCCTGGTCGATGGCCACCTGCTTCACCGCGTAGGCCGGGTCCCTGCGGCGCCGGTCGCGCACGAACTTGAGCATGCAGGGATGCCGCGCGATGACCACGGCGAAGCCCGCGTGGTCCATGGCCTCCTGCAGCGCCTCGGCCAGGGCGGCCTGCTTGTAGGTGTCCACGTCCTTGACGAGCTTCACCCCGAGGGCCTCGAACATCGCGACGAGCGGGATCTTGTCGCCGATCTCGCCGCTGCCCGCGCGTGGCTGGTGGCCCGTCATGGCCGTCGTGCCGTTCTCCAGCAGGACCAGGGTGAAGTCGTCATCGTGGAGGATGGCGTTGAGCAGGCCCGGCAGGCCGGCGTGGAAGAGCGTCGAGTCGCCGATGAAGGCGACGACCTTGCGGGTGCCGTTGCGCATGGCCAGCCCCGCGGCCAGGCCCGGCGAGGCGCCCATGCAGAAGATCATCTCGCCCATCTCGTCCGGCGGCTGGGCTCCCAGGGAGTGGCAGCCGATGTCGCCCACGGTGATGGTGCCCGGCGCGATGGCGTGCTTGATGGCGAAGAATGCCGAGCGGTGCCCGCAGCCGGGGCACATCTGGGGCAGGCGGGGCGGCACGCTCACCGCCGGCGCCTGCGTGCGCCGGGGCGGGAAGAGGTCCGGCCAGGCGCGGCCCAGCAGGTTCCAGGTGCGCCGGGGGTCGTACTCGCCCTGCAGGTCCTCGATCTCCGTGCGCGCGTGGATGCGGCAGCGGGCGCCGGCGTCCCAGGCTAGGGCCTTGATCTCGCCCTCCATCACCCGGTCCAGCTCCTCGACGACGAAGACCTCGTCGTGGTCCTCGAGGAACTTCAGGATCTTGTGGCGCGGCAGCGGATGGCTGAGGCCCAGCTTGAGCAGGTCGACGGGCTGGCCGCCCGTCTCGAGGTTCTCCAGGACGGCGAGGGCCGGGATGGCTGCGGAAATCACCCCGCGCCGCTTGACGCCGGCGGGCGCGCCGCCGTTGGGAGAGAGCACGGTGTTGAAGGGGCTGGCCTCGGCCGCGTGCGCCACCTTCTCCAGCTTCTCCAGGGCCTTGCGCTTGAGGGGGTGCACCGTGGCGGCGATGGGGATGTAGGGCCCGTTGGCGCGATCGAAGCGGGGCGTCCAGTCGGGCGCGGCCGCGGGCCGCGGTCCGAAGTCCACCACCTGCTTGGCGTGACAGACGTGCGTGGTCATGCGCAGGAAGAAGGGGAAGCCCAGCTCGCGGCTCAGCCGCGCCGCCGCCAGGTACATGGCGTAGGTCTCGCGCGGGTCCGCCGGCTCGAACATGGGGAAGTAGGCCATGCGCGAGAAGTGGCGGTTGTCCTGCTCGTTCTGGCTCGAGTTGGCGCCGGGGTCGTCGCCCAGGACCACCACCATCCCGCCGAGCATCTCCATGAGCGGGAGCTGGATGAGCGCGTCCGAGGCCACGTTGAGGCCCACCGACTTGAAGAAGGCCGTGGACAGGTGCCCGTTGAGGGACGCGCCGGCGGCCACCTCCAGGGCGACCTTCTCGTTGAGGGAGTACTCGAAATAGAAGGGGCGCTCGGCCGCAGGCACCGCGTCCAGGGCGGCGGCGATCTCCGGCGTCGGCGAGCCGGGGTAGGTGGCGATCACCTGGGTGCCGGCCTCGATCATGGCGCGCGCCAGGGCGTGATTGCCCATGATCAGGCCCGACCAGGGCTCGGGCCGCATCAGCAGATCGGCGATTCTCGCCATGGGGAACTCCCCGCGAAGACGGTTCGTGGCGGCGGCGCGGGCGCGCCGGACGGTGATTCTAGCCCGCGGCGCGAGGCCGCCGCAACCCGATTCCCAGCGGCATTCCGGATCCTTCAGGGCGCGAACCCGCTGACGGCCGCCAGCAGCGCCCGCAGGACGGGCTCCTCGGTGATGGAGTGCCCGGCGCCCTCGGCGATGACGAGGCGCGAGCCCGGCAGGGCCTCGTGCAGGCGCCAGGCGTTCGCCGGCGGGCAGACCATGTCGTAGCGCCCGACGACGATGGTGACGGGCACGCCCGCCAGGCGATGGGCGTCCCTCAGGAGCTGCCCCTCGGCGAGGAAGCAGCCGTGGGCCGTGTACCAGGCCTCCAGGCCGGCGATGGCGGCGAGGTCGTCCAGCGCCGCCTCGTCCTGGATGATCCGCTCCATGCGCTCCCGCGGGCTGTCCAGCTTGGCCAGGTTGAACTCCCAGCGCGCCCAGGCCCGGGCCACGCGGCGGCGCGTCTCGGCGCCGCGCTCGGTGAGCCAGACGACGAGGGAATCCGGCAGGGGCCCCGCGTCGGGATCGGGCAGGGCCGCGCGCAGGCAGGCGTAGTCGTCCGGGAAGAAAGCCGCCGCGCCGCCGTGGTAGAGGTGGTCCACCTCGGCTCGCGTGGCCAGGAAGGGCCCGCGCAGGATCATGCCCGCCACGCGCTCCGGGTGGGCCTCGCCGTAGGCCAGGGCCAGCGTGGCGCCCCAGGAGCCGCCGAACAGGAGCATGCGCTCGACGCCGAGCGATTCGCGCAGGGCCTCGATGTCGGCGACGAGGTGGGCCGTCGTGTTCTCGCGCAGCTCCAGCAGGGGACGGCTGCGCCCGCAGCCGCGCTGGTCGTGCTGGACGACGAGGAAGCGGCCGGGGTCGAAGAAGCGGCCGTAGAAGGGATCGCTGCCCGCGCCCGGCCCGCCGTGCAGGACGAAGGCGGGGAACCCCTCCGGATTCCCCGCCAGCGAGTAGTGGATCTCGTGCAGCTCCGACACGCGCAGGGTGCCGGTCGCGAAGGGCTCGGCGGCGGGCCAGAGCGCCGGCGCGCCGACCGGCTCCCGGCCGCCGCAGCCGGCGGCGGCCAGGGCCGCCAGCAGTGACGCCGCGAGCGCGCGGCGTCCGCTCACCGCCCGTCCCCCGCCAGGGGGCTCGGGCTGAAGGGCAGCGGGTCGCGCTCGCTGCCGGCCTTGAAGGTCATCTCCTCGACGAGGATCGCGGGCGTGACGATGCTGATGGGCAGGCTCATGCTGCCCATGCCGAGGGTGTGGATGAGGTTGACGGCCTCGGCCTCCTTGCCCAGGGCCGTCACGTCGCGCAGGGCGCGCACGGTGACGTCGTCGGGCACGAGGCCGCGCGCGGGCTCCAGGCGCCCGTCGTCGGTGTAGACCTTGTAGACCACCACCGGCGCGCTGAGCAGCTCCTGCTCGGGCATGCCGGGCTGGGACCAGCGGTAGCGCCAGGCGACGGCCGGATCCTCCAGGCGCTCGACGAGCAGGCCGTACTCGAGGTCGAACTCGCGCGCGATGCGGCGCAGCTCGGCGAGGAGCTTCTTCTCGGTCAGGCCCTTCTTCGCGCTGACGATGAGGTTGGTCGGCGCCCCCACCGTCCACTGGTTCTGCAGCGTGTAGGCGTGGCCGTTGCTCGCGCCGAGCTTCTTGGCGGGGCGGCGGCTCATGGGCAGGTTCACGAGGCGGCCGCCCGCGACGAGGGTCAGCGCCTCGGCGCGCACGCTCTCGTCGTCCACGGGCCGGTAGCCGGCCAGGAGCACCTCGCCCCAGCTCGCCCGCGCCGGCTCGTCGCGCACGGTGACGAAGTCGGGGAAGACGCGGCGGTTGAGACGGCGCACCAGCTTGCCCTCCTCGAGGAGCTGGCGCGTGTAGTCGTCGGCGCCGATGCCGCTGCGCGCCGGCAGGATCTGGTTGACGAAGAGCTGGGCCAGCAGCGCGGCCGCGGCGTCGCCGGTGAACAGGACGGGCCCGGCGTAGCCGTCCAGGGGCTCGGCGGCAGCCATGGCGGCCAGCTCCCCGGCGAAGCTCTCGACCTCGGCGCGCAGCGCGCGGTCGGCGGGCGGCTCCTGTCCGGCGGCCGCGACCCAGCGCCGCGAGGCGCTGAGACGCTGGCCGTCGGCCGCCTGGGCGGTGGCCGACACGTCGAGGACGCGGTAGACGGCGGCGCGCAGGTGCCGCCCGCCCTCGGAGTTGAGATAGCGCTTGTCGGCCGTCGAGGCGTTGTAGCTCACCGACCAGTCCTGCAGCGCGGGGGTGTCCTGCAGGGCGGCGGCCGCCTCGCGCACGCGGCGTTCCCAGGCGGCCATGTCCACACCGAGGGCCGCGGGCGCGTCGAAGTGCTCGACGCACTCGGCGGGCGCGAAGTCGGGGATGGAATCGGTGCGCGGGTGCGAGGCCAGCCAGGCCTGCTTCCCGGCCAGATTCTCCAGGGACTTCTTGTAGGCCGCGTCGGTGAGCAGCCAGAGCTGGCGGCGCAGGCCCAGGACGTCGTCCTCCTCCACCAACCCGTCGCGCATGTTGTAGACGTCGCGCCAGTCGGCGGCGAACCAGGTGTTGTCCAGCTCCGGGCCGCCCGCGCGCAGCTCGATGTACAGGTAGCGCTGCCGCCCCCGCTCGCTGCGCGTCAGGGCGCCGTAGCGGGCCTCGATGTAAGCCTCCTCGCTGTCCTGGACGCGGTAGGCGAGGAAGTAGGGCGGCGCCATGCCGGGCAGGACCAGCTCGGTCAGCGAGCGGTCCATCTCCGCGGCCATGGCGCGGAAGACGGGATCGGCGCCGGCGTCGTAGGCCGCCGGCGCGGGGGCGGCGAGGGCCAGCAGGACCAGGAATGCGAGCGCGCACTTCGTGGCGAGCGCCTTCATCGCCGCACCTCCTTCCGGCCGGAATCCGGCGGCGGCAGGATGGGCGGCTTCTCCTGCCCCTTGCGGACCTTCTCCACCTCGATCTCCGAGACGAGGATGCTCGGGCTCACGGCGCTGACGGGCACGCCGCCCGACTCGGCGCCGCAGGTGCCGTTGAAGACGCCGGGATCGTCGCCCGTGGCGATGATCTTGCTGAAGCTGGTCAGCGGCGTGCCGACGATGTCCACGCCGCGCACCACCTCGTCGGGCCGCCCGTCGGGGTAGACGCGGTAGACCAGCAGCGGCTGCACCTTGAAGGCCTGCGGCCCGCGGCGGCCCGTGCTGGTGAAGCCGCCGGAGATGTCCTGGAAGATGAGGCCGTAGGGCTTGCCCTGATTCTTGATCTCCTCGATGAGCAGCTCGCGCAGGCGGGGGAAGGGCACGGCCTTGTCGGACTCGACGATGGTGTTGCCCATGCGCGCCACGGTGTCGTAGCCCACCTGGCGGCGCGCGTGGCCGTTGCTGGCCGGGAAGCCGGCGATGGGCGAGCGCGTGAGGAGGAACTCCTTGAGCACGCCCTTCTCGACGACGGCGACGCGGCGGGCGGGGACGCCCTCGTCGTCGAAGCGGTAGAAGCCGCGCAGGTCCGTGCCGCCGTAGCAGGCGAGGGTGGCATCGTCGTAGACGTTGAGGAAGGCCGGCAGGATCTCCTTGCCCACCATCTTGGTGAAGGTCTGGCCCTCGCTCTCGCGCTTCTGGCGGTGGCCCTCCAGGCGGTGGCCGAAGATCTCGTGGAAGAAGACGCCGCTGGCGCGGTTGACCAGGATGGCCGGGCCGATGTAGGGCGTGACCACGGGCGCGTCGGCCAGGGCGGCGAGCTCGCCGGCCAGACGCTGGGCGGCGGCCATGATCGCGTCCTCAGCGGGCAGGTGCTCGGGCACGTGGGCGGCCCAGGACTCGTTGCGCGACAGCTCCATGCCATCGGTGGCCAGGCCCCGGCAGTCGAGGAAGATGCGCAGGTAGCGGTAGCCGTGCTTCAGGCGCGCGCCCTCGCTGCTCACCATGCGCGTTACCGACTCGGTCATCATGAGACGGGCGCCGGACTCGTTGACGAAGGGCTGCGCGGCCAGATAGGCGCCCGCGCGCTTGACGATGGCCTCCCAGCGGGCCGCGTCGACGGCGGCGCGGGGCAGGTCCTCCTCGAAGCGCTGGGGCGCGGCCGGCGAGAAGTCGGCGCTGAGGTCCTCCTCCTCCACCTTCACGCGGCGGTTGGCCTGGACCTTCATGTAACGGTCCAGGGCCTGGCGGAACTGGTACTCCGTCTCGTTCCAGAGGGCCGCGCGCACGGCCTCGGGGTCGGCCTCGAGGGGGAAGTCCACCAGGCGGCGCGGGGTCCAGTTGTCGCGGAAGGAGCCGCCCCGGATCTCGTGGGTGTTGTCCAGCGCCATCGAGCCCACGCGCAGGTCCACGTCGAGGTAGCGGCGCGTCTCGCGCTCGGTGGCCTGGAGGCCGCCCTCGTCGGCGCTGATGACGAGCCGGCGCTCCTCGGTGACGGCGTACTGGCAGTGGTAGAGTGGCGCGTCGGCGGCCTCGCCGAGGTTGGCCATGGAGCGCGCCAGCTCCTGCTCCATGAGGTCGAGCAGGGCGTCGCTGCTGGCAGGCGCGGTTGCGAGCGCCGCTGGCGCCGTGGCAAGTGTCGCGGCGAGCAGAAGCGCGGCGGCCAGAAGCGGCGCGGCGATGCGCAGCGGCGCCTTGCAGCGCGGCGGCGCGGCGAGGCGCGGCAGCGCGGCCCGCGGGGAGGTCGGTCGCATGATCTTCCCCCTTGTGATCGGTGAGCCGCCATTGTCGCGGATCGGCCGCCCCGGAACAAGGCGAAAGGGGCTACCGCACCAGCACCAGCTTCCGCGTCTCCCGCACGCCGTCCCGGTCGAGCCTGGCGAAGTAGATCCCCGGCGCGACGGCCCGGCCGCGGGCGTCCCTCCCGTCCCACGCGAAGGAGGCCGGCCCCGGCCCGAGCGGCCCGCGCGCGAGCGAGCGCACCAGCCGGCCCCGGCCGTCGAAGATGTCCAGCTTGACCCGGGCGGGGGCGTCGAGCCGGAAGCGAAGCTGCGTCGCGGCGCCGAAGGGATTCGGCATCGCCGTGAGCACGCCCTCCGCCAGGGCCGGCGCCTCCGCGTGGCTCGCGAAGGGCGACGGCCAGATCTCGACGAGGCGCGCGGTCTCGCCCGCGCCCGTGTCGGAGACGCCGTCCGGGACGACGATAGCGCCGCCCCCCGCCTCGCCGTGGCCGAAGGCGCGAATCTGGTTGTGGTAGGTGTCCAGGATGACCGCCCGCTCGAGTCGGTTGCTGTAGGTGCCCGCGTTCGTCGCCGCAGCGCCCGTGTAGGGGCCGTTCGCCGCGTAGGGCGCGCACGCCATGGTGACCGGATCGAGGAGCTGCATCCGCGGCTCCTGGTCGTTCGAGTTCGTGTCCGCCACCCAGAGCACGCCGCGCCCGGGTCCCCGGCCCGAGCCCACCACGATCTCCCACGTGGTGGAGATCTCCACCTGCACCGTGACGACCGCTCCCTCGACGCGCGTGCCGTCGGCGCTGAGCGGCACCCGCAGGACGCACGAGCGCTCCGGGTCCGGGCAGCCGGGCAGGTTGTCGTCGGTCCCGCCGAAGACGAGCAGGGCGTTCGTCGTCGCGTCGTACTGCATCTGCGTGGGGCTGGCGTCGGGGCCGAGGCTGAACAGCTCCTCGCTCCCGTCGAGCAGCGGGTGGAGCTCGTCGGACGCGTCGATGTAGTAGAAGTCGTTGGTCGAGAAGTAGTGGGCGTACAGGATCCCGTCGCCGCGCGGCGCGACGAGGAAGGGCCCGGGCAGGGTCTCCGAGAGGGGCGCCGTCACGCCGTCGGCATCCACCGTCAGGAGGCCGCCCGCGCCGCCGTCCAGGTAGCCGAGGAGGCGGTCGCGGTACGGGTCGTAGGCGAGGGAACCAGGGTAGATCGCCATCTCCCCCAGCGAGACGACCTCGCCGGTCTCCGGGACGATCCGCAGGAGCCCGGTGGCGATTTCAGGAGCGGGGTGGCCGCCCGTCAGGAGGTAGAGGTCCCCGACGCGGAATGAGGTGGCGCCGGCCGGCGGCACCGCGATGATGGCCGGTGCGAACAGGAACAGGATCAGGAGCGAGGAGAGGCGCAGTGTTGCTTTCATGGCGCGTTCCTTCATGGTGGCTGCCGGGAGCTCGACGATCTCCCAACCCGGCCCCAACTCCGGTGGCGGGGCCGATCCTCCGTTCACGCGCCGTTGTTTCACGGTTCCGCGCCGGGCCGGTATCGCGCGACCCCACCCGAACTCGCTGTCATGGCCGAAGTTAGAGCCCTCGGACAGGGCACTATTATAGCACGGATCGCCGCCGCCGGATACGGGCCCGCAAGCCCCGCAATCCGGTCGGCGGGGCGCTTTACTGGAGGGAGCGTCTCAGTAGAGCTGCTTGACCCGGGTCCAGGTCATGGCGCGCGTGGCCGCGCCCTCGCAGCCCACGGGGAAGGCGCCCATCAGCACGCCGCAGTCGTTGTTGTCCGGCGCGCAGGGAGACGTGTCCTGGAGGCTGTAGTCCAGGGGATCGTCGGTCTCGCAGAACAGGGGATCCAGCGAGATGTTGCCGTTGATGCCGGTCCAGTCGGGTTGGCAGTAGACATAGTTTCCACCGGGATTCCCGTAAGCGTCGCAGCACTCGAGTAGGACGGGGGGACAGTCATAGACACCGATGCCGCCACCTTCGTTGAAGGCGACGATGCAGTCGTAGAGATTCGGACTACTAGGCAGGTCCCACGTGGATTCCGAGAACAGGCCGCCAGCGAAGTGGAGCTGCGCCTTGTTGTGGACGATGGTGCAGCGACGGAAGGTGACGCCGGCATCCGTCACGATGCCACCGCCCTCGACGGCGACATTGTTCGCGAACAGCGAGTTCTCGACTTCCGGGCCCCAGCCTCCAGCGACACCGAACCAGGCGCCGCCCCCGCCACCGTGCGCCGTGTTGCCGATGACGGTAAGGTTCGCCAAGTAACCGACTGCGTTCTGGATGTAAAAGCCACCACCGCATCCCGCCTCGTTATCCGCGAACAGGACATCGGTCATCGTCGGACCCGCTGTACCGCTGACGCCATTGATCCTGAGGCCACCTCCTAGCGCAGCAGGAGAACGATTCTCACGGAATATGCAATGCTCGATCACGGGATTGCCATCGCAGAACATCCCGACGCCGGAACCACCGATATTCGTATTGCCCTCGATTACAACATGACTGAGATGCGGCGATCCCTCGCAACGGAAGCCCGTGCCTTGCCATCCCTCCATGTAGCCATTGCAGATCGTGAGGTACGACAGCAGGTTCCGATCGTCGAGATCTTCGCCCTCCAGCACGCGACCTTTTCCCTGGGCGTCGATGCGCACCGCCTCGGGATCGGAGGTCCTGCCAACTATGGATACCCCCGGCGGCAACCAGAGATCGTGCTCGAAGTAGGTGCCTTCGGCCAGGCTGACCGTGTCGCCGTAGGCTGCGGCGGCGAGGGCCGCCTCAATGGTGGCGTACTGCTCCGGCACGAGCAGCGCCCCGCAAGCCTCGCAAGTGGTGATCAGGATGAGAAGCAGTGCGGCCATATAGCGCATGGCGCGCCTCCATCGACGCATCCGATTCGCGGACCCTTCACCGGCAAGTATAGCAGCCCAGGACAGGACCCAGTGGATGGATCGGCATCGATGACACACGAACAGGACAGCGCGGAAGGCGCCGCGGCCAGCCGGCACCGTAGGGAGGCCACAGAGGATCGCCGGCGGCGATCACTTGAGCAGGACGAGCCGGCGCGTCAGGACATGGCCGGGCATCGAGACGAGGCAGGGATAGACGCCGCTCGGCAGCCCGCCGGCGTCGAAGACGCGCTCGTAGCGTCCCGGCTCGTGGACGGCGTCGACCACCTCTCGGAGCAGGCGCCCCGACAGGTCGAAGACCCGGATGCGCACGCGGCCACGCCGCGGCACCGTGTAGGCCAGCGTGGTGCGGGGATTGAAGGGATTGGGGTAGCTCGACACGCAGGGACACGCCGGGGGCGTACCGGTGCCGGTGGGATTCACGCAGTGGCCGTCCTCGTACACGCGCAGGGCGAAGACGTCCTCGTCTCCGAAGCGATCGTCCTCCCAGAGAAGGATGGCGCCGCCCTGCCCGTCGGCGACGGGCGGGCTCACGAAGTACGACATGAATCCTGCCACCCTGACGCCCTCCGGAGTCCACTGGCATTCGCCGTTGCCGTTCACGCGCTGGGCGATGATGACACTGAGTTCGTATCCACAGCGCTCCCAGCAGACCAGCGCGCCACCCTCGCCGTCGGGGGCGATCATCGTGAATTGCGACATGCTGTCATCGACGGGGCAGATCGGCACGCCGCCGGCCGGGAAGAGGAGGGCGCCATCCGGATCGACTCGCTGGACGCGCGGGCGGTATTCGGGCCACTCGCCCCCGCGCCAGGCGAAGTACGCGCCGCCGGCCTCGTCCTCGCACATGTTGTAGTCGGCTCCCGGATTCCCGCTGTGATCCAGCGCCGGCGTGGTCCAGAGGAGCGAACCGCCCGCCGCGATCCGCGCGGCAAAGAAATGATACGTACAATACTCTTCTTCCGTCTGGTAGCCGACGATCGCGCCGCCGGTGCCGTCCGTCACGACATGGGGATCGGACAGAGAGACACCGGACGCAGATTCCGCCAGGATGACACCGCCGGGCGCCCAGAGGACCTGGCCGGCGGCGCCGAGACGCTGCGACTTGATCTCGGCGTCAAGCAAGTTCCCACTGATCCAGGCTGCCAGGAGGCCGCCCGTTCCGTCCGCCGCGATCTCGAAGTCGATTTCTTCGCTGGGTCCGTCGATCAGCACGCCCTGCGGCGGCCAGAGCACCTCGCCATCGGCCGCGATCCTCTGCGCGCGAAGTTCCTGATACAGGATGTCGTAGTAGTAGTACTCGTCGATCCAGGCGAGCATGGCGCCACCCGATCCGTCCGCGGCGATCGCGGGAAGCGTCTGGTCGTAGGCCGAGGGGCATACGAGCACGCCGCCGGCGGCCCACAGGAGGTTGCCGCCGCCGTCGATCCGCTGCGCGTAGACGGCGTCCGTGCCGCCGCGATCGTCCTGCCAGGCGATGATCGCGCCGCCGGCGCCGTCCGTGGCGATCGCAGGGTAGTTCTGGACGCCCGCGCCCGCATGGATGGGCACGCCGTCCGCGGCCCAGAGAAGATAGCCGTCCGCCGAGACGCGCTGCGCGTAGACGTCCCGGCTTCCCGAGCGATCGTCGCGCCAGGCGACGATGACGCCGCCCGCGCCATCCGTGACCGCGATCTGCTTGTCCTGGTCGCCCGGCTCACCGCAGACGATGGTCCCGTTCGCCGCCCACTGAGCGTCCGCCGGCGACGCAGCGGCCAGCACGGCGATGACAGCAACCAGCGCACACTCCCTGGACAGATGGATTCTCACGGCATGGCCCCCTCTTGACTTCAGGAATCGATCAAGCATAGCACGGAATGGGGACACTTGCGGAGCGCCTCAAGCGGCGCGCTGGCGCGCTGGCGCGCTGGGCGGCGGGCTAGCCGGCCTTCCGGCTCACGGCGGCGGTGAACATGAGCAGGCCACAGAGCGTGATCGCCGCGGCCAGCCAGGGGGCCGTGAAGGGCGACAGGATCCCCTGGATGGGATAGATGGCCTGCCACCAGACGCCGACGAGCACGACGGCGACGGCCGCCAGCAGGGACTTGCCCGCGAGCAGTGCCGGGCGGCGAACCCATCCCCAGCGGCGCCGGCCGCCGAGGAAACTCGTCACCAGGCGCCAGCCGGCCAGCAGGAAGACCAGTCCCAGCGCGGCCGCCAGGGCGACGGCGGTCCAGGTGACAGTGCGCTCCACGCGGCAGAGCCGCGGCAGCGTCGCGCCGCGCGACTCCAGCCACCAGCGCAGCAGGTGCGTGTAGCGCAGCATCATGCCGGCGTCTCCGTTGGCGGCGACGACCAGGCCCGCGCGCCGCTCGGGCAGCAGCGCCACCAGCACGTGCCAGCCGCGGTTGTCGCCGCCGTGGGAGACCAGCCGCTCGCCGCCGGGCAGCGTCTCGAGGAACCAGCCCAGGCCGATAGCGTCGCCGGCCAGGCGTGCGATTCCCTCGGTGATGGGCGCCTGAGGCTCCATCATGAGCGCCACGGTCCCGGGCGCGAGGACGCCGCGGCCGGGCGGCTCGCCGTCGGGGCCGTTCACCAGGGCCGCCGCGAGGCGCGCCAGGTCGGGCGCCGTGCTGGCGAGGCCGCAGCAGCCGATTCCGCCGAAGCGATACCAGGGCAGCGGCCGACCATGGGCGTCGTACGCCGTGGCCATGCGCGGGCTGCCGCCCGGCGCCAGGCAGTAGCCGCTGCTTGTCATGCCGAGGGGGCGCAGCACCTTCTCGTCGACGACCTCGCAGTAGTCGCGGCCCGTCACCTCCTCGACGACCAGGGTCAGCAGCGTGTAGCCGCCGCCCGAGTACATGAAGGCCTCGCCGGGTGGGCGCACCAGGCGCACGTCGCCGGCGCCGCCCGTATCGCCGGACAGGGATTCCTCCAGGCTGGGCAGGGGCCGCGCGGGATCGAGGCCGGGGTAGCCGTGGAGGCTCAGGCCCGCCGTGTGGCCGAGCAGGCGGCGGATGGTGACGCCGTCCGGATCGAAGTCCGAGGGCGGCAGGTGCCAGCGCGTGAGATAGGTCTCGACGGGGGCATCCAGGTCGATCAGGCCCTCGTCCACCAGGCGCAGGACGCAGGCGGCCGTGACGGCCTTGGACACCGAGGCCATCTGGAAGATGGTGCCGGCCGTCATGGGCGTTCGCGCCGCCACGTCCGCGAGGCCGTAGCCCTTGGACCAGGCCAGCTCGCCGTCCTCCATCAGGGCCACGGACAGGCCGGGGACACCCAGGCGCTTCATCATGCCCGGCAGCTCGGCGTCCAGGCGGGCGGTGAAGGCGTCTTCGTCGCTGGCCCGCGCCTGCGCGGGACCGGCCGGGCCGGTGGCGACGAGCACGAGAAGAGCGGCGAGACGCGCGAGGCGGCTACTCATGCGCAGCCGCCCGCAGCTCCTTCAACCGGGCCAATGCCGCGGCGTAGCCGTCGTTCTGTCCGGACCACTCGACGAGGCGGTCGCAGGGAAACGACCCGCACTCGCTGCAGTTGGTAAGGCCATGGCGGTCGACGCAGCACGCGAGGATCCAGCAGTCGGCCGCCCAGTGGGTGTCGCGGTCGCCGAGGCAGCCGGTGCAGTACATCTTCCGCTCCATGACCTCGGGCATCCCCTCGCCCTCGGCGAGCCGGCCCTGCTGCTTGAGCCAGTCGACGAAGATCCTGGCGGCGGCCGGGTCGGTCGGCGCCAGGCGGATCTCGCAGGTTCCGCAGTCCAGTCCGCAGGCTGCCATCATGGTCGCCCTCCTTCATGCCGGACACGATACTAGATGGGTCGCTCCGCCTCGCGCAATCGCAACGCCGCACTCGCCGCACCTCGCGCCACCGCGCCGTCTCCCGTATCAGGATCAGCGGCGGGCGTCGTGGCGCACGAAGCGGATCCGGCGCTGTCCCAGATCCTCCGGCTCCTCGAAGTCGAAGCCGGTGACGCGGCCTTCCCCGTCGCGCAGGACAATGAAGATGCCGATGCCGCCCGCGAGGACGTCGGCGTCCGCGGGATGAAGCGGCCGATCCGCGCTGCCGATATAGCGGACCGCGAGGCTGCCGTCATCCCGGACGATCTCCCAGGCGCAGCGCAGCTCGTCGCTGTAGTAGAAGCCGGGGAAGCCGTCCAGCCACGATGCGTCGTCGGGAAGGGCGACGCGATCCGCCATCATCTCGTTTCCCCTGAGGACGATCCGCGCGCGCGCGACGGCGCCACTCTCCTCGACGAAGGTCACGCGGCAGTTGCGGTGCCGGTTCTCGAAGGTGAAGGGCGCCACGGGCCGGAAGAAGTCCAGGCCCTCCCCCATCAGGGCACCCACGAGCCAGTCGCCCTCGCGCGCGACGGCCACGAGCACGGAAGGGTCGACCTCGAGCCGGTAGCCGCCGAGGAAGGGCTCCCAGGCGGCGGGGTCCATGTCGATGAAGGGCTCCGGCTCCGCCGCGGCCTCCGCCGACTCCGCCGCCGCCTCGGGCGGCGGCGCCAGCGCGTCGCCGAGGTACAGGGCGAGGACGCGGTAGGCGATGTCGGTGGTGGGCACCGACCCAGCGTTGGCGAGCACGACGACGCCGACCCCGAGGTCGGGGCAGACGAGCAGCTCGCTCTTGAAGCCTCCGGTCTGGCCCGCGTGGCCCACGGTCCGCACGCCCCGGTACTCGCCCACGCCCACGCCGGCGCCGTAGAAGGACCGCTCGCCGCCAGCGAGCACGGGCTTGGCGAACATCCGCTCCAGGACGTCGCGGCCGCCCACGCGACCGGTGCAGAGGTTGTCGGCCCACCGGGCCATGTCGTCGAGGGTCGAGAAGACGTGGGCGGGCCCCGGGATCTCGAAGTGCTCGACGAGGCTGCGCGCCAGCGTGCCGTCCGGCCCGCGGCGGTAGGCCTGCGCCCGATTCGGCAGGACGCGCGCGCCGTCAGCCGGGATCGAGGTGGCGTGCATCCCCAGGGGCGCGAAGACGTTCTTTTCCATCCACTCGCCGAAGGGCCGGCCCGCCACGCGCGCCATGATCTCGGCCAGGAGCGCATAGTTCGTGTTGCTGTAGGACCACCGCGAGCCCGGCGCGAACTCGAGGACGCGCTGGCGCGCCACGAGGTCCAGGAGGTCCGCGATGCCGAAGCCGATCCGGCTGTCCCGGCCGGCGTAGGGCAGCGCGTCGACCCAGTCCGAGAGGCCGCTCGTGTGGTGCAGCAGGTCGGCGACGGTGATGGGTGCTCCGTAGTCGGGCAGCTCGGGCAGGTGCTGCTGGATCGGATCGTCGAGGCCGAGCTTGCCCGCCCGCTCCAGGAGCAGCGCGGCGAAGCCCGTGAAGCTCTTGGAGACCGAGGCCAGCTCGAAGCGGGTCTCGGGCGTGAAGGGGACGCCGTGCTCGATGTCCGCGAGGCCATAGCAGCGCCGCAGGACCACCTCGCCGCCGTCGGTCAGGATCACGGCGCCGCCCGGCGAGCCGGGCGCGACCCACTCGGCGAAGAGGGCTTCCACGCACCGCGCGAGCTCGCCGTCTTCCGGTGCCGCCGGCCGCACGGCGGCCGGGCTCGAGGACGCGCCCGCCAGCAGGATTGCGCACACCACCAGCACGGATCTCATCACGAACCTCCCAGGACTCGAGCCGGTCTAACGTGGATCTTCGCTGTGGGGATCGGCAGGCGGCCTTATCACCATGACGCACGATACTGCTAAAGGTTGCACAGCCGCAACGGGATTCGCCAAGCCACGGCCGTGTCGGAGACGTGGATGGATCGCGCCAAAAGGAGAGACGCCGCGCGGGGTGCCGCGCGGCGTCTCCGTAATACAGCAGTGCGATCGCGGCGCCGCCAGAGGCCGCGCGTGTGGTACTAGGGCGTGTGATCCAGCAGCCAGTCACGGATCGGCTCGAAGACGAGCGTGGGCGCGTCGTTGGCGATGAACAGGTCCACGTGCGCGAAGTCGTTCGCGGCCTCCTCCAGGGGGGGGGAACCCGATCTCGAGACGCGTGACGTCCGTGCTGCCCATCACATCGATTGTGTAGTCGCCGTAAGAGCCCGCGCCGCCATTGGCCTTCACGTAGAGGACGGGCACCGTGACGTCGCCCAGGTGATCGTCCCAGGGCACCTCCTCGGGCATGATGACGCAGCGAATGTAGTCGATCTGGAAGGCGGCCGCCTCGTAGGGCGGACCCGTCACTATGAAATCGACCCACATGCCGACGTCCGTGTACTCGAGGCCCACCGGTATGCCGTCCTCGTCGAAGATCCCGTCGACGAAGTGATAGGTGAGTTGCGGGTAGGCTGGCCAGACGCCGAGGGCGAGGGCCGCCTGCAGGTTGGTGAAGCCCTCGATGAGCTCAGACGGACCGTCGGGGTTTTCGGCCGCAGGAATGCCGAAGATCGGGAAGGGACTGTCGAGTTGGTAGACACCCTGGCCCCACATGTCCATGAACCACTCGTAATCCCACCACGTGGTCTCGATCCAGTCCGGATCGTCGCTCAGCATCGCGCAGTCGCCGGCGATGAAACCGGACACCTGGCGGCGGCCCGGCGGTATCTGACTCTCGGCGTTGAGGAGGGCGCAGCCT
>JAFGBK010000003.1 GCA_016933175.1 Candidatus Krumholzibacteriota bacterium | reverse complement strand
TCGTCCCACTCATCGTCCCACTCGTCGTCCCATCCGTCGTCCCAGTCGTCGTTCCACTCGTCGTCCCGATCGTCGTTCCAGCTCCAGTTCCAGTCGATGTCCCAGTCCCACCAATCCCAGTCGACGCCGACGGCGCGGCAGCCCGCTGCGCCGCCGGCGCCCAGGGCCCGCGGCGGGTCGCCGGCCTGGTAGAGGCGCGCCTCGCCGGCCGTGGCCGCGACCGCGAGGAGCGCCAGGATGCCGGCGGCCAGGACGAGCCCTGTTGACTTGCGAGTGCCCTTGCTCATGGTTCTCTCTCCGGAATTCGGGAAACGCCACGCCGCCTGGCGGCGGCCTCTTCCCTCCTTCCACCGCAATGCACATGCCTGGCGAAATCACTCGATGTCAGTCGCTCAATATCTTGTCGATACGTCGCTTGCAGCGGCGGCCAAAAAGTGGTGGGGAGACTCTGGCGTGTCGCCGCGACGACGCGCCGTCGTCACCGCGACACGCCTCGGTCGCGCAGCCCCAAGCGCCTGAGGCGCCGGTGGAGGTTGGCCCGGTCCAGGCCCAGGCGCCGGGCCGCCTCCGCGACGTTGCCGCCGGCCGCGTCCAGGGCCTCGGCCACCAGGCGCCGCTCGCAGGCCGCCAGGCGCCCGGCCAGCGATCCGCCGGCCGCGTCGTCTTCCCCGGCCGCCGCTCCGCCCGTCCCCGGTGCGGCGTTCGCCGCCGCGGAATCCGAGGGCGCGCCGCCCGCTGTTCCGACCGCCGGCGCGGGGCCAAGCAAGCCCGCGATGGCTGGCGCTCCCACCTCGCGGCCGTCCACCATGATGACGACGCGCTCCATGAGGTTCTTCAGCTCGCGCACGTTGCCCGGCCAGGGCCAGGCCCGCAGGCGCGCCAGGGCGCCCGGGTCCAGGCGCTTGAGCGGGCGGCCGTTGGCGTCGCAGAAACGGCCGAGGTAATGGACGGCCAGCGGCTCCACGTCCTCGGGATGCTCGCGCAGGGGCGGTACGTGGATGGGGATGACCTTCAGGCGATGGTAGAGGTCACGGCGGAAACTGCCCGAACTTAGAAGAGCTTCCAGGTTGCGGTTGGTGCTGGCCAGCACGCGCACGTCCAGGCGCAGGGAGCGCTCCCCGCCCAGCCGCTCCATCTCGCCCTCCTCCAGGACGCGCAGCAGCTTGGCCTGGGTGGCCCCGTTCATGTCGCCGATCTCGTCCAGGAGCAGGGTGCCTCCCTGGGCCCGCTCGAACTTGCCCCGGCGCCGCGACAGCGCGCCGGTGAAGGCGCCCTTCTCGTGGCCGAAGAGCTCGCTCTCCAGCAGGTCGGACGGGATGGCCGCGCAGTTCACCTTGACGAAGGGCCGCTCCCGCCGCGGCGAGCCGGCGTGGAGGGCGCGGGCCACCAGCTCCTTGCCGGTGCCGTTCTCGCCGGTGATGAGCACGCGCGCCTCGCTGGGCGCGCTGCGGGCGATCTCCCCGCGCAGGCGGTCCATGGCGGGGCTCGCGCCGATGAGCTCGCCGGTGGCGGCCAGGGCCTCGCGCAGGCCGGCGTTCTCGTTCTCCAGGCGGCGCAGGCGCAGGGCGTTGGCCAGGGACAGCAGGAGCCGCTCGGGCACGATGGGCTTCTCGATGAAGTCCAGGGCCCCCAGGCGCGTTGCCTCCAGGGCCGTGCGGATGGTGCCGTGGCCGCTCATCATGATCACCGGCAGCGCCACCTCGGCCTCGCGCAGCCGGCGCAGGAGGCCGAGGCCGTCCTCGCCGGGCAGCTTGACGTCCAGCAGCATCAGGTCGGCGGGCCGCTCGGCCAGGGCCGTCCAGGCCTCCTCGGCGTCGGCCGCCGCGTCCACGGCGTAGCCCTCGTCCGCCAGGACGCCCGCCAGCATGCGACGGATGTTCGGCTCATCGTCCACGACCAGGATGCGCGGCCGGCTCATGATACCTCCTCGGTCTCCGGCGGCGCGGCGCCGCCTGTCCGGTCGGGTCCGGCGCCGGGGCTGCCGTGAACGTCGCCGCCCGCGGGCAGCGTGACGCGAAACACGGCGCCGCCGGCCGGGGCCGTCTCGGCCTCCAGGCGCCCGCCATGCTCCTCGACGATGCGCCGGGCGATGGCCAGGCCCAGGCCCGAGCCCGTGGCCTTCGTGCTCACGGTGGGCTCGAAGAGCTCCTCGGCGGGCCGCGGCAGGCCGGGGCCGCTGTCGGCCAGGCTCACCGCCACGCGGCCCGGCGCCGGCCGCGCCAGGCCGAGGACGAGCCGCCCGCGGCCGGCCATGGCCTCCGCCGCGTTCTTGAGCAGGTTGCCGAAGGCCTGCCGCAGCAGGCCCGGGTCGGCCTCCAGGATCAGGGAATCCGGCCAGCCCTCCCAGACCACCTCCATAGCGCCCCCGCCCGCGTAGAGTTCCGCCTGGCCGCGCAGCAGCTCGACCAGATCGACGCGCCGCCGCGCGGGCGCCGGCAGGCGGGCGAAGAGGGAGAACTCGTCGGCCAGGCGCTGGAGGTTGCCGGTCTCCTCCAGGGCCGCCGTGATGGACTCCACCACCACGGGCTCCTCGCTGCGCGTGCGGATGCGGTGCAGGGCCAGGTTGATGGGCGTCAGGGGATTCTTGATCTCGTGGGCCAGGCGGCGGGCGATGCCCTGCCAGGCCGCCACGCGCTCGGCGCGGCGCAGCTCGGCCTGGCTGCGCGCCAGGCGCTCGGTCATGGCGTTGAAGGCGGCCACCAGCTCGCCCAGCTCGGCGGGGGCGCCCGCGGCGACACGATGGTCCAGGTCGCCCGCGGCCACGCGCTCGGTGCCCCGCACCAGCTCGCGCAGGGGGCCGCCGAGCTGCCGCGCCAGGCGCCGCGAGAGCCAGAGGGCCGCCAGCAGGAGCAGGACCAGCACGGCGGCCAGGGTCAGCAAGGTGTCGCTCCGCAGCAGCTCGCCGTAGTAGAGCTGGAGCTGGCGGTGGCGCCGGCCGCCTCGGGCCACGGCGTCCAGGGTGCCGGCCAGGCCCGCGTCCAGCGGCCGCAGCAGGAGCAGGTGCCCGCCGCCGGGCAGGGGCGCGGCGGCCAGGAGCCAGTGCCCGTCCGTGGTCGCCAGGCGCTCGGGCGCCGCCGGGACGGCCTGCTCCGCCAGGAGCGCGAGCAGGGGCGCCGGGCCGGCGTCCGGAGCGCCGTCGCCGGCCGGGCCGGCGGCCGGGCCGCGAAGGCGCCAGGCCCCGCCCGGCGGCGCCGGGGGCGTCTCGCCGCCGGCCAGGCGGGCCGCCAGGCGGGCGGCCTCGCCGGCCGCCGCCGCCTTCTCGGCGTCCAGGGCGCGCCGGGCCAGGGACAGGCTGCTCTCGAGGGCCTGGGCCAGGCCGGGGCTGTCCAGGTAGGCCAGGTGGCGCCGGCTCAGCTGCCAGTCCACCACCAGGAAGACGGCGGCCGGCAGCAGGGCGAAGAGCAGAAAGAGCAGGAAGAGGCGACGCTGCACGCGCGTCCTCCTAGACGGGAACCACCTCGCCGGTGGCCGCGGCCATCAGGTCGGGAATGGGCAACTGGTAGGGGCAGCGCTCGACGCACGTGCCGCAGGCCACGCAGTCCGCGTAGCGCTTCTCCAGCCCGGCCAGGCGCTCCAGGGCCCAATCCTTGAGATCGTAGCGCGCGTAGTAGGCCTGGATGAGCAGGAGAAAGGGGATGTTAAGGCCCTCGGGGCAGGGCAGGCAGTAGCCGCAACGCCGGCAGAAGCAGGCGCCCCACTCCTGCTTGTCACGCATCAGCCCGGCCAGCTCGCCGGGCATGGGCTCCCGCAGGGCCTCGCCGACGGCGGCGTTGGCCGCCACCTCCTCCAGGCTCTGCATGCCCGGGATGACCACGTCCATGCCGCCGGCCAGCTCCCAGCGCAGGGCGGCGGGCACGTCGCGGATGGCGCCGCCGGCGGCGGGCTTCATGGCGATGCGCCCCACGTCCAGGCGCCGGGCGAGGGGGATCAGGTCGTCGGCCCACTCGGCCTCGATGGGATTGAAGGGATGCTGCACCGTGTCGAAGAGGCCGGTCTCCACGGCCCGCACCAGGACGGAGCGCTTGTGCCCGGTGACGCCGATGAAGCGGATCTTGCCGGCCCGCCGCGCGCGGTCCAGGGTCTCGTAGACACCGCCGGGCGCCAGCACCGCGTCAAGCTGCGCGTCGTCGGCGACGTTGTGCACCTGGTAGAGGTCGATGCGGTCCGTGCGCAGGTTGACGAGGCTCCGGTCCACGTCGGCCGCCAGGCGCGCCGGGTCGCGCTCCAGGGACTTGGTGGCGAGGACCAGCGCGTCGCGGCGGCCTGCCAGGGCGCGGCCCATCTTCTCCTCGCTGTCGGTGTAGCCGCGGGCCGTGTCGAAGAAGGTGATCCCCGCGTCCAGGGCGGCGGCGAGGACCCGCCCGGCCTCGTCGAAGGACAGCTTCTGGATGGGGATGCCGCCGAAGCCGATCACCGAGACCGCCAGATCCGTCCGGCCGAGCCTGCGCGTTTCCATGGGCGCCCTTTCGCTGAGGGTGCGGACGACGGCGCCAGGATAGACGATCCGCGGCGGGAGCGCCAGCGTGGGAGCGCGCGGGCGGAAGCTCTATCGCAGCAGGACGAGGGCGCGCGCCCGGCGTGCGCCGCCGGCCGTCAGCAGCGCCCGGTAGACGCCCGAGGGCACGGCGCGGCCGGCGTCGTCGCGGCCGCGCCAGGTGATGGTATGGCGGCCGGCCGGGAAGGCGCCGTCGGCGATCAGGGCGACGCGCCGGCCCGCCGCGTCGAAGACGGCCAGGCGCGCGCGGCAGGGCGCGTCGAGCTGGAAGGCGATCGTGACGGCCGGGTTGGCGGGGTTCGGCCAGGGCGGCAGCAGGCGGACCGGCGGCGGCGGGGCCGCGCCGGCGGCCGTGCCCGTGTCGTCCTGGAACAGGTGGACGAGGCCGTCGGTGGCCCCGACCACCAGGTCCGGCAGCCCGTCGCCGGTCCAGTCGCAGCGGCAGGGATGGGTGTGGGCGTTGTCGAACAGGTCGATGACGGCGCCCTGGCTGGTCAGCAACTCGTGGCCCGAGAAGGCCGGCGCCGCACTGGTGCCCACGTTGCGGTAGAAGAGGAGCTGGCCGGCCTCGTTGCCGCTGACGAGATCCATGACCGCGTCGCCGTCCCAGTCGGCCAGCAGCGGGCTGGCGCGGCCCGTGGGCACGGCCAGGTCGGCGCCTTCGTCCTGGGCGAAGCTCTCGAAGACGAAGTCGGGCGCCAGGTCCTCGCCCGAGTTCAGGTAGAGGTGGATCCGCCCGTCGTGGGCCCCCACCACCAGGTCGCGGCGGCCGTCGCCGTTCCAGTCCTCGTAGAGGGGCGTGGCGCTGTAGCCCACGTCGATGGGCTCCTTGGCGCCGGCCGGCCCCGCCTCCACCAGCATGCCGCCGTCGAAGGCGGGCGCCTCGTCGGTGGCGACGTTGCGGTAGAGGATCACCGTGCCGGCCGGGGTGCCGAAGAGCAGGTCCTTGCGTCCGTCCGCGTCCCAGTGCGCCACGCGCGGGAAGAAGCAGGGTCAGCCGGGGTCGTCCACGGCGAGGTCCTGGCCGCCGGATTGAACGGGGAACCAGCCGGCGAAGGCCGGCTCGCCGGCGGTGCCGACGTTGAGATAGACGCGCACCTTGCCGGGCAGGATGCCGCCCCCCTCGCCGATGACCAGGTCGGGCAGGCCATCCTCGTTCCAGTCCACCCAGTGCGGCGCCGAGGCGCCGGTGACGTACATCAGGGAGCCGCCGTCGCGAACCAGCTCCTCGGGACCGAAGTCGGGAAAGGCGTGGGCCGCCGCCGCCGCGCAGAGGACGGCGAGGCCGGCGGCCGTGCCGGTCAGGCGGGATGGGAACCTGCGGGCGCGTTGGCTCATGGCGTCGAATGGCCGCCGGGGCGGCGGGTAGTGACCGCGTCGAGAATAGCACGGGCGGGCGCTTGATCGCCACCCGCCAACGCGCTACACAGGAAGACCACCGCGGCGGGGGAAACCGCGAGGCAGCCGGCGCGTAGGGATGGCGTCCCGCCCGCCCCAACAACCCAAGACAGAGGAACCGTTCGCATGAACACGGTAGAGCTGCGCGAGGTCACCAAGACCTTCGGCAAGCACGTGGCCGTGGACTCGCTGAGCCTGGACGTGCCCGAGGGCAGCGTCTACGGCTTCATCGGGCCCAACGGCTCGGGCAAGACCACCACCCTGCGCATGATCATGAGCATCTTCCACCCCGACCACGGGGACATCCGCGTGCTGGGGACGGACGGCGCCGGCGCCGACACGGACCGCATCGGCTACCTGCCCGAGGAGCGGGGCATCTACCCCAAGATGAAGCTGCGCGAGGCGCTGATCTTCTACGGCGACCTCAAGAACGGGCGCGACCTGCCGCGCGAGGTGGACCGCTGGCTTGAGCGCCTGGACCTGGGCGCGTGGGGCGACAAGAAGATCGACGCCCTGAGCAAGGGCATGAGCCAGCGGGCCCAGTTCATCGCCGCCGTGGTGGCGCGGCCCGAGCTGATCATCCTGGACGAGCCCTTCGGCGGCCTGGATCCCGTGGGCCTCGAGACCCTGAAGGACGCCGTCCTTGACCTGCGCCGTGGCGGCGCGACGGTGATCTTCAGCACCCACGACATGCAGGTGGCCGAGCGCATGTGCGACTACATCTTCATGATCCACAAGGGGCGCAAGGTGCTCGACGGCACCCTCGACGCCATCCAGGACCGGTACGGCCAGGACACGGTGCGCGTGCGCACCGGCGGCGGCGCCGGAGCGCTGGCCGGCCTCGCCGGCGTGGAGAAGATCAACGACTACGGGCGGCTCCAGGAGCTGCGCCTGGCCCCGGGGACCGACGCCCAGGCCGTGCTGGCGGGCATCCTCGCGCGGACGCGCGTCGAGAGCTTCGAGCTGGCCCGCCCGAGCCTGCACGACATCTTCGTGCGCATCGCGCGTCCCGAGACCGAGGAGGTGGGCCATGCGTAAGACGCTGAAGCTTGCCAAGCGCGAGTACCTGGCCGCCGTGCGCAGCAAGGGCTTCATCATCGCCCTGGTGCTGGCGCCCATCCTCATGAGCGGCAGCATCCTGGCCATGGCCCTGCTGGGTGACAAGGTGGACACCACCGACCAGCGCCTGGCCGTGGTGGACCGCTCGGGCGTGGTGGCCGAGGCCCTGGTCGCCGCCGCGGAGGAGCGCAACGCGCAGGCCGTCCACGACGAGGCGGGCAAAAAGGTGAGACCCGCCTACCTGATCGAAGTCGTGCCGCCGGCGGCGGACGCCGCCGCCCAGCGCCTGGCCCTGTCGGACCGCGTGCGCGCCGGTGAGCTGCGGGCCTTCCTGGAGATCGGCCCCGAGGTGCTGCACCCCGGCGAGGACGCCGAGGCCCGCGCCATCCGCTACCACGCCCGCAACGCGACCATGGACGACCTGCGCGGCTGGCTGGGCTGGCCCGTGAACACCACGCTGCGCAAGGCGCGCCTGGCCGAGGCCGGCATGGACGCGGCGGCCCTGGACGCGATGCTCATCTACATGGGCGTCGAGGCCATGGGACTGGTCGAGCGCGACGCCGCCGGCGGCGCCGCCGCGGCGCGGCGCTCCAGCGAGGGCGAGGCCCTGGGCGTCCCCTTCGCCATGGTGATGCTCATGTTCCTGATGCTGATGATGGGCGCCATCCCCCAGCTCAACGCCGTCATGGAGGAGAAGAACCAGCGCATCGCCGAGGTGCTGCTGGGCAGCGTCTCGCCCTTCCAGTTCATGATGGGCAAGGTGCTGGGCGGCCTGGCGGTGTCCCTGACGGGCGCGATCGTCTACGTGGCGCTCGGGGTGGTGGCCCTCAGCTACACGGCGGTGGCCTTCCCCGTGCCCTATCACATCCTGCCCTGGTTCTTCGCCTGGACCCTGCTGGCGGTGGTCATGACGGGCTCGGCCATGGCGGCCGTGGGCTCGGCCTGCAACGACCCCAAGGAAGCGCAGTCCCTGGCCATGCCGGCCATGATGCCGGTGTTGATCCCCATGTTCCTGCTGGTGCCGGTGATCAAGTCGCCCACCAGCGGTCTGGCCACAGGGCTGTCCTTCTTCCCGTCCTTCACGCCCATGCTGATGCTGCTGAGGCAGTCCACGCCCGAGGGCGTGCCGGCCTGGCAGCCCTGGGCGGGCCTGGCCATCGTTCTGGCGGCGACGGTGCTGACCATCCGGGCCGGCGGTCGGATCTTCCGCGTGGCCATCCTCATGAAGGGGCAGCCGCCGACGATCAAGAACCTGCTGCGCTGGGCCCTGCGCGGGTGAGGGGCGCGAACGGGCGATAGCGAGTAACCTGGACGAGAGAGCCCCGGCGCCGTGGCGGCGCCGGGGCTCTGCCTTCCCGCTGAGATGTTTCGTCCTATCGCTCGCGGTGGGCCGGCGCCCGCTACTTGAGCAGCGTCATCTTGCCCACGCGCGCCTGGCCGTCCGCCCGCAGGCGGTACAGGTACACGCCGCTGGCCAGGGCGCGGCCCACGTCTTCCCGGCCCTGCCAGGTCATCACGTGCCAGCCGGCCGGCAGCGCCTCGCCGGCGAGCAGGGTCGCCACGCGGCGGCCGGCGACGTCGAAGATCTCCAGGTCCACGGCGGCGTACGCCGGCAGGCCGAAGCGGATCGCCGTCTCCGGGTTGAAGGGGTTGGGGTAGTTGGCGGCCAGGCGCAACGCGGCCGGCGTCGCCTTCTCCGTGACGCCGGTCAGATGTTCGCAGCCCTGGCCGTAGGCGCCCATCAGCAGGCCGCAGTCGTTGTTCTCCGGCAGGCAGGGCGATCCCTCGTGGAGACCCAGATCGCCGTCCTGCAGATCACAGAACAGGGGATAGGCCGAGATGTTGCCGTTCACTCCCGTCTGGTTGGACAGGTAGCCGCAGTAGTCGCCGCCCGCGTTGTCGAAGACATCACAACAGGTGAACGTCACTTCGGCCAATGTTGAATAAGTCGCCTGCAGGATGCCACCGCCTTCCGTAGCATAGGCAATGATGCAGTTGACGATGTCGACGCTGCCTTCGTCCCAGATCGCGATGCCACCACCCCACACCTCGCATCCGTTCTGAGCCACGGCCACCTGCTCCAGGCGCGCCGTGCAATCCTCGATGTAGATGACGCCGCCATCGTGTGACGCGTGATTGTCATGGATCACGAGGCCCCTGAGATCGGCCGTGCAGAACAAGATGGACATTCCTCCACCGTTCACGCTGGCCCCGCAACCGGTGATCATGACGTCTTCGAAGATCGGTGCACCATCGTGGGCATGGATGCCACCGCCCCATGAGCTCGACACGCAGTCCTCGATCTGCAGATCCCGCAGTGTCGGCGAGGCGCCATAGATGCGCACGCCACCGCCGCCGGCAGTCCCGCCGCTGCCGCCATATCCGTCGAGGAGCGTCAGGCCCTGGATAAGGGTGGCCGTCGTCTCGCCCTCGTGGATGCAGAAGCCGCGTCCCACTCCGAGACAATCGAGGAACTCGGAAGCCGACCCGCCGTCGCCGATGACGCTGACGGCCATGCCCCGCAGCTGGATATCCCGGTTCCCGGGACCGGTGTAGATGCCGGGCGCAGCGAGCACCGTGTCGCCCGGGATGGCCGCGTCGATGGCGGCCTGGACGGTGGTGTAGTCGGACGGCACATGGATCCTCGCGGCGGAGGCCGTCGCGGCCGTGAAGGCGATGGCGAGCGCGATGAGGACCCGGACGGGCCCCCTCTGGCTCCAGGTATCCATGGGATACACCTCCCGAGCTGAGACCCTTCCTTGATGCAACGGGGAGGTTTTGCCACGCTGTTGCCAATAATTCTAATGAACAAATCTCAGTGTCGCATGGATGTGTCTGTCGGGTATTGCATATCGGACACATGCGGCATCACTGTTCATGAAACGCAGGCGCCGGCCGTCCGTAGGGAGCCCATCTTCCATCCAGGAGAAATCCGACATGAAGAAACGGGCCACCCCTCTGCTGGCGGTCCTCGCGGCCTGCCTCATCGGCCTCCCGGCCACCGACGGAGCCGCGCGCACCAAGACCGTCCGCGGCGAGGGTCCGGTCACCACCCGCACCCTCCGCGTCGAGGATGTCCACGCCGTCGCCCACCGGATCTCCGGCGACCTGTTCATCGAGCAGGGGCGCGAGGAGAAGCTGGTCGTCGAGGCCCAGGAGAACCTGCACGAGTACCTGGAGATCCGCGCGCGGGGCGGCACCCTGGTCATCGACACGCGGCGCCGCGTGGACCTGCACACCACCCGTCCCCTGCGCTTCCACCTGACGGTGCGCAGCCTCGACGAGATCGTCCTCGACGGCAGCGGCGACATCGAGGTCGCCGGGCTGGACGTGCGCGAGCTGGAGCTCGACCTGCGCGGCTCCGGCGACGTGACCCTGACCGACCTCGCGGCCGGCACGCTGGATGTCACGATCTCGGGCTCCGGCGACGTCGAGATGGACGGCCGCGTGGACGCCCAGCGGATCCGCATCAGCGGCTCCGGCAACTACGACGCCGCGCGCCTGCGCAGCGACGCCGCCTCGGCAAGCATCAGCGGCAGCGGCAGCATCGTCATCTGGGTGCGCGAGAGGCTGGAGGCCGGCATCAGCGGCAGCGGCGACATCCGCTACCGGGGCGATCCGCGCCTCCGCCGGCGCGGCGTCACGGGGTCGGGCGACATCGAGCGAATCTAGGCCGGCCGGGAAAGACCGGCGGCGCGGCGCGCGACCCTTGATCGGGGCGGCCGCCGTCGTCTATGCTTGGGGCTGCCCCGCTCGCCGCGCCGACTCGGGTGGATTGGGATGAGCGACGAGCGTCTTCTCTTCACGATAAGGGACGTGCCCGACCAAGTCGTGGCCGCCCACCACTGGATCGGGCGCCACGCCGAGATCCCCGAACGCCTGGAACGCCTGCTGGCCATCGCCGGCGAGCGGGCGGCTGGGGCCCCCTTCTGCCTCCACCACCGCGGCGAGGACGACGACCCCGGCGGCGGCCGCAACCTCGAGGTCTGCGTGCCCGTGCGCGAGGCCCTGGAGGCGCCCGGCGTGTCGAGCCGGGTCCTGGAGGGCGGCGTCATGCTCTGCGCCACGCGGCGCTCGCCGGCCGGCGCGCCGGCCGGCTGGGGCCCGCTGGACTGGTGGCGCGAGGCCGCGGCCCACATCCACGCCCACGCCCTGGACCTGGAGGACATGCCCCTGCGCGTGCGCTTCATGCCGGCGGCCGGCGGCGGCCCGGCCGTGACGGTGCTCCAGTTCGGCGCCCTCTTGCCGCGCTGGCTGGACCGCCTGGCTGCGGGCGTCGAGGCCGCGGCGGGCCCGGCCGCGCGCGCGGACGTCCTGGACGGCGTCGAGGAGGCCGGTCTGGGCGCGGCGCCGGACGAGCGGGCCAGCTGGCTGGCCGGCGCCCTGGACCGCCTGGCCGAGGCGGTGCCCGACAGCGAGGCCCGCGCCCGCATCCTGCAGGGCTGCGCCCACCGCTTCCCGCCCCTGCGCATCGGCAAGATGCGCGCCCTCTACCGCGCCGAGGGCCTGGACGCCGCGCTGGCGGCCATGAACGCCGACACGTCGGACCGCGGCCTCTCCTGGTACGAGGATCCGCGGCGGAAGGGGCGGACCATCCTGGTGGCCAAGAATCCGGCCGACCGCGAGGGGCACGCCGCCTCGCGGACGGCCCGCGAGCGGCGCGCGGCCTGCTGCCACTGCGGCTTCGTGCGCCAGACCATCCTCGACGAGCGGGAGCTGCCCGCCGAGTGGTGCCACTGCGGCGGCGGCTGGTACGCGCAGCTCTGGGAGGGCATCCTGGGCCGGCCCGTGCGCGTGGAGGTGCTGGAGTCGGTGCTCGGGGGCGACGACCGCTGCCGCTTCGCCATCCATCTGCCGCCCGGCGCCTGAGCGCCCGGCGCGCGGCAGGAAGCCTGCCGTCTCTTGGCGTGAACGACGAGGGCCCGCCTGAGGGCGGGCCCTCGTTCGTGAAGCGCGTCTCATCGTGATCCTGGTCCCGAGCTCCGGATCGTAGCGGGCGCTACCGGTAGAGGCTCTTGACCTCGCCCCAGTTGCGCTCGGACGTCGGCACCGTGCAGCCCTCGATGGTCATGGTGACGTCGTTGATGTCCCACCAGGTGCCCTGGACCGAGTCGTCCACCGTGCAGTCGGGCGGCAGGACGGGCAGCGGGTAGAGAGGCGGGAACTCCGTGCCGAGGCCCTCGCCGAGCTGCACCGCCGCGGCCACGTGCAGGGTGATGCACACGCCCGTGCAGTCCAGGACGTCGGTGTCCATGGTGATCTCGGTGTCGTGAGCCACGGGAACGCCGAGCTCGAAGGTGATGGTGGTCAGGAAGACGGCGTTGAACACGTCGGCCAGGTACTCCGTGGCGCCGGCGCCCCAGGGCATGCCCGTGCCCAGCAGCCACAGGGTTCCGCCGCAGTAGACGGTCTGGTAGACGCGGTATCCGTTGCCCTCGCCGTCGATGGTGTCCTCGATGAGGAGGGGATCCTGGCAGATCGCCGGGCAGGCCAGGGACCACTGGGTCCCCAG
>JAFGBK010000114.1 GCA_016933175.1 Candidatus Krumholzibacteriota bacterium | reverse complement strand
CAGCGCGGCGACCAGCAATCGCTTCATGAGGAAACCTCCGGTGTCGGATGGCGTGTCGCCGGCGGGGCCGGCCGGCAGACACCGTTGCATAAATGATAACACCCGCCGCTGGCGGGCGACACCCCAAATCCCGGCCGGGCGTTGTCCGGTTTTCATTCCCGTGATAGCATGGCCGGGCCACGAGGCCTGCCCGCGCGCCTGGAAGCCCGCGCGCGGCCGCGAGCCCGCTCCGGGGAGTCCATCGCGTGAAAATCCTGGCGGAGATGCGCGCCCGCCGCGTGCCCCAGTACCTCAGCGCCTACATCCTCGGCGGCTGGGGCGTCGTGCAGTTCATCGCCTTCCTCGAGGACCGGCTGCTGCTCTCGCCGCACCTGGTGAACCTCGTCCTGCTCGCCCTCGTGCTGCTGCTGCCCAGCGTCGTGGCGCTCGCCTGGGGCCACGGCCGCCCGGGCGCCAACCGGTGGAGCCGGACCGAGAAGACCCTGATCCCCGCGAACCTGGCCGTTACGGCCTTCCTGGCGGTCCTGCTGTTCGGGGGCAAGGAGCTGGGCGCCGTCACCCGGACGGTGGCGGTGCGCGACGAGAACGGCGCCGTCAGCCGGCGCGCCGTGCCCAAGGCGAGCTTCCGGCGCCGCGTGATGGTCCACTACCTCGCCAACGGCGGCGATCCCGCCGCGGACTGGGCGCGCCGGGGCCTCGCCCTGCTGCTGGTGGACGACCTCGGCCAGGACCCCTTCCTCGACGTGGCCGCCCCCTTCCAGTTCGCCGACGCCCTGCGGGAGGCCGGGCACGCCGATGGCCTGGACCTGCCGCCGGCCCTGGAGCGGAAGCTGGCCCGCGACGGCCACTTCACGCACTTCGTGACGGGCGAGGTCGGGCGCGAGGGCGGCGTGTGGCGCGTCTCGCTGCAGCTCCACGACAGCGACAGCGGCCGCGCCCCCACCACGCGCGTCCACACGGGACGCGACCTGCTCGCCCTCGTGGACGAGGCCTCGCGCCAGGTGCGCGAGGACCTGGAGCTGCCAGACGGCCACCTCGCCGCGCAGGAGGACCGGCCCGTCGCCGAGATCCTCAGCGCCGACCTGGGGGCCGTCCGGGACATGACGGCGGGCGTCGTGGCGATGCTGCACGACAACGACTGGCAGGGTGCCGTCGACTCACTGAAGCGGGCCGTGGCGGCGGATCCCGGCTTCGCCTCGGCGCAGTATCTGCTCTCGGCCGCGCTCACGGTGACCGGCGATCCGGAGGGCGCCGGCGCCGCCATGAGCGCGGCCATGGCGAACCTGTACCGCCTGTCGGAGCGGGAGCAGCTCCAGATCAAGTCCTTCTACTACTACAACGAGAAGGAGGACCCCGAGAAGGCGATGGCCGTCGCGGACATGTGGATCCAGCTCTACCCCGACGACACGAACGCCTACGCGCAGAAGGCCTTCCTCAGCAACCTGCGCGGCGATACGGAGGCCGCCATCGCCGCGCACGAGCGGATCCTGGAGATCGACCCCCTCCGGCACGGCAGCCTGCTCGAGATCGCGGAGTACCGGCAGAGGCGCGGCGAGTTCGAGGAGGCCGAGCGGCGCCTGCGCCGCTACGCCGAGCACTACCCGCAGGAGGTGCGAAGCCACACGAAGTTGGCCATGCTCTACGAGGAGTGGGGCCGCCTCGACGAGGCGCGCGAGGCCCTGGAGACGGCCCAGCTCCTGGAGCCCGACAACCGCCAGACGCTGCTGGAGCTGGCGGAGGTCGACATCCGGCAGGGCCGCTTCGACGCCGCGCGGGCGGCGTGCGACGACATCCTGGCCGCCGCCGAGACCCCCAAGGCGCGCCAGGAGACGCTGGAGTTGATGATGTCGCTCCTGCGCGCCCGGGGTCGCTTCCGCGAGGCGCGCGACAGCCTGGAGATCTGGCGGGATATCGCCTCCATGGCGAATCCCCTGGAGGTGAACATCCGCTACGGCTGGCACCTGTCGATGCTGGCGGAGGCTGGTCAGGCCGCGGCGGTCCTGGCCGATCTCCGCGCCCTGCGCGGCGAGCTGCCGCCCTCCGTCCAGCCGATACTGGGCATGTACGAGGCCCGGGCCCTGCTCGAGCTGGGCCGTCTCGACGACGCGGCGGCGGCGACGGAGGAGACCGAGGCGTGGACGGAGAAGATGCAGGCGGAGCTGCTGCGGCCGCAGCTCCTGAGCCTCCGGGGGCGGCTGGCCGAGGCCCGCGGCGAGCTGGACGAGGCGCTGGCGGCCTACCGGACCGCGATGGAGCTGCAGCCGAACAGCGAGAGCTTCCGCACCCAGGCTGGCCGGGCGCTGCGCCGGCTCGGCCGCCGCGAGGACTCCCGGGAGACCCTCGAGTCGGCCCTGCGCAGCAATCCCGCCCAGCCCGAGGCAAACCTGGAGATGGCCCTGCTGCTGCACGATCTCCACCGCGACCAGGAGGCTCGCGGGCATCTCGCGCGCACCCTGGCCGCGTGGGACGCGGCCGACGACGGATACCGCCCCGCCGCGGAGGCCCGCGACCTGGCGGCGGCCCTCGGCATGACCCCGAGCGGAAAGGGATGAGCGGCATGGAGCGCAGGGGCAGGATCGCGAAGCGGGTGTCACGGTTCGGGAAGTCGGCCATCCACGAGATGACGCGCCTGTCCAAGGAGATCGACGACGTCGCCTTCCTGTCCTGGGCGAAGCCGACCTCCGACACGCCGGAGCACGTCAAGGAGGGCGCCATCCGCGCCATCCGGGACGGGCTCACGGCCGGCTACTCGGAGACCCTCGGCCTGCCGGCCCTGCGCGAGGCCATCGTCGCCAAGCTGGCGCGGGACAACGGCGTCCGGGCCACGCCGGGCGAGATCATCGTGACCGTCGGCGCCATCGAGGGGCTGAGCGCCGCGGTGATGGCCGTGGTGGATCCCGGCGACGAGGTCATCCTGCCGACGCCCACCTACTCCACCCACATCCGCCAGGTGGAGCTGGCCGGCGGCAAGCCGGTGCTGGTTCCCCTGATCGAGGCGGACGGCTTCCGCTGGGACATCGCGGCCACGCGCGCCGCCGTCACGCCGCGCACGCGGGCCATCCTCTACTGCACGCCGTCCAATCCCACGGGCACGGTCTTCGACGAGGCGACGCAGCTCGCACTCGGCGCGCTGGCGCGCCAGCACGGGCTGATGGTCATCACCGACGAGGCCTACGAGTACTTCGTCTACGACGACCACCGGCACTTCAGCCTGGCCTCGGTGCCGGACCTGCGCGAGAACGTCATCGGCTGCTACACCTTCACCAAGACCTACGCCATGACGGGCTACCGCGTGGGCTACGTCCACGCGGCGCCGGACGTGATCGCCCATATCGCCAAGGTGCACATCCCCTTCGCCATCTGCGCGCCCGTGGTGAGCCAGTACGCGGCCCTGGCGGCCCTCGCGGGGGACCAGGCCTGCGTGGCGGACTTCCGGGCCCACTACCTGGCCATGCGGAACCTCATGTGCGAGCGCCTGGACCGCCTGGATCACGTCTTCGAGTACGCGCGGCCGGGCGGCTCCTACCTGATGTTCCCGAAGATCGTGCGCGACGGGGGGAAGACGGACTCGAAGACCTTCTGCCTCGACCTGCTGCGCGAGGCGCGCGTGTCGGCCACGCCGGGCGTGGCCTTCGGTCCCACCGGCGAGTCCCACCTGCGGCTCTCCTTCTGCGTCCCCGAGTCGGAGATCCACAAGGCCTTCGACCGCATGGAGGCGTACTTCAGCGCAGGATCACCGCGCGGCCGCTGACCGCGCCCTGCGCCGTCGCCAGACGCACCACGTACACCCCCGAGGGCAGAGGCCGCCCGCGACCGTCCGTGCCATCCCAGACGATCTCCCGCGGACCCGCCTCCAGAGGGCCGTCGTGCAGCACGGCCAGCAGGCGTCCGCGGACGTCGTGCACCGACAGCCGCGCCGGACCCGCCGCCGGCGGCGACAGCGCGATGACCACCCGCGGGTTGGCGGGGTTGGGGTGCAGTGCCATGCGCGGCGGCGCCACGGGGACGGCCTCCAGCAGCAGCGACTCGCTGCGCAGCAGCGTCCAGTCCTCCCCGCCCGCGCGGCCGTGGAGCAGGTAGGTGGCCCGGCCGCCGGCGGCCAGGGCCGGGTGGTGGTCGCGGGCGATCCACCGGCCCGGCGATTCCTCGGCGAAGGCCGGCTCCCAGGTCTGATCCCCCAGGCGCGCTTCCAGGCGGAAGGCGGCCGGCGCGGCGCCGGCGGGCGTCTCCCAGCGGATCTCCACCTCGCCGGCCAGGGGCCGCAGGGCGAAGGCGTCCAGGGCCACGGGCGTCATGTCCTCGTTCCAGCGGGCGATGCTGTAGGAGAGGCGGCTGCCTGCCTGCTTGAAGTAGCCGCCCACATAGAGCCAGCCCTCGTGGACGCAGAGGGCGTGGACGGTGCTGCGCGGATTGCCCTCGCTGATGCCGGAACCCAGGGGCTGCCACTCGCTGCCGGTCCAGCGCGCCACGTTGGCGGCCGGCACGCCGCCGGCGCTCGAGAACTCGCCCCCGACGAACAGGCCCTCGCTCGTGCCCTTGAGGGCGTCGATGAGGGGCGTGAAGCCGTCGCCGGCGACGCCGCCGCCGACGGCGTGCCAGGCGGCGCCGTCCCAGCGGGCCAGGTTGGCAGCTGCTTGCCCACCCGCCGCCGTGAAGCGCCCGCCGGCGTAGAGGTCGCCCTGCCAGGTGGCGAGGGCGTTGACCTCGACGCCGGTGATGCCGCTGCCGAGCGTGTGCCAGGCCAGACCGTCCCAGCGGGCGATGCGGCTCGCGGACTGCCCGCCGGCCATGCTGAACTCGCCTGCCACGATCAGGTCCCCGCGGAAGCCGATGACGGCCAGCGCGTCGCCGCCGAGGACTCCGGCTCCCAGCGCCTGCCAGGCGGCACCGTCCCAGGCGGCGACGCGGGCGGCAGGCGCGCCCCCGGCCTGCGTGAAGCGTCCCACCACCACGAGCTGGTCTTCCCACACGCAGCAGTCGTAGCCGTAGCCGTACAGGCTCGACAGGCCGGCGCCCAGGGGCTGCCAGGCCTCGCCGTCCCAGCGCGCCGCGTGCGCCAGGACCGTCTCGCTGTTCATGGGGTGCTCGAAGCGGCCCACGGCGTGCAGCTCGCCATCGTAGACCGCGAGGCCCTCGACGTTGTCGTCCAGCCCCTCGCCCAGGGGCAGCCAGTCGTGCCCGTTGTAGAGGCCGACGTGGTAGCAGTCCTCCGTGTCGTTGGAGACGGACTCCAGCAGGATGCTGCCTCCGGCGGCGAGGTCGCCGTCGAAGCTCGTCAGGGCGTAGAACGAACCGCCGATGCCGGCACCCAGGCGGCGCCAGCCCTCGCCGTCCCAGCGCGCGATGGCGTCCCGGAGGGACATGCCATGCCAGAGCTCGCCGCCCGCGTAGAGGCTGCCCAGCATGTAGTCCAGCGCGAAGGCCGTGTGCAGATCGCCCAGCTCGGGGAGCCAGATGCCCGCGTCGTAGGGGGTGACGCCCTGGTTGGCGGCCACGTAGACGGCGTCGCCGTCGCTGGCGAGGGCGTGGACCACACCTCCGCCGCCCCCCGTCACGCCATGGAAGGTGCCGGCAGTGCTGACCCAGGCGAACCCGTCGGCTTCCTCGCCGTCCGCGCTCCAGAAGCTGCCGCCGATCCACAGCGCGTTGTCGCAGACCACGAAGCTCTCGATGGCGTCGTTCATGCCGAGGCACGCGCCCGGCAGGTGCCAATCCTGGCCGTCGTGGCAGGCGATGTTGTGGTAATAGGTTGGACTGGCCCACTGGAAATGGCCACCGGCCCAGAGATCGAGCCAGAAGTGCGTCAGCGCGCGCACCTCGCCGTAATCGTGGCCATAGAAGGTGAGGTTGGCTCCCGGCAGGTCTTCCCAGTTGTAGCCGTTCCAGTGGGCGACGCGGTAGATCTCCACGCCGCCGATCTCCGTGAAGGCGCCGCCGATGTAGAGCCCCTCCATGTGCTCGCAGAAGCAGAGGACCGCGCCGTTGAAGGCATCGTCGCCGACGGCGTGCCACGTGAAGCCGTCCCACCTGGCGACATTGTTGACGGCCACGCCGCCGGCCTCGGTGAAGTCGCCGCCGACGAACAGGGCGCCGTGGTCGAAGAGCGCCATGACCTCGCCGTTGACCCCCTCGCCCAGGGCGTGCCACTGGTAGCCGTCCCAGCGGGCGACGTTGAGGGCGGGCACCTTGCCTACCTCGACGAAGCTACCGCCCACGTAGAGGTTGGTGCCGACGTGGGCGACGGCATTGACCGTGCCGCCGTAGCTCTCCCCCCGGATGCCCGGCGGGCCGAAGCAGCGCGACCAGTTCTCGTCGCCGGGATCGGCGGCAGCCGGCGCGGCGCCATGCGGCGCGGCCAGCAGGGTGATGGCCAGCGCGAAGCCGGCGGCTTTCGCGACAGCCCGCGCGGCGAGCCGCGGTGCGCGTGTCCTCATCGGCGCTCCCCCTTGTTGGAAACCGGCGGGCGCGCGGCCGCGCGGCGTCCGGCCGGACCGGCGCCCGGTTGATTGGAAACGCGAACCGGCAAGGAATCACGCGCGAGCGGGCTCGAGCCGCGCTAGTGCACCAGGACGCTGATGGTGAACGTGCCGTCGTTGTCGGCGTGGACCCAGTCGTTGACCAGCAGGTCGAGCTGGCAGGCGTCGGCGAAGGTGCTGTCGAAGGCGGTCCCCACCAGGAAGTAGTCCGCGTCCACGCGGCCGATCAGCGCCATGAAGGGCAGGCCGTGGCATTCCGGCGACGAGGTGACGTAGACGCAGCTCGGCAGGCCGTCGGCGTCGGTCCACAGGTCGCAGCCCTCCACGGGGCCGTCGGGATTGGTGTTCACCTGGCCGGCGGTCGTGATCTCCACGCGCTGGCCCGCCGCCACGGTGACGGGGATCGCCGTCTCCTGGGTCGCGGGCAGCTCGTGGACCACCGGCGTCGGCTGGCCGTTGCCGTTCGAGGACGTCGTGTTGGAGCAGGCGAGGGCGCCCAGCGCCGCGCCGGCCAGGATCAGGACCGAAACCGAGCTGAGTCGTGACATCCGAGTTCCCTCCCGGGCTGGGGTCTACTTGAGGAGGACCGCCTTGCGGGTCGCCGTCCGCCCGCCGGCGGACAGGCGCAGCAGGTAGACGCCGCTGGCGACGCGGCGGCCGCTGTCGTCGGTGCCGCCCCAGGTCTCGCGGTGGGCGCCCGCGGCGAGGGGGCGGTCCACCAGCGTCGCCACGCGCCGGCCGGCGACGTCGTAGACGGCCAGCTCGACGGGGCCCGCCGCGGGCAGCGTGAAGCCGATCGTCGTCAGCGGGTTGAAGGGGTTGGGGTAGCTCGGCCCGAGCCGAAAGGGCGGGGGCGCCCCGCCGCCGGGATCGACGCCCGTCGTGGCGACGCCCAGGGCGAGGGTGAGCTGCTTCGTGCCGCCGGGCGCCAGGGCGAAGGCAAAGGTCGGGCTGAACAGGAGCCCGTGGACCGTCTCGCCGCCCGCCACCGAGGCCGGCGGCTCCGAGAAGCCGAAGACGGCGGTGCGCCCCGTGACGGTGTTCCTCACCCCCACGGCGCCGGGCGTGATCACCGACGAGGTGTCGGCGCCGTCCCAGTAGGCCACCGAGCCCCGCCCGTTGTCCATGATCGCCAGCAGCGAGGGGTTCAGCTCGCTCTCGATCGTCAGCGCGCAGGCGTGCGGCGCGCCGCTCGTGTTCTCGAAGTCGTAGGTCACGGAGATGCCGCCGCCGGCGGCCGCGAAGGTCTTGGTCACCGCCAGGCCGCCCGCCGCGCAGGCGAGGACCAGGGCGTCGCCCTGGACGGCCGCCGAGTACTCCGCGTCGAGGATCGTCGCGTCGCCGCCGCCGTCGATCGTCAGGCGGTCGTTGAGGGCGTGCTTGCGGACGGCGTACTCGCGGTGGTAGGGCATGACCGCCGGGCGCAGGTTCCACGCGTCCCAGACGGCGTCCTCCTGGTAGTGGCGGTCGTCGTTCCAGCCCGGGCCCGCGTACCACTCGCGCCAGCCCTCGTAGTAGAAGCCCCGCATGAACAGCTCGTTGCCGAGGATCTCCTCGCCGTGCTCCAGGTCGAACCAGCGCAGGAGCCGCCCGCCCGTCTCCGAGAGGATGAAGAAGTCCGCCGGCGTGGCGAGGGTCCAGTCGGCGACGCCGTCGCCGTTGGCGTCGCGGTTGGCGATCGCCACACCCGGCGGCGGCGCCAGGGCCGCCTCGGCGGCCAGCAGCGCGCCCTCGAGCGTCTCGGCCTTGTGCCAGTCCTGGCAGCCGATGCCGCCGCAGCCGATGCAGGCGAACTCGAACTGGTGGGCCACGAAGTTGCGGACGGCGTGCTCCACCAGGCGCGCCGCGGGCGTGTCCGGCGGCGCCAGCGCGCCCACGGACTCGATGCGCCCGCGCAGGCCCGCGTAGAAGTCGCGGTAGGTGAGCACTGCGGGGTCGCGCGCCTGGAAGTCGAACCAGTCGGCGTAGCCGGCCTGCTGGGAGGGGCCGATCATCCACAGGGCCTGGCCGTCGACGATGGGCTCGAGCATCTCGGTGGGACGGTGCTCCGCCAGGTACTCGCTCATGGTCGTGAAGCGGATCCAGCCCGTGGCCTCCATGGCCGTGAGCACCTGGTCGAGGCCCGCCCAGTCCTGGGCCGGGTCGCCGCCGTTCTCGTAGTCCCAGAGACCCGTCGCCTCGGCGTCCTGGCAATAGCAGGCGGCGAAGTCGCGCCAGGTGTCCTGGCCGCGCAGCCAGGCGAGGTAGTTGATGATGTTGGTGGCGTCGCCGCTGTCCACGGCGCCGTCGAAGCCGAGCATCTGCTGGTCGTCGTTGAAGACGATCAGCTCGTGGCCGCCGAAGGCCGTGCGCCGCACGGCGTGCTCGGGCGCCTGCATGCCGCTGTCCTCGAGGATGTGCGTCTCCACCCAGGTCGCGGCGTAGCCGTTCCCGGCCATGAGTTCCACGAGCCCCTGCTTCCAGCAGCGCTCGGGGTTCCAGAAGCTCACCGGCTCGGCGCCGAGCATGGCGCCGATCACCTCGCGGTGGACCTCCACCTGTCGCGCGTTGTCCCACATGGCCGTGCCGTAGGGCACGTTCTGGGCGTAGGTGCTGCCGACGATCTCGAACTGCCCGTCGGCCGCGCCCGCGCGCAGCATGTCCAGGGTAGAAGGCTCGTGGCGGAAGTTGAACCAGCCGAGATCGTGCAGGAGCGTGCCCGAGAAGTGGAGCATGAAGCGCGACTGCGGGTGGCGGCGCAGGACCTCGACGAGGCCCCAGAAGCAGGCGTCGTTGGCCGTGTCGCCCTGGTAGTTGAGGGTCTGGTTGGCGTGGAAGAGCAGGATGACATCGATGGGTTCGGGCGGCGCGCCGCGGTCCACGACGATGGGCACCGCCGTCTCGCCGCTCGGGTTGCCCGCGCCGTCCAGGGCCGCGACGTGGAAGACGTAGCCGCCGTCGGGGACGTCCGCGCCGAGGTCGCTGGCGCCGTCCCAGACGGCCTGGACGTAGCTGGCGCCCGCGGGCGCGCCGTCGAGGAGGGTGCGCACGGGGGCGCCGCCGGCCGTCGTCACCGTGACGGTCACCACCGCCGGCTCGGACAGGCGGAAGGACAGGCGCGTGGCGTCGTCCTCGCCGTCGGGGTCGAAGGTCGGCGGCGACGCGAAGGCGTCGGTGATCGCCGGCGCGGCGTCGTCCGCAGCGACGGGTACGGCGAAGAACCCGGCCACCGGCAGCCGCGTCGTGTTGGAGAGGTCGCTCGCCTCGAGGCAGTACTCGAGGTCGCTTCCCGCCCGGGTGAAGCCGGCGGGGATGGCGGCGGCCCAGACGTCGTCCAGGCCCTCGGCCATGGCGGCGGCCGCGAAGTCCGGATCGCCGGCGTTGCGGTAGTTGAGCAAGGCGGACTCGACGCCCAGGTCGTCTGTGATCACGGCCTCTATGGGGACGCGCTCGCCGGCCGTCACCGCCGCGGGCGGCGCGTGCGCGATCGCCGGCGGCACGAAGTCGACGAAGATCGTGAAGGCGGTGGAGTCCGCGTGGGCGGCCCCGCCGACCAGCGCGACCGCGACGCGCGCGTCGTGCCCGCCCGCGTCCAGGCTGTCGGCGGCGAAGGCCGCGCGGCGCGTCGCCGGGTCGTAGGCGGCGGGCCCGCCGGCCACCAGCTCGCCGTCCAGGTGGATGGCGAGTGTGGACAGGTCGAAGGCGGCCGCGTCGGATCTGGCGAGGGTGGCCTCGATCACGGGCGTCGCCGTGGTGACGAGGCTGCCGTCCCTGGGCAGCACGTAGTAGACCAGCGGGTCGGAGACGGCGAGGATGGAGTTGTTGTTGTCCTGGTGATCGACGCGCGGGTTGAGCGGGTCGGTGTACCAGGTGTTCCCGTTCACGACGAACTTGTACTCGCAGACGCCGGGATCGAGGAGCTTCTCCAGGGTCCACCAGCCCCCGGCGTCGGGGCCGTTCATGGGATCGATACCGGTGTCGATGACGCCGTAGTAGGCGTCGCACCAGCCGTTGAAGGTGCCTGCGAGGTTGACGATGGGCGCGTCGGCGCGCTGGAAGCGGAACTCCACGCGCACGGGATCGGCGGCGGCGGGCGGCGCGGAGGTCGCGGCAAGCGCGAGCGCGGCGAGAATCGTCACGGCCGCCGCGCGCCTCGCCCGCACGGTGCCGGACACTGCGACTCGGAGGGCCTGCGGAGTGGCGCAGGTCACGGGTCCCTCCACAGATGAAATCCCCCGCGCAGGCGGGGGGTCGGCGGACAGTCGGGATTGCTCTCGGAACAAGTCTAGCACGCAATGGCCGATGCCGCCACCGCTGCATGGATCATCGCGCCATGGGGCCCGCGCCTCGCGCCGCCATCGCGCCCTAGCGAGGCGGGCGGCAGTTCGGCCGGCGGCCGGCGGCGCGGGCCTGCTCGTAGACGGGGCGCGTCGTGGCGAGATTGGCCTCCAGCTCATCGATGCGCGATGCGCTCGATGGGTGCGTGGACAGGAACTCGGGCGGCTCGGCGCCGCCGGCGGCGACCATGTTGCGCCACAGCTCGACGCTGGCCGCGGGGTCGAAGCCGGCGCGGGCCATGAGGTCCTGGCCGATGAGGTCGGCCTCGCGCTCGTGCACGCGGCTGAAGGGCAGCAGGATGCCCACCTGGCTGCCCAGGCCCAGCAGGCCCATGACCCGCCGCGTGTCCTCGCTCTCGGGATGGTCGCTCAGGGCCTGGATGATCTGCAGGCCCGTCGAGGTGGCGTAGGCCGTGGAGATGCGCTCGTTGCCGTGGCGGGCGATGACGTGGCCCACCTCGTGGCCGATGACGGCGGCGAGCTGGTCGGCCGTCACCGCCACGTCGAGCATCCCCGTGTGGACGCCGATGCGCCCGCCCGGCAGGGCGAAGGCGTTGGGCGTCTCGTCCACGAAGACGACGGTCTCCCAGCCGGCGACGCCGGTCGGGTCCGCCGCCTGGGCGACGATGGCCTCGGCCACGCAGCGCACGTAGGCGTTGACGGCGGCGTCCGTGGACACGGGCACCGCGGTCTTCATCTCGTCGAAGGCCGCCAGGCCCATCTGGTTCATCTCGGAGTCGGGGAAGAGCTTGAGCTGCTTGCGGCCCAGGGGCGACGTGGTGCAGGCCAGGGCCAGGGCCAGCAGGGCGACGGCGGCCGTTTTGAACCAGCGATGCATGAGGCTCCTCCTTCGCGCGGCTAGAGCCGGTTCTTGACCCAGGCCTCCAGGCCCCCTTCGAGGACCAGTTCCTGGGCCGCCGGCCCCACGGGGCCCAGGGCGTACT
>JAFGBK010000113.1 GCA_016933175.1 Candidatus Krumholzibacteriota bacterium | reverse complement strand
GGACGAGCGCGCGCGGCGCCTGCAGAAGTACCGCGAGGCCTGGCGCCTGCTCGACGACGGCTTCTACGACGCGAACTTTCACGGCACCGACTGGGAGACCGTGCGCGCCAAGTACGAGCCCCTGGCGGCCGAGGCCGTCATGATCGACGACTTCAACGACATCCTGCGCGAGATGATCGGCGAGCTGAACGCCAGCCACCTCGGCGTCTGGGGCGGCCCGCGTCCCGGCCGGGGCGACGACCGCACCGGGCAGCTTGGCTTCACCCCCGACGACGACTACGACGGCCCCGGCGTGCGGGTCGAGGAGGTGCTGCCCCGCGGCCCTCTGGACCGCGAGGGCCGGCGCGTGAAGCCCGGCGAGGTGATCCTGGCCATCGACGGCCGCGCGATCGCCCCGCGGGAGAACTACTACCCACTGCTCGACCACAAGGCCGGCGAGGAGGTGGATCTGCGCGTCGCCGCGGATGGATCGGGCAAGGATGCCCGCACCATCACCGTGACGCCCCTGGCGAGCGTCTACCGCCTGGCCCAGAAGCACTGGGTGGAGGAGAATCGCCGCCTGGTGGACCGGCTCTCCGGCGGCCGGCTGGGTTACGTCTACATGAGCGCGATGGGCGACGGCAACTGGGACACCTTCCTGGAGGACGTCTTCAGCCGGGCGATGGGCAAGGAGGGGCTGATCCTGGATGTGCGCTGGAACAACGGCGGGCACATCCACGACCAGGTGCTGACCTTCCTGAGCCGGCGGGCCTACGGCTACACCCAGGGCCGCGACGACCGGGAGCCCACCTTCGACGCCACCCAGCGCTGGGAAGGCCCCGTCGTCCTGCTCATCAACGAGCGCAGCTACAGCGACGGCGAGATCTTCCCCATGGGCTTCAAGGCCTTGGGCCTGGGGCGCGTGGTGGGCATGCCCACCTTCGGCGCCGTCATCGGCACCAGCAACACCCAGCTCATCGACGGCACCACGTTCCGCATCCCCGGTAGTGGCTGGTACCGCCTCGACGGGCGCAACCTGGAGAACGACCCGGTGACGCCCGACGTCCTGGTGCCCGAGGTGCCGGAGGAGGCGCTGCAGGGGCGCAACGCCCAGATCGAGGCCGGCGTGGCCGAGTGCCTGCGCATGCTCGACGGGTCCTAGACCCTCGCCGCGATGTCACGCGACGCCCCGGGGCCCGCCCCGGGGCGTTTGCGTAATGCGCATGTGTCCCCGCCTGCGGACTCCTTTCAGGCTGCATCTTTGTCCTGGAACGGCCGATGGCTCCTGTGGGAGAACTGGTGCGGCGGAGGACCCGCCCTCGCGCCCGGGTCCTTCCCGCGCCCGCCAGGTGGAGGAGGCCAGGCCATGCCGGAACGCGTCCGCCATGCCGCCGGATCCGCGGTTCTGGCGCTCGCGTGGGCGTGCGTCGTCCTGCTGGCGGCGCTCTCCTGCCGGGCTGTCGAAGCCCCGGCCGCCGACGCCGGCGCGGCGGAAGGGGATGGCGCGGCGCCGGCCCACCGCCGAGTCCTGGTGCTGCACTCCTACTACTCGGAGTTCACCTGGACCCGGGACATCACGGCGGGGATCCAGGAGCGATTCCAGAAGAGCCGGCGCTTCCCCGACACCGAGCTCTTCATCGAGCACATGGACGCCAAGCGCCACCCGGAGACGGACTACCTCCGGCACCTGGCCCACGTCTACCGCCTCAAGTACCCCGCGCCCGACGTCATCGACCTCATCATCTGCTCGGACGACCAGGCCCTGAACTTCCTGCTCGACGAGGGAAGCGACATCCTGCCCGGCGTGCCGGTCGTCTTCTGCGGCGTCAACGGCTACCGGCCGGAGATGCGCGAGCGCGGCCGCCCCCTGACCGGCGTCATCGAGACCATCGATCCCGCCCGCACCCTCGCGGTGGCGGCGAGCCTGCACCCCGGCGCGCGCCGCGTGCTGGTCATCAACGACGGCACGCGCACGGGCCGCGCCATCGAGGCGTCCGCGCGCGAGGCCTTCGCGCCCTTCGCGGACCGCTTCGCCTTCGAGTACGTCCACGACCTGTCCATGGAGGAGCTGCGGGCGCGGACGGCCGCGCTGCCCGCCAACGCCCTGGTCTTCCTCTTCGTCTTCAACCGCGACCGCCTCGGGCGCGACTTCACGCACGAGCGCAGCCTCGAGCTGATCGCCGCGAGTTGCCCGGTTCCCATCTACGGCCCGTGGACCTTCTACCTGGGCCACGGCATCGTCGGGGGCATGCTGACCAGCGGCCGGACGCAGGGCTGGACAGCGGCGGATCTGGCCGTGCGCATCCTCGCCGGCGAGGATGCGTCGGCGCTGCCGGTGGTCACGGAATCGCCCAACCGGCTCCTGTTCGACTGGGAGCAGATGCAGCGCTTCGGCCTGAAGCCCGAGCAGCTTCCCGCCGGGAGCTCGATCATCGGCCGCATCCCCTCGCTCTACGAGCGCTACCGCACGTGGATCTGGCTGGTCATCGCCGTCGTCGGCCTGCAGTCCCTGACGATCATGGCGCTGCTGGTGAACCGGGGCCTCCGCCTCCGCGCCGAGGCGGAGCGGCAGCGGCTGGCCGCCATCCTCGAGGCTACCAGCGACTACGTCGCCACCTCCACGCCAGACGGCCGTCTCACCTTCATCAACCGGGCGGGGCGGCGCATGGTGGGCCTGGGCGACGACGAGCCCCTGGACGGCCTGATGGTCGTCGACCTGCACCCCGACTGGGCGATCAAGCTCATCGTCAACGAGGCGGTCCCGGCCGCCAAGCGGGGCGGCATCTGGAGCGGAGAATCGGCTCTCCTGGCGCGCGACGGGAGCACGATCCCCGTGACCCAGGTCATCATGGCCCATCGCTCGGCGCGCCGTGGCGGCGACTACCTCTCGACGATCATCCGCGATCTCTCGGCCCAGAAGCGAGTGGAGGCCGAACTGTCCGAGGCCCGCTCCCTGCTCCTGGCCGCCATCGAGAACTCGCCCGCCGGCGTCCTCATCGCCGACGCGCCGGACGTGCGCATCCGCGTCGCCAACTCGGCGGCCCTGGGCATCCGCGGCGAGCCCCAGGACGCCCTCACCGACATCCCCGTCGAGCTGCATCCCGACGCCTGGCAGGTCTTCCATCCCGACGGCCGCCCCTTCGCGCCCGAGGAACTGCCCCTGTCCCGGGCCGTGCTGCGGGGCGAGATCGTGGAGAACGTCGAGGCGGTCATCCGGCGCCGGGACGGCTCCGAGTCGCTGGTGCTGGCCAACGCCGCGCCGATCCGGGACGAACACGGCGCCATCATCGCCGGCATCGTCGTCTTCCCGGACATCACCGACCGCAAGCGGGCCCACGACGCCCTCCTGGCCAGCGAGCGGCGCTTCCGCAACATCGTCGAGGCCTCGCCCATGGGCATCCACATGTACGCCCTCGAAAAGGACGGGCGGCTCGTCTTCGCGGGCGCGAATCCCGCCGCCGACCGCATCCTGGGCATCTGCCACGAGACGTTCTTGGGCCGGACCCTCGAGGAGGCCTTCCCGCCCCTGGCGGACACGGAGGTGCCCGAGCGCTACCGCCAGGCCGCGCGCCATGCCGTCCCCTGGCAGACGCACCACATCGACTACGAGGACGAGCGGATCAAGGGCGCCTACGAGGTCTACGCCTTCCAGACCTGGCCGGGCGCCATGGCCGCGCTCTTCCTGGACGTGACGGAGCGGGAGCGGGCGCAGGCCCAGCTCGAGTCCGCCTTCGCGGAACTTCGGGACCGCAACGTGGAGCTGGAGCGCTTCCTCTACATGGTCTCCCACGACCTGAAGACCCCGCTCATCACGATCCGCGGCTACCTCGGCCTCCTCGACAAGGACCTCGCGGGCCGGATGGACGACAAGGCGCGGCGCGACATGGAGGTCATCGACGGCGCCGCGGACCGCATGCAGCGACTCCTGCGCGAGGTCCTCGAGCTGTCGCGCGTCGGGCGCGTTGTCTCCCCGTCGGAGATGGTGCCGCTGGGCGAGCTGGCGGCGGAGGCCCTCGCCAACGCGGCCGGCCCGATCCGGGAGCGGGGCGTGCGCGTCGAGCTGCCGTCCGGCCTGCCGGATGTCTACGGCGACCGGCCGCGCCTGGTCGAGCTGCTCCAGAACCTCATCGAGAACGCCGTCAAGTACATGGGCGGCCAGGCGGACCCCCGCGTCGAGATCGGCGTCCGCCACGATCCGCAGGGGACCGTCTGCTTCGTGCGCGACAACGGAATCGGCGTCGAGCCGCGCTACCACGAGCGGGTCTTCCGGCCATTCGAGCAGCTCGATCCCACCCTGGAGGGATCGGGCCTCGGCCTGGCCCTGGCGCGGCGCATCGTGGAGATACACGGCGGCCGCATCTGGGTGGAGTCCGAGGGCGAGAATCGCGGTTCAACCTTCTGCTTCACGCTGCCGCCGCCCCCCGGCGACGATCCGCCGGTGAACGCGGATGCCGGCTCGGCGCTTGACCCCGCCCGCAAAGGCTGAAACCTTTCCCGCGTCCGCTCGTCTTTCTGTTCGTTCCGCGCCGCTTTTTCCCAAGGTATCGCCCACCAAGGCACCGCCCTGTCGTCGGCCCACATCGCCGACCGGCGGCTGGCGCGCGCGGAAAGGATTTCATGAAGCTCGCCACCACCGCCTTCCTGATCATCGTCGCCGCCGGCATGGCGGCGCCGGCCGCGGCCCAGGATGAGGGCGCCACCGAGCGCCGCGTCTACTGGACCAAGCACGTCAACCCCAGGCCGCCGGTCATCGACGGCTGCCTGGACGACCCCTGCTGGCAGCAGGTCGCGTGGGCCACGGACTTCGTCCAGTACCGGCCGGACGAGGGCAAGCCGCCCTGCCAGCAGACGGCCTTCAAGATCCTCTACGACGACGAGGCCCTCTACCTCGCCTACCGGGCCCACGACAGCGAGCCCGACAAGATCGCCAGCCGCCTGGAGCGGCGGGACTGGTTCCCCGGGGACTGGGTGGAGGTGAACATCGACAGCTACCACGACAGCCGGACGGCCTACTCCTTCACGGCCTCCGTGTCCGGCGTGCGCGGCGACGAGTTCATCTCCCAGGACGGCGACAGCTGGGACGGCACCTGGGATCCCATCTGGGAGTTCAAGCCCCGCATCGACGACGAGGGCTGGACGGCCGAGGTGAAGATCCCCTTCAGCCAGCTCCGCTACTCGGACGCCCCGGAGCAGGTCTGGGGCATCCAGGTCCAGCGGAACGTCTTCCGGGAGGGGGAGCGCTCCGTCTGGCAGCGCAAGAAGCAGGACGAGACGGGCTGGGTGAGCCGCTTCGGCGAGCTGCGCGGCCTGCGCGACCTTCCGAAGCTCCGCCGCGTCGAGCTGATGCCCTACGGCCTGGCCCGCGGCGAGCGCTTCGAGGCCGAGCCGGGCAATCCCTACTGGGACGGCGAGCGGGGCAAGCTTGGCGCCGGGCTCGACGGCAAGATCGGCATCACGAGCAACCTGACCGCGGACTTCACCATCAATCCCGACTTCGGCCAGGTGGAGGCCGACCCCTCGCAGGTCAACCTGAGCGCCTTCGAGAACTATTTCGGCGAGCGGCGGCCCTTCTTCATCGAGGGGCAGGACATCCTGGCCTACCGCATCGCGCCGGCCATCACCGGCGGCAGCTTCACCAGCGACCGCCTCTTCTACTCGCGGCGCATCGGCGCCCAGCCCTCGTGGAATCCCCAGTGGGCCGGCGACTTCGACTGGGGCAACGAGCACGTGGACCAGCCCGAGAACACCAGCATCCTCGGCGCCGCCAAGCTGACGGGCAAGACCGCGGGCGGGCTGTCCATCGGCGTCCTCGAGAGCGTCACGGCCGAGGAGAAGGCCAAGGTGGACCTCGCCGGCGACGAGCGCGAGGAGACCGTCGAGCCCCTGGCCAACATCTTCGTCGGTCGCCTGCAGAAGGACTACCGTCGCGGCGGCACGCGCATCGGCGGCATGTTCACGGCCTTCAACCGCAAGATCGACGACCCGCAACTCGAGTTCCTGCACGGGTCCGCGTACGCCGGCGGGCTGGACTTCATCCACCACTGGCACGACCGGGACTGGTACCTCGCTACCAACCTGCTGGGCAGCCGCGTGGCGGGCACCGAGGAGGCAATCCTGGACACCCAGACCTCGTCGGCCCGCTACTACCAGCGGCCGGACAAGGACCACACCGCGGTGGACTCCACCCGGACCTCCCTGGCGGGCCACGCCGGGTCCGTCCGCCTGTACGGCCGTCCGGCCCGCTTCGGCGGCGGCGCGATCAGCTTCGAGACCGGCGCCGCCTGGCGCTCGCCGGGCTTCGAGATCAACGACGCGGGCTACATGACCCGGGCCGACCAGGTCAACCAGTTCACCTGGTGCGGCTACTGGACCTCGCGGCCCTTCTGGATCCTCAACGACTTCGGCCTGAACACCAACCAGTGGCTGGACTGGGACTTCGGCGGCGCGCCCCTGGAAAACAGGTGGAACGTCAACACCAACATGAACTTCCGCAACCGCTGGGGCCTCTACGCGGGGCTGACGCGCACCAACGAGAACCTGTCCGTCAGCGCCCTGCGCGGCGGGCCGGCCATGAAGTTCCCCGGCGACCTCGTCGGCAGCTGCAACCTGTGGACCGACGGCAGCAAGCCGGCCCAAGTCCAGGTCGGCGGCTGGTTCTGTTACGGCGACGAGGACTACTACCGCGAGTACGGCCTCTGGTTCTCCACCAGCTGGCGGCCCTGCAACGCCCTGCGCCTCGCGCTGAACCCCGAGTACTCCAAGTGCGAGCCGGAGCTGCAGTGGGTGGGCGCCCGGAGCTTCGGCGACGAGGACCGCTACCTCTTCGCCAGCATGACGCAGCGCACCCTGACGCTGACCTTCCGCGTGGACTACAGCCTGACGCCGAACCTGAGCCTCCAGTACTACGCTGCTCCCTTCGTCTCGGCGGGGGACTACCACCGGTTCAAGCGCGTGACCGCGCCGCGGGCGGAGGCCTACGCCGACCGCTTCCACGAGTTCACGGGCGACGAGATCGCCTGGAACGATGCGGACGGCGTCTACGAGGTGGACGAGGACGGCAACGGGACCGCGGACTACGACTTCCCGGACCGCGACTTCAACGTCCGCTACTTCAACTCGAACCTGGTGCTGCGCTGGGAGTACCAGCCGGGCTCCATCGCCTACCTGGTCTGGTCCCAGTCGCGATCGGGATACGTGGGAACGGGGGAGTTCTCGGCGCGGGACGACATGGACGCCCTCTTCGACGTCCACCCCCACAACGTGTTCCTGATCAAGGTGAGCAAGTGGCTCTCGCTCTAGACGCGCGCCGGGGCGGGTGACGACGGCACCCCGTCACCCGCCGCAAGGACGCGCGACGCGGGGCGCCCCCCCTGGGCGCCCCGTTTTCATTGCCCCTCAGCCGCGGAACAGGGGCCCTAGCGCTCGTCCGCCGCGGCGCCGAGGGCGCGCAGCGGATAGGGCGGCCGCGCCGGCCGCCGCGGCGGATCCGCTGCGAGCTTCTCCAGGACGATGGCGATGGCCGCCTCGAGCTGGGGATCGCGGCCCGCCAGCAGCGCGGCCGGCAGCATCTCCACCTCGACGTCCGGCGGCACGCCCTCGTTCTCGACGATGAAGCCGTCCTCGGTCCAGATGGCCAGGTTCGGGGCCGTGATGTATCCCCCGTCCATGAGGACCGGGAAGCCGAGGATGCCCACCAGGCCGCCCCAGGTGCGCCGCCCGACGAGGGTGCCCAGCTCCTGCTTGCGGAACATCCAGGGCAGCAGGTCGCCGCCGGAGCCAGCCGTCTCGTCGATGAGCATCGCCTTGGGACCCTGGATGGCGCTCAGGGGCGTGGGGAAGTCGCGGCCGTAGCGCGTGGCCCACCAGCAGATGTGGGGCCGGCGCAGGATGTCGATATAGTAGTCGGCCACCTGGCCGCCGCCGTTGTGCCGCTCGTCGATGATGATGGCCTCGCGGTCCGCCTGGGGGAAGAAGTAGCGCTTGAAGTACTCGTGGCCGCGCGTGGTCGTGTTGGGCACGTAGACGTAAGCCACGCGGCCGCCCGTGGCCTCCTCCACGCGGCGGAGGTTGCCCTCCACCCAGGCGCGGTGGCGCAGGGCCGCCTCGTCCTCGACGGGCACTGCTCGCACGGTGCGGGCGTCCTTGCCGTCGGCGCGCGGGCCCACGGTCAGCGCGACGATGCGCCCAGCCGCGTGCTCGAAGCGCGTGAAGAGGTTCTCGGGCGGGCGCAGGTCCTCGCCGTCCACGGCCAGCAGGTACTCGCCCGCCTGCACGCCCACGCCGGGCTCGGTCAGCGGCGCGCGCAGGTCGGGGTTCCAGTTGAGACCGCCGTAGACGCGCGCGAAGCGGTAGCGCCCCTCGCTCACCTCGTAGTCGGCCCCGAGCAGGCCGCCGGGCACGGTCTCCGCCTCGCGGCGCCGGTCGCCGCCCCAGAGGTAGTGATGGCCCACGGCCAGCTCGCTGCCCAACCAGCGCAGCACGCGTGTCAGGTCGTCGCGGCCGGTCAGGTGGGGCAGGAAGACGGCGTACTTGTCGCGCACGCCCGGCCAGTCGGCCCCGTGCATGCCGGGGTCGTAGAAGTAGTCGCGGTTGATGCGCCAGGCCTCGTGGAAGATCTGCGGCCACTCCTCCCGTGGCACGACGCGCACGCGGACGGCGTCCATGGCCAGGCTCCCCTGGGCGGGATCGGGCGAGTCCGCGTCGCAGACGGACCAGGCGCTTCCCACCCGCACCAGCAGCTTCTTCCCGCCGGCGGCCAGGCGGTAGGCGCCGACGCCCTCGACGAGGACCTTCTCCTCGCGCTCGTCCAGGTCGAAGCGGCAGAGCTGCGAGGTCGCGTCCCGGTTCCCGCGGCGGCCCTCCGCCGCGCGCTTGAGGTAGTAGAGCCGGCCGGCCTCGCCGGCCTGGAGGTCCGAGTAGAGCGCCGCGTCCAGGGGCAGGGCGAGGATGCGCTGCCCGAGGCCCGCGACGTCCACCGCCACGCGGGGCGGCGTGCCGTCAGCGTCCCCGCCATTATCACCCTTGCGGCCCTTCTTGCCGCGCTTCCCGTCGTCCTTGTCCTCGTCCGCGGCCGCCTCGCCGGCGCCCTCCTCGTCGCTCTCGGGCGCCAGCGGCGAGGGGTCCCCGGCGCGCAGGACGACCACGTAGAGGTTGCGCGTCATCTGCATGTCCTCGTTGGACATGGCGAACCACTGGCGCACGGGGCCGGCGTCCGTGGAGGCGGCGAAGAAGAGATGGCGTCCTGAGGCGTCGAAGGCGGGCTCGACGGCGTCGCTGAGGCCGTCGGTGACCAGATGGGCCTCGCCCGACTCGAGGTCGCACAGCCACAGCTCCTGGAAGAGGGTGGCCGTGTTGCGCGTGAAGGCGAGCCAGCGCGAGTCGGGCGACCAGGCGTAGCGCAGCGTCTTGGCCGGCCCGTAGAGGATCTCGCGGGAGACCTCGCGGACGCGGCCCGTGTCGAGGTCGATCCAGAAGAGGGCCCAGGCGTTGTCGCTGAAGGCGATCTTCGTCCCGTCGGGGGACCAGAGGGGCCGGTCGTAGAAGCCGGCGCCGGCCAGCGGGTAGACGCGCGCCGCGCCGGCGCCGTCCTGGGGCGCCACGTGAAGGGCCTCCTCGCCGCCGGCGTCGGAGAACCAGGCGATGCGCGCGCCGTCCGGCGACCAGGCCGGCCAGCGCTCGTGGGCGCCGGGCGTGCGCGTCAGGTCGCGGGGATCGCCCTTCTCGGCGGGCACGGTGACGATCTCGCCGCGGAACTCGAAGACCGCCCGCGCGCCCGAGGGCGAGAGGTCCCAGTGCCGGATCCACTCGTCGCCCGCGGCCCAGCGGGGGCGGGCCTCCGGGAGGTCCGCCGCCACGCCGATGACCAGGCGCCCGCTGGCGCCCGTCGCCGGATCGAAGCGGTGCAGCCAGCCCGCCTGCTCGTAGACGATGCCGCCGGGGCCGGCCGCGGCCGCCACGACGGGGAAGTCGTCGTGGAAGGTCCGCTGCTCGACGGTGCCCGTCTCGTGGTCGAAGCAGTAGAGGTTGAACTCCCCGTCGCGGTCCGAGAGGAAGAAGAAGCGTCCGGCGAACCACATGGGATCGGTGTCGTTGCAGCGCCCCTCGGGCTGGGGGATCTGCAGCACCGAGGCGTCGGAGAGGTCCTGGAGCCAGATGCGGGACGCCTGCCCGCCGCGGTAGTGCTTCCACTGCCGGAAGACCTCGCCCAGGGGCAGGTAGGCGACGACCTCGCCGTCGGGCGAGAACTCCGCCTTGGCCGCGCGGGGCACGGGCAGGCGCTCCGGGAAGCCGCCGCCGATCGGAACGGTGAAGAGCTGGGCGATGCGGCGCGTGTGGGCGCTTCGCTGCGAGGTGAAGAGCACCGCGCTCCCGTCCGGCGTGAAGCCCTGGACGACGTCCTCGCCCGGGTGCCAGGTGAGGCGGCGGGGCTCGCCGCCTTCCGCTGGGATCACGAAGACGTCCTCGTTGCCGTCGTACTCGCCGCTGAAGGCGATGAGCGTCCCGTCGGGCGAGAAGCGGGGGCGCCGCTCGCGGCCCACGTCGGCCGTCAGGCGGCGGGCCGTGCCGCCGGCCAGGGGCGCGACCCAGAGGTCGCCGGCGTAGGTGAAGACGACCTGGTCGGCGCTGCAGTCGGGCTCGGCCAGCAGGCGCGTGTCGCGGATGTCCACGGCGGCGGCCGGCGCGGCGGCGAGCAGGAGCAGGACGGCGAGAAGAGGAAGGCGGAAGGACATGGCGCACCCCCTGTGTCGGACGGGATCGTCGACCGGGTGCCGGCCCGGCCGCGGCCAGTATAGCGGCGGCGCGCGGGGGTGACTACCCGGGGGGCGGATCGGCGGCCGGGGGTGTCCGCGAGGTGCGATGCGCGGAGGCGGATCGGCGGTGCGCTACTCGGCCGCGACGGGCCGGTTCCGGTCGTCCACGTGGACGAGGCGGGGCTGGAAGGAGGCCGCCTCCTCGGGGCTCATGTGGGCGTAGGCGATGATGATCACCCGGTCGCCGGGCGCGCCCAGGCGGGCGGCCGCTCCGTTGAGGCAGACGACGCCCGTGCCGCGGCCGCCCTCGATGATGTAGGTCTCCAGGCGGCTGCCGTTGTTGATGTTGACCACCGCCACCTTCTCGTAGGCGAAGAGGCCGGCCTCGTCCATGAGGTCGCGGTCCACCGTGAGACTCCCCTCGTACTGGAGGTTCGCCTCGGTGATGGTCGCGCGGTGTATCTTGGCCTTGCAAATCGTAACGAGCACGAAACACCCACCTCCACGGGCGACGGTAGTATAGTCAGCCTCCCGGGGCTTGTCCAGGCGACCCCGGGCATTCCATCTTGCCAGTTTCAAAGGAGTTGCCTATCCTGGCCGCGCCCGGAAGGGCAGGCCGGCGCCCGGGCTCGACCCGGGCGCGGCCACAGGGAGACGCGTGCCACGGGATCCCATGCAGACGCTGATCCGCCGCATCGCCAGGGAGATCGAGGCCTCCGGCGGGCGGGCCTATCACGTGGGCGGGTGCGTCCGCGACGCGCTGCTGGGGCGGGGCGACGCGGACCCTCTCGACTACGACGTGGAGGTCTACGGCCTGCCGCTGGCGGACCTCGAGGCCCTGCTGCGCCGCCACGGCCGTACCGAGGCCGTGGGCCGGAGCTTCGGCATCCTCAAGTTCGCGGTGCCCGCCGGCGAGGCCGACTTCAGCCTACCCCGCCGCGAGAGCAGGACCGGCCGGGGCCACCGCGGCTTCCTGGTGGACCTGGACCCCGCCATCGAGCCGGCCGAGGCCTGCGCCCGCCGGGACTTCACCGTCAACGCCATGCTCATGGACGTCCTCAGCGGGGAGGTGCTGGACTTCCACGGCGGGCGGGCCGACCTCGCAGCCCGCGTGCTGCGCCACACGAGCCCGGCCTTCGACGAGGACCCCCTGCGCGTCTACCGGCTCATGCAGCTCGCCGGCCGCTTGGAGTTCGCCGCGGCGCCCGAGACGCTCGAACTCTGCCGTGGCATCGACCTGGGCCCCCTGGCCCCCGAGCGCGTCTTCGCCGAGTTCGAGAAGCTGCTGCTGCAGGCCGCGCGGCCCGGCCTGGGCCTGGCCGTGGCCCGCGAGGCTGGCGTCCTCGAGTATCACCCGGAGCTCAAGGCCATGGTGGGCTGCCCCCAGGATCCCGAGTGGCACCCCGAGGGCGACGTCTGGGATCACACGCTGATGGTGGTGGACCAGGCCGCTCGGATGCGAAGCGGCGACCGCCGTCACGACCTGGCCCTCATGTTCGCTGCCCTCTGCCACGACCTCGGCAAGCCGGCCACCACGCGGCGGCGGCAGGGCCGCATCGTCAGCCCGAACCACAGCGAGGAGGGCCTGGCGCCCACGCGCCGCTTCATGGAACGCCTCACGCGGGACCACGACCTGGTGGAGCGCGTCGTGGAGCTGGTGCGCCTGCACCTGCGGCCCGCCGAGTTCCACCGGGCCCGCCACCGCATCCGCAACGGGACCATCCGCCGCTTGGCCCTGGAGACGAACATCGAGGAGCTGGTGGAGGTGGCCCGCGCCGACCACCTGGGCCGCACCACGCCCGACGCCGTGGCCGGCGACTTCCCGGCGGGCGACTGGCTGCTCGCACGGGCCGCCGAGCTGTCCGTGGCGAACGAGCCGCCGCGGCCCATCCTGATGGGGCGCCACCTGCTCGAGCGCGGCTGGCAGCCGGGCCCGGCCCTGGGCGAGGCGCTGGAGGAGGCCTACGCCGCCCAGCTCGAGGGCGCCTTCGCGGACCTCGACGGAGCGCTGGACTGGCTGGCGGACTGGGAGGAAGGCGCGGACGGGAAGCCCGCGGCGCCGGAGCCGGGCGCGGCCGGCCCCGCGAACGGGAGAGAGGACTGATGGGCAACACGCTGCTCTACCTGCTCCAGACCGTGATCACGCTGGCCCTGGTCCTGACCTGCTTCCGGCTGGGGAAGGCCTGGCT
>JAFGBK010000025.1 GCA_016933175.1 Candidatus Krumholzibacteriota bacterium | reverse complement strand
GTAACTATAACGGTCCTAAGGTAGCGAAATTCCTTGTCGGGTAAGTTCCGACCTGCACGAATGGTGTAACGACTTGAGCACTGTCTCAGCAAGGGACTCGGCGAAATTGAAGTAGCGGTGAAGATGCCGCTTACCCACAGCTGGACGGAAAGACCCCGTGGACCTTTACTGCAGCTTGACATTGGGTTCTGGCAATGCATGTGTAGGATAGGTGGGAGGCTTTGAAGCGGGAACGCCAGTTCTCGTGGAGCCAACCTTGAAATACCACCCTTGTGTTGTTGGGATTCTAACCTGAGGCCGTTATCCGGTCTGGGAACAGTGTCTGGTGGGCAGTTTGACTGGGGCGGTCGCCTCCTAAACTGTAACGGAGGCTCCCAAAGGTTCCCTCAGCGCGGTCGGCAATCGCGCTTAGAGTGTAAAGGCACAAGGGAGCTTGACTGCGAGACGGACACGTCGAGCAGGTGCGAAAGCAGGGCTTAGTGATCTGGCGGTTCCGCATGGAAGGGCCGTCACTCAAAGGATAAAAGGTACCCCGGGGATAACAGGCTCATAGTCTCCAAGAGTTCATATCGACGAGACTGTTTGGCACCTCGATGTCGGCTCAACACGTCCTGGGGCTGGAGAAGGTCCCAAGGGTTTGGCTGTTCGCCAATTAAAGTCGTTACGCGAGCTGGGTTTAGAACGTCGTGAGACAGTTCGGTCCCTATCCGCTGTGGGCGCAGGAGATTTGAGAGAAGCTGTCCCTAGTACGAGAGGACCGGGATGGACGAACCTCTAGTGCACCTGTTGTCTCGCCAGAGGCATGGCAGGGTAGCTATGTTCGGAAGGGATAACCGCTGAAAGCATCTAAGTGGGAAGCCCCTCTCGAGATAAGATCTCCCTGGGACTTCGGTCCCCTGAAGGCTCCTCGAAGAACACGAGGTTGATAGGCCGGAGGTGTAAGTGCGGTAACGCATTCAGCCGACCGGTACTAATAAGCCGTGAGGCTTCTTTTCTTTCTGATAATGCCAGCCGCTTGCCCGATACTGCGATTGTCATTTGATTTTTCGGTGGCGATAGCGCAGGGGAAACACCCGATCCCATTCCGAACTCGGTAGTTAAGCCCTGCTGCGCCGATGGTACTGCAGGGGCCACCCTGTGGGAGAGTAGGTCGCCGCCGGTTTTGACTTCGCCCCGCCTCGCCGGCGGGGCGATTCTCTTTGCCCACCCTCGTGAAGCGGGCCGCGATGCGGCACCGGGCGCAAGTCCTGGCAATCATTGGGAAAGCCGGACGCGGCGGTTCTTTATCGGAACAGCGCGGCTGTGATAGAATAGGCCCATGCTCACGCTCACGAAACCCCTCCGTTGCGCCGGCCTCGCTGCGCTGGCCCTGCTGCTTGTCGCGAACACGACCCTTGCCGGCGCCGGCGACTTCCCGCATCCGCGCGCGCCGCGCGTGGCGAACTACTACCTCCGCACGGACATCGCGGGCAAGGAGGCCCTGCTGTCCCAGTGGGATCTGCTCATCTTGCCCTACCAGCTCCTCGATGACGAGCTGGCCAGCATCCAGGCGATCCGGGCCCTCAACCCGGACCAGATCACCCTGGCCTACATCGATCCCATGCAGATCCCCGAGTTCCCGTCCGACGTGCCGGGGCACATCCAGCACGACCTGGTGGCCGGCGTCGACAGCCTCTGGATTGCCTACAACGAGCTGGGCGACACGATCCGCATCTGGCCGAACTCGATCCACGTCAACTACACCGACGTCTGCCCCGTCGTCAGCGGCGAGCGCTACCGCGACTACTTCATCCGCTACGTCAGCGAGCGGTTCTTCCCCCTCGTCGATAACGGCACCATCGACGGCCTCTTCCTCGACGAGATGAGCATCGGCGGCTACCTCTGGTGGGACCCGCTCTTCGACGGCACCTTCGACTACGACCTCGACGGCGCTCCCGATGCGCCCGACAGCCTCGAAGCCTGGCTCGATCGCGCCCTGAGTGACATCGCCGATTCCCTCGCCGCCACGATCCCGGCCGGGGGTCTGCTGCTCGGCAACAACTGCAAACCCTACCAGCCCTCCCTCCACGGCAAGTTCTACGAGTCTTTCCCCGCCTCCTGGGAGAGCTGGCTGGCCGGCACCCTCAACGATGTCGACATCTGGAACTCCCTCGCCGACGGGCAGAACATCACCACCCTCAACGGGCTCTACCCTCAGCCCTACGACACGCGGCAGTTCCGCTTCCGACTCGCCGCCAGCCTGCTCACGGATAACTACTTCAGCTACGATTCCACCACCAACGACCACTACCAGGTGATCTGGTACGACCTGTTCGACGTCGACCTGGGCCTGCCCGTCGGCCCACGATTCACCATCGGTGAGACGCCCCTGGCCGTCAGCGACTTCGAGGCGGGCATGGGCGATTGGGTGGAGGGCAACGGGCTCGTCTGCGCCTGGGAGATCGTGGACGACCCCGGCCTGGTGCTCCAGGGGCAGCACTCATTGCTCGTCGAGATCACCACTCCCGGCGCGTGGCCCAGTCCGCTCAAGATCTCGGTGCCCGGTGGCTACCTCGCGGGGGAGGAGTACACCTTCTCCATGCAGTATCGCATTCTCGACGCCGAGCTGGACGAGACCCGCCTGATCTTCAAGTCCTACACCGAGGAGGGCACCGCGGCCGACAACATCTCGACGCCGTCCATCCGTTCCGTCGCCGGCTGCCAGGGATTGCTGCGCACGCGACTCGCGCTGAACGACTTCGACGACTACCTGGTCTACTTCAAGACGGAGGGGCGCGTGACCATGGTCGTCGACAGCATCAGCGTGGTGCGGGGCCAGGGCGGGCTCTGGGCCCGGGAGTACGAGAACGGCCTCGTCGTCTGCAATGATACCGATAACGTGAAGATGTTCCGGAACGTGCCGCCCTACAGCCAGTACGTCCTGCCCGACGCCGACGGCCAGCTGGACCACTACCCCACCTGGAACGGGGGCTCCGGCATCGGCATCATGGACCGCGACGGCCTGGTCTTCCAGCGCGGGGGCACCGCGGTCCCGGCCGGGCCGGCGCCGGCCGCGCCGGCAGTCGCTCTGGGTCGGCCGTATCCGAATCCCTGCAATCCGGCCTTCAGCGTGCGCCTCGACGGCCTGGCCGGCACGGCCGCCGCCGTCACACTCCATGACGTGCGCGGCCGTCGGCTCGCCGAGCTCTGGCGGGGCGTCCTGCCCGCCTCCAGCCTCGATCTGACATTCCGCGACGAGCTGGCCGCGCTGCCCTCGGGCGTCTACCTCCTACGCGCGGCCGGCGCGAACGGCAACGCCGCCGTCCGGCGCGTCGTCCTGCTGCGCTAGCTCCCTTCCATCACCGCTTCGGAATCGCGAGAGGCGGTTCGGGCGCGCCATCCGCGCCCGTCCGGGCGCGGCGCGTGATGGGCGGGTAGCCGCGGGCTTCAGCCGGACGGTGGTGGAGCGGGGAGGAGGAGTGTCAGCGGCTGAGGAGCAGCGAGTTGCCGCCGGCCGCCTTGGCGCTGCCGGCCTCGCGGCGCATGTGTTCGATGATCTGGCGCAGGATGCGCTCCAGATCCATGGTCGGCCGGTAGCCGATGACGCGGTTGATCTTCCGCAGGGAGGGCAGCCGGTGCTCCATGTCCTCGTAGTTGCGGTTGTAGGCCTGCTCGTAGGGGATGTAGACGATCCGCGAGGCGCTGCCGGTCATCAGCTTGACTTTCTGCGCCAGGTCCTCGATGGCGACGCGCTCGTCGTTGCCGACGTTGAAGACCTGGCCCACGGCCGCTTCGCTCTCGCTCAGGTCGAAGAGGGCCTGCACCACGTCGCCGACCCACGTGAAGCTGCGGCTCTGGCGGCCGCTGCCGTAGACGGTGATGGGCTTGCTGTCCAGCGCCTGCCGGATGAAGCGCGGGATGACCATGCCGTAGCGCCCCGTCTGCCGCGGGCCCACCGTGTTGAACAGGCGTGTGATGATCACGGGCAGGCGGCGCTCCTGCATGTAGGCGAAGGCCATGAACTCGTCCAGAGCCTTGGAGTAGGCGTAGCACCAGCGGCCCGTCGTGCTGGGGCCGTAGGTGCAGTCGTCGTCCTCCGCGAAGGGCAGCTTGGAGTTCTTGCCGTAGACCTCGCTGGTGGAGCTGATGAGCACCTTCGTGCCGTGCTTGGCGGCGAGCTTGAGCACCACCTCGGTGCCCATGAGGTTGGTCTCCATGGTGGCCACTGGCTGCTCGATGACGAGCTTGACGCCGACGGCGGCGGCGAGGTGGAAGACCATGTCCGTGTCCTGGATCAGCGGCTCCATGGCGAAGGGATTCAGGATGCTGTCGACAGTGAGCCGGAAGCGCGGGTGGTCGAGGAGATGATCGATATTCTCCAGACGGCCCGTAGACAGGTTGTCGATGACATGAACACGGTGACCGCGATCAAGCAGGTACTCGCAGAGATGGGATCCGATGAACCCGGCTCCGCCCGTGACCAAGTACTTCACCTGTGCCTCCATTGCAGTGTCCGGCATCGCCGGGAGCCCGACCTGGCGCCGCCCGGTCGCGGCCCCTCTAGCTGAAACGGGACGGAGAAGCCCCGCTTCGACGCGAAGACAGCGTAAACTCCCACACGCTCAAAAGGCTCGTCAAGGTCATTTTCCCGAGCGTGCCCGACGCTATCTTGCCGGCATAATTTGCCGCATGGCGCGCCGCGCATTACCGCGCAACAGCGCTCAACTCTTTGTGCATGGAGGGAACGTGACGCCCTCCGGGAGATTCCTTCCGTTCTGCAAAGCAAGGGTTCTGCCAAGCGATCGTTTCGCATGATGGCCCGCGGGGGCCGGGAAACGAATCGCTTCGTCGCTCACAGTCGGCTTTGAGGAACCTCCCCGGCTCGGACGTTGACAGGGCAGGGGGGAAAGGGTAACGTGCGGTCGCAATTCTCGGACCTTTTCAATCTACAGGCCGAGCGGAATCGATGCAAGAAACTTTCTCCCTCGGAACGCTGCTCGGGATCCTCTGGCGACACCGCTTCCTGGTGATCGTGGTCACGCTCGCCGTGGCCCTGGCGGCGGTTCCCATCGCCCTGCTGCTTCCCCGCCAGTACGTCGCCAGTGCCAGCATCATGCCAGAGAGCGAGCGATCGGCCAATCCGTTGGTGGGAATGCTGGCTCAGAACCTGAGCGGCCTGGCCCTCGACTTCCTGGGCAGCAGCAATCCGGCGCGCATCCAGCGGGAGATCCTGGCCAGCTTCACCGTACGGCAACGGGTGGTGGAGGGCCTGGACCTCTACAAGCCCTACGCACTGGCCGAGCTCCGCGGAGAGGATCCGCAGGCGGCACTGTGGGAGGCGGTCACCAAGCTCGCCAACGATACCCGTCTCGAGATCCTGGAGCAGAGCGACGTGCTCGTCTTCAGCGTCCGCAGCCGTGAGGCCGAGCTGAGCCGGCGGATCGCCGAGCGCTACCTGGCCGAACTGGAGCGCTTCAACCGCGAGATGCTCCAGGAGGCCGGTCGTCGCAAGCGTGTCTTTCTCGCGGCGCGCCTGGACAGGGTCCGAGCCGACCAGGACGCCGCGCGCGAGGCCCTGCGCGCCTTCGCGGCGCGCCACGGCGTCGTCTATCTGCCCTCGGAGCTGGAGAGCCAGTTGGCCCTGGTCGCCGAGCTCAACAAGCGTCTCGTTCTCAAGGAGCTCGAGCGCGCCGCTCTGGCCCAGGACGCGGCGCCCGCCTCGCCCGCCCGGCGGCGCGTGGACGCAGAAATCGCGGTGCTCCGCGGCAAGCTGCGCGAGATGGAGACCGGCGGTGAGGAGTCGGACCTCCACTTCCCGGCCCTGGATTCCCTGCCCGCCCTCACGCTGGAGTACTTCCGGCTGCAACGCGAGCTGACGGTCCAGCAGGGCATCGGCGAGCTGCTGCTCCAGCAGGTGGAGCAGGCGCGCCTCCAGGAGACCAGCGATGTGCCGATGGTCAGGATCCTCGATCCGCCCCGGCGGCCGATCCTGCCCGCCTGGCCCCGCAAGAAGCTGATCGTGATCGCCGCGGCCCTGGCCGGCTTCGTCCTGGCCTGCCTGCTGGCCCTGGCCCGCGACTTCCTGGACCGCGTCCGCCGCGACGAGGGCGGGCGCTACGGCGCCTGGCGCTGGCTCGCCGGGCGCGGCAGCTGACGGAGGTTCCCATGGAGAACATGGTGGAAAACGTCGCCGCGGCGCCGGCGCGCCCCTCATTCGGAGCGGGTTTCTCGGCGGCCCTGCGGATCTTCTTCGCCCCCCGGGGCGTGCTCGAGCAGGTGAAGGGTGGCTTGAGCTGGTGGCCGGGATTGATCCTGCTGGTTGTCCTCATGGCAATCGCCATGGTCATCTATCTGCCCGTTCAGATGGAGGCCATGGAGGCCGCCCTGGAGTCCGGCACCCTGCCGGGCCTGCCGCCCGGCGCCGATGCCGAGCAGGCCATGACCCAGATGCGGACCTGGACCCTCGTGGGCGGAATCGTGGGCCCGGTGCTGGGGGTACCGGTCGTGCTGCTGCTGACCACGCTCTTCTACTGGCTGGCACTGGTCATCAGCTTCGGCGAGGCCCGCTACGGCCGCCTCTTCGCCCTGGGCGTCTATACGGGCTTCATCGGGATGATCTACCAGCTCATCAATTCCGTCTACATGCGGGCGGTGCGTCCGGAGGTGTCCGGCCCCCAGGACCTCCAGGCGGCGGCCCTGAACTTCAGCCTCAGCGCCTTCCTGCCGGAGCCAAAGGGATTCCTGGCAGGCTTCCTGGGCCAGATCAGCCTCTTCAGCATCTGGGGCCTGGTGCTCTACATCTGGGGTGCCGCTCTCATCACGGGCCGTCGGCGGGGGGCCGTGGCCTGGCCGGTGGTCATCGTCTTCGTGCTCCTGGCCCTGCTGGCGGGCCTCTTCGGCGGCATCGGTGCCCGCTTCGGGAGCTGAGGCCGGCGGATCGCGCCCCCGCCATTGACAGGGGCGCGATCCCTTGCTAATGTGCCTAGGTTGTTTTCTGGCAACCGTTTGAATCCCGGGTCCATCCATGCGCCCACCGCCCGGTGGGCCTCTCTATCTGTTTCAGGAGGGCGGAATTGAAGACCTATGGCCCCAAGGAGATCAGGAACATCGCCCTCATCGGGCACCAGAGCAGCGGCAAGACCACGCTGGCCCAGGCCATCCTTTTCGCCACCGGCGCGCTCAACCGGCTCGAGCGCGTGGACGAGGGCAACAGCTGCCTGGACTGGGACCAGGACGAGATCGACCGCAAGATGACCGTCAACGCCAGTGTGGGCTGGGCGGAGTGGCGCAAGCAGAAGGTCAACTTCGTCGACACACCCGGCTACGACGACTTCGCGGGCGAGATGGTCACCGCCCTGCGCATCACCGAGGGCGCCGTGATGCTGGTGCGCGCCGACGGCGGGGTCGAGGTGGGCACCGAGAAGGCCTGGGACGCCGCCGTCGAGCTGGATTGTCCACGCCTCATCTTCATCAACCGCATGGACCGCGAGCACGCCGACTACGCCGGCGTCGTCGCCCAGGTCCAGGAGCGGCTCAAGGGCGCCAGCGCGGTGCCCATCCAGGTGCCGATCGGTCAGGGCGAGGGCTTCCGCGGCTACGTGGACCTGATCCGCATGAAGGCCTACGCTTTCGACGACAAGGGCGTCCCCGAGGAGATCGACGTTCCCGGCGACCTGCAGTCCGAGGTGGACGAGCTGCGCGGCCAGCTCGTCGAGGGCGCGGCCGAGGCGCGCGAGGACCTGATGGAGAAGTACTTCGCCGCGGGCACCCTCACCAACGAGGAGCTCATCAAGGGTCTCTCCGAGGGCGTGCGAGCCGGCGCCCTGGCGCCCGTGCTCGTGGGCGACGCCTACGGAGCCCGCGGCGTCCATTCCCTGCTGGACGCGGTGGTGGACTTCCTGCCCTCGCCGGACCGGCGGGCCGTCTCCGTGGATGGCGACGAGGTGGCCGCGGATCCGGACGGCAAGCCCCTGGCCCTGGTCTTCAAGAACGTCTCCGAGCCGAACCTCGGCGATCTCTACTTCCTGCGCATCTACGCGGGCTCTCTCGCCCAGGGGGCGGACCTGCAGAACGTGACCACCGACAGCGGCGAGCGCCTGGGCCAGGTCTACGCGGCCACGGGCAAGAACCGCGAGGAGGTGCCCGGCCTGGGCGCCGGCGACATCGGCATGGTCATGAAGCTCAAGAACTCGCGGGTGGGGGACACGCTGACGGTCAAGGGCGGCGCGGCCCTGCCCGAGCTGCCCCTGCCCAAGCCCACCATCGACGTGGCCATCCACGCCTCGACCAAGGGCGACGATGAGAAGGTCAGCACGGGCCTGTCCCGCCTCAGCCGCGAGGATCCGACCTTCCAGGTTCGCTTCGATCCCGAGGTGCGCCAGACCATCCTCTCGGTGCAGGGCGACACCCACCTGGACGTCATCCTCAACCGGCTCAAGCGCAAGTACAAGGTGGAGGTGGAGATCGAGAAGCCGCGCATCCCCTACAAGGAGACCATCGCCAAGCTCATCGACACTCACTACCGCCACAAGAAGCAGACGGGCGGCCGCGGCCAGTTCGGCGAGGTCTACATCAAGTTCGAGCCGCTGCCCCGCGGCGAGGGCTTCGAGTTCGTCGATGCCATCACTGGCGGCGTGATCCCCGGCAAGTTCATCCCCGCCGTGGAGAAGGGCGTGCGCGAGGCCATGACCGACGGCGCCGTCAGCGGCTTCCCCGTGGTGGACATCCGGGCCACGCTGCACTTCGGCTCCTTCCACAACGTGGACTCGGACGAGCACAGCTTCAAGCTGGCCGGCGCCATGGCCCTCAAGGAGGGCATCCGGAGCGCCGGCCCCGTCATGCTGGAGCCCATCTACAACCTGACGATCAAGGTGCCCGACGAGAACCTGGGCGACATCATGGGCGACATCTCCGGGCGCCGCGGCAAGATCCAGGGCCAGGAGAAGATCGGCCGCTACCAGATGCTGCGCGCCTCGGCGCCCCTGGCCGAGCTGCACAAGTACGGCACCGTGCTCCGCTCCATGTCCGGCGGCCGCGCAACCTTCAGCATGGAGTTCTCCCACTACGAGGAGTTGCCCAACGACCTCGCCCAGAAGGTGATCACGGCGGCCCAGGCCAAGGACGACTAGGGCGGCGCGCGCCGCCGGCAGGAGGGACCATGTCCGGACACTCCAAGTGGTCGACCATCAAGCACAAGAAGGCGCGGATGGACGCGGCCCGCGGCAAGGTCTTCACGAAGCTCATCCGCGAGATCACCGTGGCCGCCAAGATGGGCGGCGGGGACGAGGACATGAACCCCCGCCTCCGCACGGCCGCCGCCGCCGCCAGGGCGGCCAACATGCCGGCCGACAACATCAAGCGCGCCATCCAGAAAGGCACCGGCGAACTCGAGGGCGTCGAGTACCTCGAGATCACCTACGAGGGTTACGGCCCCGGCGGCGTGGCCATTCTCCTGGAGACCCTGACGGACAACAAGAACCGCACGGCGGCGGCCGTCCGGCACGCCTTCACGCGCTACAACGGCAAGCTGGCCGAGCCCAACGCCGTGGCCTGGATGTTCGAGAAGCGCGGCGTGGTGACCATCGCCAGGGAGGACGTGGACGAGGAGATCCTGATGATGGCGGCCCTGGAGGCGGGCGCCGACGACCTGGAGAGCGAGGACGACGTCTTCCGCGTGATCTGCCAGCCCGAGCGCTTCTCCGCCGTGCAGAAGGGCCTGGAGGGCGACTACGCGTTCACGTCCGTCGAGCTGGAAAACCAGCCCAAGAACACGGTCCAGGTGGCCGAGAAGGACGCCGCCAGCCTGCTCAAGCTCATGGAGGCCCTCGAGGACCTGGACGACACCCAGAAGCTCACGGCCAACTTCGACATCGACGACGCCATTCTCGAGAAGCTGGCCCAGTAGGCGAGGGGGACGCGTGCCCCGCATCCTCGGGATCGATCCCGGCATCCGCCGCACGGGCTACGGCGTCGTCGACGCCGCGGGAGGCGCCTTCCACTGCGTCGAGGCCGGTGTCGTCAGGCCGCCGGTGGACGCGCCCCTGGCCGAGCGCCTGCTCTGCATCGAGAGCGCCCTGGACGCCGTCATCGCCCGCGCCCGGCCCGCGGCCTGCGCCATGGAGAGCGTCTTCCAGCACAAGAGCGCCCGCAGCGCGCTGACCCTGGGCCAGGCCCAGGCCGCCGCCGTTCTCGCCGCCGCCCGCCGCGGCCTGCCCGTCTCGCTGTATAATCCCACCGAGGTGAAGCAGGCGCTGACGGGGGGCGGCCGGGCGGCCAAGGAGCAGGTGCGCTTCATGGTGGAACGCATCCTGGGCCGCGACCTGGCCGGCGAGCCCGACGACCTCAGCGACGCCCTGGCCGTGGCCATCTGCCACGGCGGCCGCGCCGCCGCGCGGGGGGCGGCGCTGTGATCGAGAGCCTGACCGGCCGCATCCTCGCCGCGGCGCCCGATCTGCTGCTCCAGGTGGGGCCGGTGGTCCTGCGCCTGGGGATCAGCGAGCAGACCCGCGCCGCGCTGCCCGAGCCCGGCGCCGAGGCGACGGTCCTCGCCGAGCTGCTGGTGCGCGAGGACGCCCTGGAGCTGCTGGGCTTCGCGCGGGCCGAGGAGCGCGCGCTGTTCCGCCTGCTCACCGGCGTCTCGGGCGTGGGCAAGCGCCTGGCCCTGGCCATCCTCTCGGAGCTGAGCGTGGAGGATCTGGCCCTGGCCGTGAATCGCCGCGACGAGAGGCGCCTGGTGAGGGTGAGCGGCGTCGGCCGCAAGACGGCATCGCGGCTCCTGCTGGAGCTGGAATCGCGCCTGGAGGAATTCCTGCCGCGAGAGGCGGCCGCCGCGCCCGCCGCCGCGGCCGATCCGCGCGCCGAGGAGGTCCTGGCGGCCCTCATGGCCCTGGGCCTGAACCAGGCCGCCGCCCTGCGGGCCCTGACGAGCGTGGACACCGGCGACGCGGATCTCGGCGTCGAGGAGCTGATCCGCCGCGCCCTGGCCGCCCGCGCCTGAGGGCGTCGCGGCGGGAACGAGAGCGAACGATGGACGACCACGCCCCGCATCCGTTGACCAGTCCCCGCGCCGAGGCGCCCGAGCGCCGCGAGGAGTCGAGCCTGCGCCCCCAGCGCCTGGCGGACTTCGTCGGCCAGGAGAGCATCAAGGACAACCTGCGCGTGTTCATCCAGGCCGCTGTCGCGCGCGGCGAGGCCCTGGACCACGTGCTGCTCTACGGCCCGCCGGGTCTGGGCAAGACCACCCTGGCCGGCATCCTCGCCAACGAGCTGGCGGTGCCCTTCAAGGGCACCAGCGCGCCGGTCTTCCAGAACGCCGCCGAGCTGGTGGGCGTGCTCACCCACCTGGAGGAGCGGCAGGTCCTCTTCCTGGACGAGGTGCACCGCCTGGGCCGCGTTCTCGAGGAGCACCTCTACCCGGCCATGGAGGACTTCCGCTGCGAGCTGGTGGTGGACCGCGGGCCCCACGCCCGGCACTACAGCCTCCAGCTGCCGCCCTTCACCCTGGTAGGGGCCACCACGCGGGCGGGCATGATCAGCGCGCCCCTGCGCAACCGCTTCGGCGTCGTCGCCCGCCTGGACTTCTACACGCCCGACGAGCTGGCGCGCATCCTCGAGCGCTCGGCGCGCCTGCTGGGCATCGAGGCGGAGCCCGCGGGCCTGGTCGAGATCGCCCGGCGCAGCCGCGGCACGCCGCGCATCGCCAACCGGCTCCTGCGCCGCCTGCGCGATTTCGCGCAGGTGGAGGGCGACGGCCGCGTCACCCGGCGCATCGCGGACCTCGGCCTCGAGCGCCTGGGCGTCGACGCGGCCGGCCTCGACGAGCTGGACCGCCGCGTCCTGGAGACGCTCATCCGCCACCACGGCGGCGGTCCGGTGGGCGCCGCCACCCTGGCCATGGCCGTGGCCGAGGAGACGGACACCCTCGAGGACGTCTGCGAGCCCTTCCTCATCCAGCAGGGATTCCTGCGCCGCACGCGCCGCGGCCGCGTCGCCGCCCGCCGGGCCTACGAGCACCTGGGCCTGGCAGCCCCGGCGCCGGGCGGCGACGCCGATCTCTTCGAGGATCCCGCGTGAGCGAACGTCTCTCCGACTACGATTACGAGCTGCCCCGCGAGCTCGTCGCCCAGCGTCCCCTGGCCGAGCGGGCCGCCAGCCGGCTGCTCTGCCTGGATCCGGCGACGGGCGCCCTGGCCGATCGCGCCTTCCGCGACCTGCCCGGCCTGCTGGCGGCGGGCGACCTCCTCGTCGTCAACGACACGCGCGTGCTGGCGGCCCGGTTCCTGGGGCGCCGCGCCGGCGGGGGCGGCGTGGCCGAGGTGTTCCTGCACAGCCCCGGCGCGGAAGGCCGCTGGCAGGCCCTGGTGCGGCCGTCCAGGCGCTTCCGCCCCGGCGACCGCTTCGAGGGCGAGGGCGGCGTCGTCATCCGCGTCGAGGAGCCCGCGGCGGACGGGAGCCGCTGGGTGGCCCTCGAGGCGCCGGCAAGCTGGGAGACGGCCATGGACCGCGCCGGCCGCGTGCCCCTGCCGCCCTACATCACGCGCCCCGCCGACGCGCGGGACCGCGAGGACTACCAGACCCGCTTCGCCCGCGCCGACGGCGCCGTGGCCGCGCCCACGGCCGGCCTCCACTTCGACGCCGACGTGCTGGCGGCCCTCGCCGCGCGCGGCGTGGCGACGGCGGCGCTGACCCTGCACGTGGGGCCGGGCACCTTCCAGCCCGTGCGCGTGGAGGACCCGGCCCGCCACCGGATGCACGCCGAGCGCTTCCTGCTGCCCGCCGGCGCGCGGCGCGCCATCGACGACGCCCGCGCCGCGGGCGGGCGCGTGGTCGCCGTGGGCACCACCGCCACGCGCTGCCTGGAGGCGGTGGGGGACGCGGACTGGGCCTCGGACCGCGACCTGTCGGGCGCGACGCGGCTGTTCATCCGGCCGCCCCACGACTTCCGCCGCGTGGACGCCCTGCTCACCAACTTCCACCTGCCGCGCTCGACGCTGCTGATGCTGGTCAGCGCCTTCGCGGGGCGCGAGCGGATCCTGGCCGCCTACCGGCACGCCGTGGCCGAGCGCTACCGCTTCTATTCCTACGGCGACGCGATGCTGATCATGGCGGGGGCGGCGCCGTGAGGCCCCTGTTCGAGCTGCAGGCCGTCGATCCCACCGGCGCCCGCGCCGGCGTGCTCCACACGGACCACGGCGACGTCGAGACGCCCGTCTTCATGCCCGTGGGCACCCAGGCCACGGTCAAGACGCTCACGCCGGTCCAGCTCGAGGAGCTGGGCGCGCGGCTCGTCCTGGCCAACACCTACCACCTCTACCTGCGGCCGGGCGTCGCGCTGGTGGAGCGGGCCGGCGGCCTGCACCGCTTCATGGACTGGCCGCGGCCCGTCATCACCGACAGCGGCGGCTTCCAGTTCTACTCCATCGCGAAGCTCAACCGCGTCGAGGAGGACGGCGTGCGCTTCCAGTCCCACCTGGACGGCTCGCGCCACTTCCTCTCCCCCGAGGACGTCGTCGCGCTGGAGGCCAGCCTGGGGGCCGACCTCGTCATGCCGCTGGACGAGTGCCTGGCCTGGCCCGCCGAGCGGGGCCACGCCGAGGCGGCCACGGCCCGCACGGGGCGCTGGGCGCGGCGCAGCCGGGACGCGCGCGGGCCGGTCTTCAGCCACCACGGCCACCGCCAGTTCCTCTTCGGCATCGTCCAGGGCGCCAGCTACGAGGACCTGCGCCGGCGGGCCGCGGCCGAGCTGGCGGACCTGGACCTGCCCGGCTACGCCATCGGCGGCCTCGCCGTGGGGGAGCCCAAGGCCCAGATGCTGGACCTGGCCGCGCTGACGGCCTCGCTCCTGCCGGCGGACCGGCCGCGCTACCTCATGGGCGTGGGTTTCCCCGAGGACCTCGTCCGCTGCGCGGCGCGTGGCGTGGACATGTTCGACTGCGTCATGCCCACGCGCAACGCGCGCAAGGGGACCCTCTTCACGCGCGCGGGGCGTCTCGTGGTGAAGAACGCGGACTGCGCGGACGATCTGGAGCCGCCCGATCCGCAGTGCGGCTGCTACACCTGCCGTCGCTTCAGCCGGGCCTACCTGCGCCACCTCCTGCGCAGCGGCGAGGCCCTCGGGATGACGCTTGCGAGCATCCACAACCTGTACTTTTATTTGGACTTGATGCGCGGGATGCGAACGAGCATCCTGGAGGGTCGCTTTGCGGAGTTCCAGCGGGACTTCTTCCGCGGCTACCGCATGGCCACCGACTGAAACCGGCGAAGGGAGAACGCCGTGACCTGGTTCCTGCAGGCCCAGCAGGGGGCCCCGACCATGTGGCCGACCTGGGGCTTCCTGATCGCCATGTTCGCGATCTTCTACTTCCTCATCATCCGGCCCCAGCAGAAGCGCTCGAAGGAGCACAAGTCGATGCTGGAGTCCCTGTCCAAGGGGGACAAGGTCGTCACGACGGGCGGCATCCTCGGCACCATCATCGGCGTGCGCGACCACGTGGTCACCCTGCGCATCGAGGAGAACACCAAGATCGAGGTGCTCCTGAGCAACATCGCCGGCAAGCGGGAGTAGGACGTGACCGGACCGACCGAGCTGAGGATGACCTACATCGGCAACGCGCTGCTTCGCCGCAAGGCCGCGCCCGTGACGGAGTTCGGCCCCGCCCTGGAGGCCCTGCTGCCGCGCATGATCGAGATCATGCGCGTCGAGGGCGGCGTGGGCCTGGCGGCGCCGCAGGCGGGCCTGAGCAAGCACTTCTTCATCCTCGTGGCCAACGCCGACGACGAGGAGCGCGAGGCCGACGACATCCAGCTCATGGCCAACGCGGAGATCCTGGAGGCCTCGCGCGGCGAGGTCGTCATCGAGGAGGGCTGCCTGTCCGTGCCGGGGCTGCGCGCCGATGTCTCGCGCCCCGAGCGCGTGCGCATCGCCTACGACGACATCCGCGGCGAGCGCCACGAGCTGGAGGCCACGGGGATCCTGGCCCGCGTCATCCAGCACGAGACCGACCACTGCGAGGGCGTGCTCTTCATCGACCGCCTCAGCGCCGGACGCCGCGCCCTCCTGCGGCGCGAGATCGATCGCATCACCGCCGAGTACGCCGGCCGCTAGGCCCCCGCCGGGAGGTGGCGCGTGCGACCCCTACGCCTCGCCTTCATGAGCAGCCCCGCCCTGGGCGTTCCCTGCCTGGAGGCCCTGCGCGCGGCGCCGGACCTGGACCTGGTCCAGGTGGTCACGATGGGCGACTGCCGCCGCACGCGCCGCGGGGAGGCCTGCCCGACAGCCGTGGGCGAGCGGGCCCTGGCCCTGGACCTGCCCCTGTTCCGCTGGGAAGCGGGCATGGCCGGAGCGGCCGAGGCCCTGCTGGCCGGCCTGGACCTGGACGCCGTGGTCGTCATCGCCTTCGCGCGCATCCTCCGGCCCTCGCTGCTGGCCCTGCCCCGGCTGGGCTGCCTCAACCTCCACGCCTCGCTGCTGCCCTGGGGGCGCGGCGCCAGCCCCATCCAGCAGGCCATACTCGAGGGCCTGGACGTGACTGGCTGGTCGGCCATGCTCATGGAGGAGCGCCTGGACGCCGGCCCCGTGCTCGCCCGCGAGGAGCTGGCCGTGGCGCCGGACTGGACCGCGGCCGACCTGGCCGCCGCGCTCGCGGCGCGGGCGCCGGCCTTCCTGCTGGCCACGCTGCGCGCCTGGGCGCGGGGCGAGCTGACGCCCGAGCCCCAGGACGAGGCGGCGGCCACCTATGCCTGCTGCATCGCGGCGGGCGCCGGCGCCATCGACTGGCGCCTGGGCGCGGCGGACCTGGCGCGCCGCGTGCGCGCCTACCAGCCCAGCCCCGGCACCTGGTTCCGCCGCGACGGCGCCCGCATCCGCCTGCGACGCGCCGCGGCCGTCCCGGACGGCGGCGGCGCCGCGCCCGGCACGGTCGTCGCGACCCGCCCCGCCTGGCGCGTGGCCTGCGGCGCCGGCGCCCTGGACCTGCTCGAGGTCGTCCCCGAGGGCCGGCGGCCCATGCCGGCGGCGGCTTACCTCAACGGCCGGCCGTCCCGGCCGGGCGAGATCCTGGAGAACGGATGAGGATCGCCCCGGCGCGGGAGGCGGCCCTCGCCTTCCTCCACCGCGACCGCTGGCTGGGCGGGGACTGGGACAGCCTCGTCGCGGCCGCCCTGGCCCGCCCCGCCCTGCGCGATCCCCGCGACCGCCGCCTCTTCAGCCAGCTCGTGGCCGGCGCCGTCCGCCTGCGCGGCCGCCTGGATGCGCGGCTCGCGCGCCTGGCCGGGCGCGAGGACCTGGACGACGCCGTGCGCACGGCCCTGCGGCTGGCCCTCTTCCAGCTCGAGGAGATGGACCGCCTCCCGGCCCACGCCGTGGTGGGCGAGAGCGTGGAGTGGGTCAAGCGGCGCCGGGGCCCGCGCCTGGCCGGCTGGGTCAACGCCCGGCTGCGCCGCTACCTCGCCGAGGGCCTGCCCGGCACCGATCCCGATCCCGCGGCCGATCCCGCGGCCTATGCGCGGGACGTCCTGTCCTTCCCCGACTGGCTGGCGCGCCGCTGGCTCGCCGAGCTGGGGACGGAGCGGGCCCTCGCCGTCATGGTGGCGCTCAACGAGCGGCAGGGCACCTGCTTCCGCTGGCACGCGGCGCGCCCCGGCCGGGACGCCTTCCTGGCGGCGCTGGCCGCGGCGGGCGCCGAGGTGGAGCGGCCCGCGGGCCTCCCCCTGGCCTTCCGCGTGCGCGGCGCCTGGCCCGCCGCCCTGCGCGAGGCCATGGCGCGGGGCGACCTCAGCGTGCAGGACGAGACGGCCCAGCGCGTGGGGCGGCTCTGGGCCGGACCGGTCCTCGCGGCCGGCGCCGGCGAGGTCGCCGACCCGGGGGTCGCCGGTGCCGTGGCGCGGGACGCGGAATCTGTCGCTGGCGCCGCAGCGGGGCTCTGGGCGGACCTCTGCGCGGCGCCGGGCGGCAAGTGCTGCCAGGTGGCCGAGCTGGCGGCGGGGCGCCCGGCGGTGGCGTTCCTCGCCCTGGACGCCAGCGAGCGGCGCCTGGAGAAAGTCGTTGCCAACCGCGACCGGCTGGGATTGAATCGGCTGCGCGTGGAGGTGGGGGACCTGGCCGCGCGTCCGCCGGAGCCGGCCGCGGCCGTGCTCCTGGACGCGCCCTGCACGGCCCTGGGCGTCCTGGCCGACAATCCCGACGCACGCTGGCGCCGGACGCCGGATCAGATTCCGGCCCTCGCGGCGCGCCAGCGGGACCTGCTGGACGCCGCCGCCGCCTGGGTGGCGCCGGGCGGTCGCCTCGTCTACTCGGTCTGCACCTTGACGCCCGAGGAGACGACGGCGCGGCGGCGGGACTTCCTGAGCCGGCATCCCGCCTTCCGCCCCGATCCCGTCGGACCCGGGGAGGCGCCGGCGCGCCTGATCACCGCCGACGGGGAACTGATGGTCTGGCCGGAGCGCGGCGGCGGCCAGGGCGGCTACGCCGCGCGCTTCGTCCGCGAGGAGGCATGATGCCGGGCTGGCTTCGCGCCGTGGGCATGCTGATCCTGCTGGGCGCGCTGGTCCTGCTCGGCGCCTGGGTGGCGGACACCTGGATCCTGCCGCGCCACGTGGGCAGCGGCAGCGAGGCGCCCATGCCGGCCCTGCAGGGGCTCTCCCAGCAGGAGGTCTACCGCCTCTGCCAGGAGCGCCGCCTGGTGGTGGCCGAGCTGCCCGCCGAGTACGACGCCTCCCTGCCCAGCGGCTACCTGCTGCGCCAGGTGCCGCGGCCCGGAACGAGCGTCAAGCCGGGCCGGCGCGTGAGCGTCGTCTTCTCGGCGGGGCCACGGCGCGTGGCCGTGCCCGACCTGCGCGGCAGCACCGAGCGCCAGGCCCGCCTGCGCCTGGAGGACCTGGGCCTCGTGCCCGGCGACCTGCTCCGCTGCGCCGGCGCCGGAGCGGCCGGGACCGTTCTCAGCAGCCGTCCCGGCGGCGGAGTGCGCGTGCCCGTGGGCGGCCGCGTGGATCTCCTGCTCAGCGAGGGGCCGCCGGGCGGCGCCTGGCTGGTGCCGGAGCTGCGCGGGGGCGGCCTGGCGGCGGCGCGTGAGCTGCTCGCCGGACGCGGCCTGCCCGCGCCCCGCGTGCGCTACCACAGCGTGGCGGACCGGCCGGCGGACACGGTCCTGGACCAGTCGCCGCCGCCGGGCAGCCGTCTGGAACGAGGGAGGAGCCTTGAGCTGGTGGTCGCATCTGGATCCTAGCCGGGTGGCCATCGCGCCTTCCCTGCTGGGCGGCGACCTGGGCCGCCTGGCCGAGGAGGTGCGCGACGTGGAGGCCGGCGGGGCCGACCTGCTGCACCTGGACGTCATGGACGGCCACTTCGTGCCCAACCTCACCTTCGGCCCCGAGGTCTGCGCCGCCATCTCGGGCGCCGCCACCCGGCCGCGGGATTGCCACCTCATGATCGCCGAGCCGGGCAAATGGCTGGAGCGCTACCGCGAGGCGGGCTGCGACGGGCTCACCATCCACCTGGAGGCCGTCGGCGATCCCCTGCCCCTGCTGGCCGCGATCCGCGAGCTGGGCGCCCTGGCGGGGCTCTCGCTCAGTCCCGGCACACCGCTGCCGGCGCCGGGACCCCTCTGGGAGCGCCTGGACCTGCTCCTGCTCATGAGCGTCGAGCCGGGCTTCTGCGGCCAGTCCTTCCAGCCAGCGGTCCTGGACAAGCTGCAGGGCGCCCGGGCCTATCGGAACGAGGCGGGCCTGGACTTCGCCCTCGAGGTGGACGGGGGCGTGGGACCGGACGTGGCCGCCGCCCTGCGCCGGGCCGGCGCCGACATCCTGGTGGCCGCCAGCGCCGTCATGGGGCGTCGCGACCGGCGCGACGCCATCGCGTCCCTGCGCGCGGCCGCGGAGGCCGGCTAGGGTCTTGCCGTCGGCTCTAACTTCTGTTATATTGCCGCCTTTGTGTGCGGCGCTCACCGGCGCCGCTGCTTTTCCGGAGGCATCTTGTTCCAGAACCTGAGCGAGCGCTTGGAGTCTGTCTTCACCAGGCTCCGCGGCAAGGGCAGCCTCCGGGAAGGCGACGTGGATGAGGCCCTGCGCGAGATACGTCGCGCCCTTCTCGAGGCGGACGTGCACTTCAGCGTCGCCCGCGATTTCGTGGCGCGCGTGAAGGAGGCCGCCGTCGGCGAGGAGGTGCTGGGAAGGCTCAGCGCCGCCGAGCAGGTGGCTGGCATCGTCCACCGCGAGATGGCCGCCCTGCTGGGCGGCGGCCACGAGGACCTGCAGCTGCGCACCGTTCCCGTCGCGACGGTGATGCTGGTGGGGCTGCAGGGCTCGGGCAAGACGAGCTTCGCCGCGAAGCTGGCCGGGCACCTGCGCCGCCGCGGCCGCCGGCCGCTCCTGGTGGGCGCGGACATCTACCGCCCGGCGGCCATGGAACAGCTCGCGGTGCTGGCGCGGCAGATCGACGTGCCGGCGCACGTCGACCGCGAGGAGCGCGACGTGGTGCGCATCGCCCAGGCGGGGCGCGCCGCCGCCCGCGAGCAGCTCCGGGATCTGATGATCCTGGACACGGCGGGCCGCCTTCATGTCGACGAGGAGCTGATGGCGGAGCTGGAGCGCCTGAACGATGCGCTCCGGCCCGACGAGATCCTGCTGGTGGTGGACGCCATGACGGGGCAGGAGGCCGTGCGGGTGGCCGAGGCCTTCCAGGCCCGGCTGCCGCTGACGGGCGTCCTCCTGAGCAAGCTGGACAGCGACGCCCGCGGGGGCGCCGCCCTGTCGGTGCGCTCGGTGACGGGCCTGCCGGTGAAGTACGCGGGCGTCGGGGAGACGGTGGGGGACATCGAGCCCTTCCACCCCGCGCGCATGGCCGGCCGCATCCTCGGCCTGGGGGACGTGCTGACCCTCGTCGAGAAGGTCCAGCAGGAGCATGACGAGGCCGAGGCCGAGGCGCTGCAGAAGCGCCTGCGCAAGCAGGGGCTCACCATGGAGGACCTGCTGGCGCAGCTCGAGAAGCTGCAGCGGATGGGCCCGCTGAACAAGATCGTCGAGATGCTGCCCGGCGCCGGCAAGCTGGCCGCGGCGGGAGTGCAGCCGGACGAGCGGGAGCTGGTGCGCGTGCGCGCCATCATCCAGTCCATGACCCGCGAGGAGCGTCGCCGCCCGGAGATCATCGACGGCAGCCGGCGCCGGCGGATCGCCCGCGGCAGCGGCAGGAGCGTGCAGGAGATCAACCGCCTGCTGAAGCAGTTCGAGGAGATGCGGAAGATGATGAAGACCGTGGCCCGCGTCCGGAAGTCGGGGCGCGTCCCGGAGCTATTCCGCGGCGGATTCCACTGACGACCCGGAGGTACGGCACTTGTCCACCAGAATTCGTCTCATGCGCATGGGTTCCATGAAGCGGCCCTTCTACCGCCTCGTGGTGGTCGATTCGCGCAAGCGCCGGGACGGCCGCAGCATCGAGAACCTGGGGACCTACAATCCCATCCCCAAGGAGATCGAGGTGACCCTTCAGGAGGATCGCATCCTCCACTGGCTCGGCCAGGGCGCCCAGATGTCGGGCACCGCCGAGGACCTCGTCCGCCAGGCGGGTCTCCTGGAGCGGTTCCAGCTCATGAAGGCCGGCACGCCCCGCGAGGAGCTCGAGGCCAGGCTGGCCGAATGGAAGGCCAGGCAGCCCCGGGTCAGCGGCGGCAGGCTCAGCCGGGCCGACAAGAAGGCCCAGAAGAAGGCCGATGCTCGCGCGGCCGTCGAGGCGGAGAAGGCCGCCGAGGCGGCGCCCGCCGCGGCGGCGCCCGCGGAGCAGGCGGACGCGGCCCCCGCCGCCGACGGCGAGGACGCCGAGAAGGCGGAGGGCTGACGTGGAGCGCCTTCTGCGCTACGTGGCCGAGGCGCTGCTGGAGCAGCCCGAGCGGATCCGGATCGAGACCGAGGACCAGGGCGACGAGCGGACCTACAAGCTCTACCTGGCGCCCGAGGACCTGGGCCGCCTCATCGGCCGGCACGGCAAGACGGCCGAGGCGCTGCGGACCCTGCTGGCCGCCGTGGGACGGCGCGAGCACAGCCGCGTGTCCCTGGTGATCCGGGAGCTGGACTGAGGCCGTGAACGCGACCTGCCGCATCGAGCTGGGCCGCGTGCTGCGCCCCGTGGGGTTGCGCGGCGAGCTCAAGCTCCTGCCGGCCGCGGACTGCTGGCCCGCGGCCCTGCAGTCGCGCCACCTGCGCCTCGAGGGCGCGGGCGGCGCCGAGCCCGTGCGGGTCACGGCGAGCCGTCCCGCCGGGCCCTGCCTGGTCCTGCGACTGGCCGAGGTGGCGGACCACGACGCCGCCGAGGCGAACCGCGACGCCCTGCTCGTCCTGGAGGGCGAGCTGGACGTGCCGCCGCCCGACGAGGTGCGCCCCTTCCAGGTGCTGGGGCTGCGCGTCGTCACCGCCGCGGGCGAGGAACTGGGCGAGGTCACGGGCCTCGAGGCCATGCCCGCCCAGCCGCTGCTGCAGGTGCGCGGCGGCGGGAAGGACTACGCCATCCCCTGGGTGGCGCCCATCCTCCAGGGCGTGGACTGGGAGGCCGGCGTGATCACGGTCGATCCGCCGGCGGGCCTCCTCGACTTGTAGGGGGAGCCATGGTCGTCAACGTGGTGACCCTGTTCCCGGATTTCCTGCGCGAGGCCGTGCGCGTGGGGATCCTCGGCCGGGCCGTGGAGCGGCGGGTTGTCGCCTACCGCTTCGTCAATCCGCGCGACCACGCGGTGGACGGCCACGGCACGGTGGATGACTACCCCTACGGGGGCGATCCGGGTATGATCATGATGGCGCCGCCGCTGGTGGAGGCGGTGGAGGCCATCCAGGCCGAGAGCGCGCACCCGGGGCACCCGGTGATCCTGCTCTCGCCGCGGGGCCGGCCCTTCGACCAGGACCGGGCCCGCCGGCTCAGCCGCGAGGCCGAGTTCACGCTGATCTGCGGACGCTACAAGGGCGTGGACGAGCGGGTGCGCGAGCTGGTCGTGACCGAGGAGCTGTCCGCGGGGGACTTCGTCCTCTCGGGCGGCGAACCGGCGGCCGTGGCGATCATCGACGCGGTGGTCCGCCTGCTGCCGGACGTGATGAGCGACCTGGAGTCCGCCGAGACGGACTCCTTCGGCGAGGACAAGGGCGGCCTGCTCGACTGGCCGCACTACACGCGCCCGGAGACCTACCGGGGGCTCGCGGTGCCGGAGATCCTGCGCGGGGGCAACCACGCACGGATCCACGCGTGGCGCCGGGCCGAGTCCCTGCGGATCACCAAAGAGCACCGGCCGGACCTGTTGGACAAGCGCGCCGGTGAGCCCGCCCGCGAGGGCGGCAAGCACGAGGACCGGAGGTAAGGCGATGAAGATGGTGGAGGCGATCAGGAACCAGCAGGTCAAGGAGGGGATCCCCGAGTTCAACGTGGGGGACACCATCCGCTTCCGCGTCAAGGTGGTCGAGGGCAACAAGGAGCGCTACCAGCCCTTCCAGGGCACGGTCATCCAGCGCCGCGGCGCCGGCGTCCAGGCGACCTTCACCGTGCGCAAGATCTCCGGCGGCATCGGCGTCGAGCGGATCTTCCCGCTCAACAGCCCCGCGCTCAGCGACATCGAGGTCCTCAGCCGGGGCCGGGTGCGGCGCGCCAAGCTCTACTACCTCCGCAAGCTCAGCGGCAAGAAGGCCCGCATCGCCAGTCGCCGGGACTTCACACCCAAGAAGAAGAGCGGTTAGGTCGTGGACGGCGCCGCGGTCGGGCGCCGGGGCGCCGTGCCGGCGCCGGACTTCCCCTTCGCGGACGCCGCGGCATTCGTCGCCGCACCCCTCGCGGCCCAGCGGGAGGCCCTGGCGGGCCTCGCCGCGGACCGCCGCGAGGAATGGCTCCGCCTCCTGGAGAACGATCCCCGCGCCGGCCGCCGCGCCCTGGCACGGAGCCTGCGCCTGGACGCCCGGCGCCGCCGGGCGCAGGAGGATCGCTGGCGCGAGCTGGCGGACTTCGACCGGTGCCTGGCCGCCGGCCGCCCGCTGGCCGGCGTGGACGAGGTGGGCCGGGGCCCCCTCGCTGGCCCGGTCACGGCCGGCGCCGTCATCCTGCCGGCCGGCTACCACGCGCCGGGGCTCGACGACTCCAAGCGCCTGACGCCGGCGGCCCGCGCCCGCTGGGCCGAGCGCCTGCGGGACGAGGCCCTGGCCTGGGCCGTGGCCGACGTCGAGGCCGCGGCCATCGACCGGCTGGGCATCCGCGAGGCCGTGCACCGGGCCATGGCCCGCGCCCTGGCGGGCCTCGGGCGGGAGCCCGGGCTCATCCTCTTCGACGGCCGCGAGGTGCCCTACGCCATGGCCGGCGCCCGGGCCGTCGTGGGCGGCGATCGCCGGAGCCTCAGCGTGGCGGCCGCCTCGGTGCTGGCCAAGGTCCACCGCGATTCCCTTCTCGCGGGCTACGACGCGCGCTGGCCGGCCTACGGCTTCGCGCGCCACAAGGGCTACGGCAGCGCCGAGCACTGCGAGGCCCTCCTGCGGCTGGGGCCCTGCCCCATCCACCGACGGAGCTTCTGTGGACGCTGGCTCTCGGCCGCGCCGCGACCGGCTGGAACTGGGGTGGCGCGGTGAGGACCTGGCCGCCTGCTTCCTGGCCCTGGCGGGCCTCGAGGTCCTGGAGCGCAACCTCCGCGTGCGCCACCTGGAGATCGACCTGCTCGCCCGCGAGGCCGACTGCCTCGTGGCCGTCGAGGTGCGCCTGCGCCGCTCGGACCGCTTCGGCGACGCCGCCGCCAGCGTCACGCCGGCGAAGCGGCAGCGCCTGCGCACGGCGGTCCTCGCGGAGCGGCAGCGCCGCGGCTGGCGCGGTCCCTGCCGCGTGGACCTGCTGGCCCTGGACTGGGCGGCGGGCCGGCAGCGGCTGGTTCTCGAACACTACCGCGGCATCTAGAACGCCGGGAGGCGGCGCGTGAGCGACCCGATCCGCCTCGCCGCGGCGGCCTCCGCCGCCCTGGTCCTGGCCTTGGCCCTCGGCCGCGCGGCCATGGCGCTGGCCGGGCGGTGGCGCCTGCTGGATCCGCCCGGCGCGCGCAAGCTGCAGGAGCGCCCCGTGCCCCTCATGGGCGGCGTGGCCGTCTTCCTGGCCGTCCTGGCGGGCCTGGCCATGCATCCGGGCCCCGGGCTGCTGGTGGCGGGCGGCGGCCTGCTGGGCCGCTGGCTACTGGGCGGGCTGGTGCTGGTGGCCGTGGGGCTGGCGGACGACCGCGGCGGCCTGCGGCCCGGCCCGCGGCTGGCCGCCCAGGTCCTGGCCGCCCTGCTGCTCTGGCCCGAGCTGGTCGCCTGGACGAAGCCCGCCGGTCTGGCGTTGCCCGTGGGCCTGCTGTGGACCCTCGGCCTGGTCAACAGCCTCAACCTGCTGGACAACATGGACGCTGCGGCGGGCGCGACGGCCTTCTGGACGGCCCTGGCCCTGGCCGTGGTCCTGGCCTGGGCCGGGGCCGGCGTCCCGGCGGCGGCGTCCGTCGTCCTGGCGGCCGCCCTGGCGGGCTTCCTCTGGTGGAACCGCCCGCGCGCGCGGCTCTACCTGGGCGACGCCGGCTCCACCTTCCTCGGCTACTCCCTCGCCCTGCTGAGCCTGCTGGCCGTGGGACGGGCGCGCATGGATCCTCTCTTGGCGCCCTTGCTGCTGGCGGTGCCCCTCTACGACACGGCCACGGTGTGCTGGATCCGCTGGCGCGAGGGGCGGCCCCTGTACGTGGGCGACCGCTGCCACGTGACGCACCGGCTCGCCGCGCGGGGCCTGCCGGTGGGCGGCGTCGTCCTGGCGCTGAACGCCTTCACGCTGGCTGCGGCGGCCGCGGCCCTGGCGCTGCATCGACTCGGCTGGCCGGGCTGGCCCGGCCTGGCCGCGGCGCTGGCGCTGGCTGTCTGTCTCTTCGCTCTGGAGCGGCGCCGGCGCGGCGCATGAAAAAGCCCGGCGGGGACCGTCGGGCGGCAGGGCGATGGGATGGGGGCGCGGTCCTCAGCGCGGCGCGCCGCGGACCGCGGCGCGATCAGCTGAGATCGTCGTCGTCGATGTCCTCCAGCAGATCGTCGAAATCGTCGTCATCTTCTTCCACGGCGTCGAGATCACCGTACTCCTCGGGCTCCTCCCAGGTTTCGTCCTCGTCGACTTCGATGCGTCCCTCGCCAAGGCAGAAGGGGCACTCGTCGTCCTCGATCATGCCCGTGCCGCCGCACTCGTCGCATACGACCCACTTCTTCTCGCTCATCGCCCCCAGAACCACCGGTTGCAGGTACTCGCCCCAGGCCTCGCGTGGGCCCTTCGTACGGAAGCGTGGAAAAGGTTAGCCCGCGCCTTGGTCAAGTCAACAGAAAAACGAGAGGTGCGCCGGGGCCGGGCCGGCGACACCGTTGACGGTCCACGCCGCGGGCGGGCACGGGGTGAGCGGCCGGGGACCGCGCGGCGCCGCGCCGCCGCGGCTTCGCGGCGGCCCCGTCCTTGCAGGGCCCGACGGGGAGGTGGCATGCACTGCCAGTGGCGGGGAGGCAGCCTGCGAGGCATCGAGGGCGTGCCCGTGCGCGTGGAGGTGCAGATGGCGCGGGGCCTGCCCGGCCTGAGCCTGGTGGGCCTGGCCGGGGCGGCCACGCGCGAGAGCCGGGAGCGCGTGCTGGGCGCCCTGCGCGAGAGCGGCTTCCAGGCGCCGAGCGGACGCGTGACGGTGAATCTCGCGCCGGCCGAGGAGCCCAAGGAGGGCTCGGCCTTCGACCTGCCCATGGCCCTGGGTCTGCTGGAGGTCACCGGTCAGCTCAGGCCGCGGCGGGGCCGCGGCTGGTGGCTCCTGGGGGAGCTGGCCCTGGACGGCCGCCTGCGCCCCGTGCGCGGCGCCCTGGCCCTGGGCCTGGCCGCTCGCCGGGCCGGGGCCGCTGGGCTGATCCTGCCCGCCGGCAACGCCGCCGAGGCGGCGCTCCTGGACGGCATCCCGGTGGGCCTGCTGGAGAACCTGGCCGAGGCCGTGGCCTGGGTGGAGGAGCGCCACGAGGCCGCGCCGCCGCCCGATCCCGGCGAGGACGGGCCGGCGCGGCGGCGGGCGCCCCTGGACCTGGCCGAGGTGGTGGGCCTGCCCCGCGTGCGGCGGGCCCTGGAGGTGGCCGCCGCCGGCGGGCACAACCTGCTCCTCGTCGGCTCGCCGGGAAACGGCAAATCCCTCATGTCCCGCGTGCTGGCCGACCTCCTGCCGCCCCTGGCGCGCGACGAGCGGCGCGAGGTCATGGCCCTGCGCTCCGTGGCGGGCCTGGATCCCACCGATCCCCGCCGGCCCTTCCGGGCGCCCCACCACACGGTGAGCGTGGCGGGCTTCCTGGGCACCGCGTCGCGCGGCGGCCGGCCGGGGGAGATCGTCCTGGCCCACTGCGGCCTGCTCTTCCTGGACGAGCTGCCCGAGTTCAACCGCGCCGTGCGCGAGGCCCTGCGCGAGCCCCTGGAGGACGGCCGCCTGGTCCTGAGCCGCGGCGCGGGGCGCCTCGTCTGGCCGGCGCGCTTCCAGCTCGTGGCGGCCATGAATCCCTGCCCCTGCGGCCAGGCCCTGCGCGGCGAGGAGCACTGCCGCTGCAGCCCGGCGCAGGTGCGCGCCTACCTGGGGCGCATCTCGGGCCCGCTGCTGGACCGCATCGACCTGGTGGTGGAGGTGCCGCGCTGGCGGGCGAGCGAGGGCGCGCCCCGCGCCGGGGCGGCGGCCGGCGGCGGCGGCGTCGATGGGGCGGCCGGCCGGGACTCCGGCGGCACGGACGCGGCGCGCGCGCGGGTGCTGGCCGCCTGGCGGCGCCTGCGGGCGGGCGAGGTGGCGGCCGAGCCCGAGGGCGGCTCCTGGCTGGACGCCCAGCTCGAGCGCGCGGGGGCCAGCTTCCGCGCCCGCGGCAAGGTGCGTGGCGTGGCGCGCACGCTGGCCGCCCTGGACGGGCGCGACCGCGCCGGTCGCGGGGATCTCGTCGAGGCCCTGGATCTCTGCCTCGGCCTGCGCCGCCGCCTGGAGCCCGGGCTGGCGATTGTTGCATCCCCGCAAGGTCACTGAAGGCCATTCACGACGAGGGCGATGCGGCTTGCCGATTGCGGGCGCGCGATCCCCTTTGTTATCCTTATTCAAAGCAACAGGGTAGCATCGAACACCACGCGGAGCTCCGGCTGCGCCGGCCGAAAAGGACAGCGCCGAAGTATGCGCCTGCTGACCCTCGCACCGCTGCTCTTCCTGGCGAGCTTCACGCTCTGCGGCCAGGAGGATCCCGTCCGTGTGGACGGCGGGACGGACACCGCCGCCCTCACCGTCCTGGCCAGCGACGCGGAGTCGGCGCCCCTGGCGGGGGCCGCCGTCACGCTGGGCGGGCAGCTCCAGGCCGAGACGACGCCGGCCGACTTCAGCGTGCCGCCGGGCGCGCCCCTGACGGTGAGCCTGGCCCTGGCCGGCTGGTCCTTCGCGCCGGCCGAGACCACGGTGACGCTGGCCGCCGGCGCCGAGGACACGCTGCGCTTCCGCGGCGAGACGCTGCCCGTGCACATGGTCATCGTGGAGGATTTTACTGGTGCCGGCTGCGACGGTTGTCCAGCGGCGGGTACTGCGATGGAAGAAGCTATCACACAAGCAATGGGGCCAGTATATACACTCGGTTTCCATCAGACATACAGCGGTTACGATCCGTTCTTTTTCTACAATCCCTCCGTGCACAATCAGCGTTACAGCTTCTATAGCGTATCGAGTACGCCGCAGATCATCGTTGACGGCGACGTGGTGGTGGACAAGTTCAACTCCACCGCCATACTCGCCGCCATCGAGTCGCGCCTGGCCGCCGAGCCGCAGCTCGCGATGACCGTGACGCGCACGCAGGAGGGCGGCACGGTCACGGTGGAGGCGGCGGGAACCGTCATCGGGACTCCCGGCGCGGGGCCCTGGCGCCTCTACCTCGTCCTCTACGAAACCTACATCTACTATGAGGCCGAGAATGGCCAGAACGATTGGCGTCATGTTGTGCGCCACGTGAACACGCACACGGACGGCCTGCAGGGCGTCCCGGTCGATCTGACGCCGGGCGCCGACTTCGGCGCCACCGCCGTCTTCACCCCCAACCTCGGTATCGCCAACGCCGACAGCCTGAGGGCCCTGGCCTTCGTCCAGCATGACGAGACCAAGACCATACTCGACGCGGCGCATGAACCCAACGGAGGTCGCTGACATGCTGCGCAAACTCACACTGGCTCTGGTCTGCATCTGTACGGCCGCCCTGCCGGCGCGGGCGGTCCTGGACTTCACCTTCGAGGCTGTCGACCTGGTCGGCACGGGCGGTGACTGGTCGTTCATGGAGCTCAAGGGCAATCTCACGAACACGGGCGATGAGCGCGACACCTACGACATCCACAAGGAGGAGTGGCTCCCGGCGGGCTGGATGGCCTCCATCTGCGTGGGCGAGAACTGCTACGCGCCCGACGTCTTCGACGTGAGCCACATGCTCAACCCCGGCGAGTCCACTTACGTCAAGATCAACTTCACCATCGCCACCACGGTGGGCACGGGCGTCGTGAACATGTCCGTCCGCAGCCAGGGCGACCCGATGCTCTCGGCCAGTCTGGATTACGCGGGCGCCCACACGGGCTGCGACCTCCTGATCGTCGACGACCGCTCGAGCCACGGCGACGGCATGTTCTTCGCCCAGTCCATGGCCAGCCTCCTGACGCCCGTCGCGGGCGTGTGGCCGCGCCACGCCGAGGCGCCCCTCCTGGCCGACCTCCAGGCCTTTCCCATGGTCCTGTGGCTGACCGGCACGAAGGCACCCGGCCTGGACCAGACGGACCGCGGCCTCGTGGGCGACTACCTCGCCGGCGACGGACCGCTGCTGCTCGCGGGCCAGGACCTGGCCTTCGAGCTCTGCGACACCAACAGCGTCTATCAGAGCGAGGCCACGGTGGACTGGTTCGAGTCCACGCTCGGGCTGGCCTATCGCGGCGAGAGCGCCAGCACCGACGTGGCGGGCGTGCCCGGCGACTTCATCGGCTGCGGCCTGGCCTCGTCCTTCCTGCCCGGCTACGTGGATCCCGACGTGGTGGTCCCGGCGCTCGCCGGCCCGGCGGCGGTGTCCCTCCGCTACGGCGACGGGCAGGCGGCGGCTATCACCCGTACCCAGGGCATGAGGTTCGCCTACTTCGGCTTCGCTCCCGAGGCGGCCCCGGCCATCGAGGGCGCCCTGCTCAACCGCGCCGTCGAGCTGCTGGGCGGCACGACGGGCGCGGGCGGCGTGCCGGCACTGGCGCGCCTGACCCTGCGGGGCAACGCGCCCAATCCCTTCAATCCCGAGACCGCGATCCACTTCGCCGCGCCCGCGGCGGGAACGGCCCGCATCGAGGTGCTGGACCTGCGCGGCCGGCTGCTGCGCCGCTTCGAGGCGCCGGTGATGGCCGGCGAGAACGCCGTGCCCTTCCTGGCCGTGGACGAGGCCGGCCGCGACCTGCCCAGCGGCGTCTACCTCTACCGCGTCCGCCTCGGCGAGGAGGTCGCGGCGGGCAAGATGACGCTGCTCAAGTAACGCGCTCACCCCCGGCGAAAGGACTCAGCCCGTGAGCATCCGGAGAAGCCTGCCCCTGCTGGCCGCGGCCCTGCTGCTCGTCGCCGGCGGCGCCGCGGCTGCGCCCAAGAAGCTGCCCCCGGTCAGCGTCACCGACCTGGCGGGCGAGCGGATCAAGGTGAACGACCTGCTCGCCGGCGGCGAGGGGCCGATGCTGATCAACTTCTGGGCCACCTGGTGCAAGCCCTGCCTGGCGGAGATGCCCAAGCTCGCGGAGTTCGCCGCCGAGTGGGAGGCGGCGGGCCTGCGCGTCATCAGCATCAGCATCGACGATCCGCGCAGCCAGAAGCAGGTCAAGCCCTTCGTCAGCCGGCACAAGATCGCCTTCCCCGTCTACCTGGATCCCAACCAGGAGGCCCACCGCAAGCTGGGCGGGCGCGCCGTGCCCTACAACGTGCTGGTGAGCGCCGCGGGCGAGGTCCTGCGCTGCAGCGCCGGCTACCGGGCGAAGGACGCCGAGGCCTGGGCCGAGCTGATCCGCGCCGATCTCGAACAGCGGGCCGCCGGCGAGGGCGCGCCCGCCGCGGCCGACACCGCCGCCGCGGACGCCGATCGCGGCGAGGCCGCGGAGGAAGCGAATGATTAGGACCGCCGCCGCGGCGATCCTCGCCGCGGCGCTGATGGCGGCCGGCGGCGCCGCGGCCCAGGACTTCTGCCTCGCCGCCCAGAACCAGCTCGAGGCCAGCCGTGACACCGTCGCGGAGCAGGACATCATCGAGGACTGGTTCGACCTGAGCCTGCTGGGCGAGGGCTGGGCGCTGGGCCTGCGCTACTCCTCCTTCGCGCCGCCCGACCCCGTGGTCTCGGACGACGCCGAGGCCAGCGAGGGGATCACCCACCGCTACGCCGAGCTGGAGCTGGACGACACGCGCCTGCGCGTGGGCACCTTCACCAAGCTGCTGGGACGCGGCCTGGTCTTCCGCAGCTACGAGAACCGCGACCTGCGCGTGGACACCAACCTCGACGGTCTCCTTCTCGAACACTACGCCGACGACTGGCAGGCCTCCCTGCTCACGGGCCGCACGGAGTCGGGGCAGCTCGAGACCGGCGACCGCCACCGCGCCGATCGCTTCAGCGGCGGCGACCTGGGCGTCGCGCAGGGGCCCCTGCGCCTGGGCGTCTCCTTCCTGAGCCTCGAGCGGCCCGACCAGTCGGCCCGCCCGCAGATCCAGGGCCTGCGCGCCAGCTTCGGCCACGGCCGGCTCCAGCTCGACTGGGAGGGCGCGCGGCTGCTGCCCGACGAGCCGGACCGCGTGGAGGGTCGGGGCCACGTCCTCGAGGGCTCCTTCGTCGCCGACCGGTTCAGCCTCTACGCCGGCTACAAGCGCTACCGGGAGATTGCGCTGAAGACCCTGGACCAGAAGCTCATGAACCAGCCGCCGGCCCTCATCCACGACCAGCGGGCGACGCTGCTCAACCGCCATCCCCACGAGCTGGATCCCGACGACGAGGAGGGCCTGCTCGCCGACCTGTCCCTGACGACGCCGGCCGGCAGCTTCCTCGCCTCCTACGCGACGACCAAGTCCATCGACGGCGCGCGCGGCGGTGGCGACTACCGCGAGGCCTTCCTGGAGTGGGACACGGACGGCCTGCCGGCCCTGGAGCACCTGCACGCGATCGTCGACTTCCAGAAGCTGCCCGTGGACGCGGGCGGCCTGGCCGGCCCCCGCTGGGAGTGGGACCACTACCTCACCCTGGTGTTCGATGCCCGCGTCGCCCTGCCCCGCGGCGAGCTGGTGGCCATCTGGGAGCACCAGCACAAGAACGGCGAGCTGGCGGGAGAGTACGATGACGAGTTCCTGACCCTGGAGTTCGAGGACCCCGCGGGCTGGACCTTCTCGGTCATCGGCGAGGCCGTCAACTGGTCGCGCGAGCAGCAGCTCCTGGAGAACCAGCAGCGGGAGCGCGACGTCTGGCTGGGCGCGCAGGTGGCGGCCACCCTCGGCGAGCGGCACGAGATGCGCCTGTTCGCCGGCCAGCGGCGCGCGGGGCACATCTGCATTGGCGGCGTCTGCCGCTACGAGCCGGCCTTCGATGGCGTCGAGCTGGTGCTGGTCAGCCGCTTCTGATCCCCGCGGACGTCCCGCGCGGATCCGTCGCCGCCGCCGCCGCCGCCAGCCGGACGCCCGCCGCCGCCGCCAGCGCCGCGCGGGAACCCGGGCGGCGCCCGCGGGCACATGACCCTTGCCTGCGGCCCGCCGCTGTGCTAACCCTCTGTCACCAAGGCGACAATGGCATCCTGATCCACCCGAGCGGAAGACCGACGTGCAACGCCGACTCCTCCTTGTCGTGTTCATCGCACTGCTCACTGGCTGCCTCGAACCCGGATCCACACCCCTGGGACCCGAGGTGATCGAGCAGGACATTCCCGAGGACGTCCGCATCTGGCGCCTGGCCGGGGCGGATTCCCTGGGTCTGGCCGTCACGGCCTGGGAGGAGCCCATCGCCCTCTACGAGCCGGAGATGCTGTTCATCGGCTACGATCCGCCCACGGGCTTCCGGGGCGAGGCCCTCTGGTGCTTCGACCTGTCCGGCTGGGAGGACCTGGCCGCCGACCTGACCCAGGTCTACCTGGGCCTGTCCTTCGCGGATCCCGATGCCGTCCATGTCCAGGACGACGACAATCCCGACCTGGGCCGGGACGTCCTGGTGCGCCTGTGGCACCTGCCCGGCCCGCCCGACACGGCGACGCCGTTGACCTGCCCCCTCGATCTCGACGACGCCGTGCAGGTGCCCCTGCGCCGCGGCGACGGCACCCTCGATTACGAGCCCTTCATCCTGGAGACGCCCGCCGGCGAGGGCTTCCGGCTGCCCGAGGACTTCCTGGCGGACTGGATCGCGGCCGGCGACACCCTCTGCCTGGCCATGGAGATCGCGGGCGGCGAGACGGGCATGATCCGCGTCATCGCACGCGGCTCCGAGCTGGAGGAGGGCCAGAGCGAGGCCGTCCTCAAGATCCGCTACGACGACGGCACGGGGGGCGAGGCCGGCGCCAGCCGCGACTGCTGGCTCGACGCGCAGGTCCTGGACCGGCAGAGCCCCGAGGACCTCACGGGGCGCCTGGTGCTGGCCACGGGCCTGCCGCGCGTCTGCCACGTCGACCTCGGCTGCCTGGACAGCTTCCCCCGCTTTCTGCCCGGCTGGGAGGAGGGGCGCCAGCTCATGGTCATTCGCGGCCGTCTGTACTTCGCGGCCGACAGCAGCAGCCTCTTCGGCATGAGCCCCAGGGATCGCAACGACAACCAGTCGGCGGGCCTGCCGGCCAGCGAGGGCGGGCTGACCCTGAACCTCTACGCCTCGGACGAGGACGGCCCCCAGCCGCCCGGCGAGGTGGACGGCATCCTCCTCGACTCCTGGATCGACATCTTCCGGGAGCACCCCTACGCGGATTCCATCCTGCGCGTGGAGCTGCGCGATCCCCTGCCCCTGCCCCTGACGAGCTGGCTGCAGAACGTGGCGGCGGGGGAGGACGAGGACCACGGGCTCATCCTCTACCTGGACGGCCGCGAGGACCGGCCGCGGAGCCTGGAGTACCTGGTCGATACCGCCGATCCCGCGGACCGGCCGCGGCTGGAGATCTTCTACACCTGGCGGCCCGACTATGAGTAGGCGCGCGGCCTTCGGACTCGCCCTGATCCTCCTGGCCGCCCTGCCCGCGGGCGGCCGCGCCGAGAGCATCTGGGAGATGGGCACGCCCGGCGAACCCCTGCTGCCCCTGGATGCCCATTCCCTCGCCCTGGGCGGCGCCGCCGAGGCGCGCTGGGACCTGGAGAGCGGGCTGCCGGCCAATCCGGCCCAGCTGCTGGCCCTGGAGGGCTTCACCTTCTCGACGGTGATCCAGCTGCGCCGCGCCTGGCGCGATCTCGGCGGCGGGGCCACCTGGGACGAGACCCGCCAGGACTTCCCCGCCTTCCAGGTCGTGCTGCCCATGCCCCATGGCCTGCGCCTGGGCCTGGGCTACCGCGCCGACACGCGCTCGCGGGGCAGCTTCTCGCTGCCCGTGGACATCGGCGAGGTCGTCTACGAGCTGGACTACTACCAGGAGGGCGGGCTGCACCGCTTCCCCCTGAGCCTGGCCTGGGAGCCCACGGACCGTCTCCGCCTCGGTCTGGCGGCCTCCCTGCTGCGCGGCAAGCTGGAGCAGGAGTGGATCTACGACTTCCCCGACGTCAGCGTCTACGACAATCCCGACCTGCACTACCGGGACCGCCGCGTGCGGCGCCTGGGGCGCTGGCACGGCACCGGCGCCATCCTCGGCCTGCAGGCCCGGCTCCCGCGCGGCGTCCAGGCCTCCCTGCGCTACGAGACGGCGGCGGACCTGACCGGCGAGGAGCGCCTGGAGACGGCCGGCGTCGACGCCACGGCGGTGCGGCCCCTCAGTGGCCACATGCCCGCCGCCTGGGGCGTGGGCCTGGCCGCGCCCTTCGGCGACGCCCTGATCCTGTCCCTGCAGTGGAGCTACACGGACTGGGACACCTATCTATCGCCCCTGCCCGCCGATCCCCTGGCGGACGTCAGCCGCGCGGCCCTGGGGCTGGAGTACCTCATCCGCCGCGAGCGCCGGCGGCCGCTGCCGCCGCGCGTGATCCCCATTCGCCTGGGCCTGCGGCTGGGCCGGCTTCCCCGCCCGGACCCCCTGAGCGGCGAGCGGGTGGACGAGCTGCTGCTGAGCCTGGGAACGGGCGTCGACGTGCAGGAGGGACGCGGTTCGATCGACCTCGCGTTCTTCTGGCAGCAGCTCTCGGTGGACGGCGGCGGGGGCGAGAGCCGCTGGGGCCTCGCCCTGAGCCTGCGCACGTCGGAGATCTGGATGAAACGGACGACACCCTTCTGAGCCGGAGCAGAGGTAACACGATGCGCAAGCGCCTGATGTCGATCGTTCTGCTGGCCCTGGTCCTGGGCGGCTGCGGCGGCCCGCTGTCGGAGAAGCAGCTCGCCGCGCTCGAGGGTCTGCCGGCGGCCGAGCGCGTCCAGCGCCTCGAGGCGCTGATGGCCAGGCACCCGGATGACGCGCGCCTGCCCAACCTGCTGGGCCGCGCCCGCTGGGAGCTCTACGAGCCCCTCGAGCCCTTCGCCCGCGTCGAGGCGGTCAAGAGCGACCTGCGGGCCGATCCCGAGAACGCCGTCGTCTCCAAGCTGCTGGGGGACTCCTTCTACGACCTGGCGACCGCGGGACAGGGGAGCAACTACCTGGACAGCGCCCTGTTCGCCTACGAGAACGCGGCCCTGAAGGCGCCGCGCTACCTGGCCGCCGTCGGCAGCGTCGGTGCCCTCTACGACGAGAAGGAGGACTTCGAGCAGGCCGTCGCCTGGTACGAGCGGGCGCTGGACATCGATCCGCAGGACATCACGACGATCTGCAACATCGGCGCCAGCCACTACAACCAGGGCCACTACGACGTGGCCGTGGACTACTACCGCCGGGCCCTGGCCCTGGATCCCGACTGCCAGGACGCCCACTACAACCTCGGCGTGGCCTTCGCGGAGGCGAACATCTACCGCGAGGCCATCAACGAGTGGCGCCAGGTGGTGGCGATCGACTCGACCACCGCCGTGGCGGTGAACGCCGCGAAGAACGCCGACATGCTCGAGGACGTGCTCCAGGAGACCATCTACCGGCAGGGCCGCAAGAGCCGGCGCCTGCGCCTCGAGGACAGCTCCGGCGGCCGCGGCCAGCAAGGCGACGACTGAGCCCGCCTCCTGGCGGGGCGGGCCCGAGCACACCGGCAGACCCCGTTCGGCCGGTATCATGCGGCGCATATACAGCCGCGTCATACCAAGGAGCCCTACAGGAAGGGGATCACGATGAAGCGAATCGTCCACGTCGTCGGGACCGGCACGATCGGCGAGCCCTTGATCGGCCTGCTCTGCGCGCAGAAGGAGGCCCTGGGCATCGACGAGGTGACCTTCCACAAGCGGACGCCGACTCCGCTCGACCAGCCGAAGATCAAGAACCTGCTGCGCCGCGGCGCCCGGCTCTGCGTCGACGACGACGCGCGCCAGGGATTCGTGGACATGGATCTCGAGCCCAGCCTGGGCGGCGACGAGGCCATGGAGCGGGCGCAGGTCGTCATCGACTGCACGCCCTCGGGCAACGACCGCAAGGAGAAGGTCTACAGCAAGTTCGCCAACGGCAAGAAGCTCTTCATGGCCCAGGGCAGCGAGTTCGGCTTCGGCAAGCCCTTCGCGCGGGGCATCAACGACGAGACGCTGCGGCACGGCGAGGACAACTTCATCCAGGTCGTCAGCTGCAACACGCACAACATCGCCGCCATCATCCAGAACATCGCCCTGGAGCCCCACGGCGACGACAACCTCATCGAGGGGCGCTTCGTCTGCATCCGCCGCGCCAATGACATCAGCCAGGCCGGCAAGTTCATCCCGGCGCCGGAGGTGGGCAAGCACGGCGATCCCCGCTTCGGCACCCACCACGCGCGCGACGCCTACCACCTCTACAAGACCAAGAACCTGGACCTGGACCTGTTCAGCAGCGCCATGAAGGTCAACACGCAGTACATGCACATCATCTACTTCGAGCTGAAGCTGCGGCGGCCGTCGGACAAGGAGACCGTCATCGACCAGCTGCGCAGCAACGACCGCGTGGCGCGCACGGATCAGAGCAGCTCCGGCGTGGTCTTCAGCTTCGGCCGCGACCACGGCCACTACGGCCGCATCCTCAACCAGACGGTCTTCGCCGTGCCGACGCTGCACGTCAGCGAGGACGGCCGGTCGGTGCGCGGTTACTGCTTCACGCCCCAGGACGGCAACAGCCTGCTGTCCAGCGCGGCCGGCGCCGTCTGGTGGCTCTACCCGGACGAGTACGTCGACCGCCTGCAGGCCCTCAAGCCCTACTTCTTCTCGCAGGTCTAGGGCGCGGGCGCCTAGAGCGACTCGCAGGGGAGCGGCCGGAACTCCGGCCGCTCCCCGTCCTTGTGGGGGACCCACGCCACGTCGCCGCAGCAGGGCCCCGGCTCGTGCTCCAGGAACAGGCGCCAGCCCTCCTCGCGCAGCCGCGCCAGGACGCGGCCCTTGGTCTCCCGCGTCGTGACGGGGTAGAGGTCGTAGGCCATGTTCCAGGCGGGGGCGAGATGGCTGGCGGTGGGGATCAGGTCGCCGGCGAACAGGACCGCGCCGCGCGGCGTCCGCACGAGGACGGACTGGTGGTGGCGCGTGTGGCCCGGCGTCGGCAACAGCGTCAGGCCGGGGAGGATCGACGCCTCGCCGTCCACAAGGTCCAGCAGACCCGCCGCCTCGATGACGCGCAGGCCCGCCGGAAGGTAGTCGTCCGCGCCCGGCGCGCCGCGCGCGGCGTCCTCCCACTCGCCGCGCTGGACGAAGTGGCGGGCGTTCGGGAAGGCGGGCGCGGGCTCGCCGGCGGCGTTGCGACGGATGTTGCCCCCGCAGTGGTCGAAATGCAGGTGGGTGAGGACGACGTGGGTGACGTCCGCCGGCGCCACGTCGAGGTCGGCCAGGGAGCCCGCCAGGGTCGTCTTCCGGTCCACGTCATAGAGGTCCGCGAAGCGCGCGCCCCGCTTGTCGCCCAGGCCCGTGTCCACCAGGGCGAGGTAGTCCGGCCCCGCCACGAGCATGCAGTTGAGTCCGAGCAGGATGCGGTTACGCGCATCGGGCGGGCGCGCCTTCTCCCACAGGACGCGGGGCACGACGCCGAACATGGCGCCGCCGTCCAGGCGGAAGGTGCCGTCGCTGACGCGGTGGACGCGCGAGGCGGTCATGCGGACTCTCCTTGGCGCGGGGTGAGCGGCGGCGCTATCCTAGCAGCCCCGGCCGGTCGAGGAAAGGAGGCCCCGTGGAAGCATCCCTGCCCTGGGACGAGGAACGCCATGCGCGCCTGCTGGCAGGCCTGCGCGAGGTGGGCGACTTCCAGCTCGCCCACTTCGGCGGCCTGGATCCGGAGCGCGTGGCCGAGAAGGGGGAGCGCGACCTGGTCTCCTGGGTGGACACGGAGAGCGAGGCGCGCCTGGCCCGCCTGCTCGACGGGCTGCTGCCCGGCGCGGGCTTCCTGGGCGAAGAGCAGGGGGCGCGGACCGGCGCCGCCGGCGGCCCGACCTGGATCGTCGATCCGCTGGACGGCACGACCAACTACGCCTACCGCCACCCCTTCTTCGCCATCTCCGTGGCCCTGGTGCGCGACCGCGCGCCCGTGCTGGGCGCCATCCACGCGCCGCGCCTGGCCGAGACCTTCCACGGCTGGGCGGGCGGCGGCGCCTGGCTGGACACGCCCGACGGCCGCCGGGAGCCCCTGCGGGTGAGCGCGCGCGGCGAGCCCCGCCACGCGCTCCTGGCCACGGGCTTCGCCGATTCGCGCAGCGTGCGCGCCGAGGTCAACCTGCGCAACCTGGACCGCATGCTCCACGCCACGCGCGGCGTGCGCCGGGCGGGCGCCGCCTGTCTGGACCTGGCCTTCGTGGCCGCCGGGCGCCTGGACGGCTTCTGGGAGATGGGGCTCAATCCCTGGGACGTGGCCGCGGGCAGCTTCCTCGTGCGCGCGGCCGGTGGCCGCGTCACGGACCTGCGCGGCCACGAGGACGCGCTGTCGGGGCGGCAGATCCTCGCCAGCAACGGCCGCCTCCACGATTGGCTCCTGGCCGGCCTGGAGCTGGATCCGCGCTTCGACACCTAGCGGCCGCGCGCCACCGGCGCGGCGCGCTCGATGACCAGCACGCGCACGCGGGCCCCCGCCGTGCGGACGGGCTGCGGGCGCACCGCGAAGGATCCTCCGAGATCCGCCAGGGAGCGCTGGCCGACGGGACGGCCCGGCTCGGCCACGAGGGCCCGGCCGCCGGGCGCCAGCGCCGACTGGAAGAAGGCGGCCAGCGCGGCGCCGAAGGGGCGCTCGTAGAGCACGTCGGCGGCGAGGATGGTGTCCCAGCGCTCGTGCGGCGGGTCGCGCCAGTCCAGGATGCGCGCGCGCGCCGGCGGCAGGTGGTTGAGCGCGAGGTTGCGGCGCGCCCAGCGGACGGCCTCGGGCTCCTTGTCCGTCAGCGTCGCGTCCCAGCCCAGGCGCAGGGCGACCAGCCCGACCAGCCCCAGCCCGCAGCCGATCTCGAGGACGCGGCCGGGGCGCCGCGGCCCGCGGCCGGCCAGGAGGAAGCGCGCCAGCCCCTCGGCGCTGGGCCACAGCTCCGACCAGTAGGGGATGCGCTCCTCGGCGCCGGGCGCGTCCACGTCCATGCGCTCGAGCAGCGCGTCGGGGGAGGGCGGCACGGCCAGGCGCAGCGGCGCGGCCAGGCCCGGCAGCCGCACGAGGCGGATCCGCGCCTCGTCGAGGCGGACGATGGGGTATGGCGCGCTCCGATTCTCCAAGGTTGAAGCTCCTTTCGACGCTGTGCTTTATTACCTCGACGGCGCCGGCGATGCAAGGCCGGCCGCGCGGCGGACGGCGAATGAGCCCGCTGTCGCTGCGGCGCCGCCGCGCCGCGCAGGAAGCGAGGACGATGCCCGTGAGCGAGCCAGGCCGGAAGCGCGCCCTCCTCCGCGCGCTGGGATCTCTCCGGATCGCCGTCATCCTCGGACTGGCCGCGGCGGCGGCGGTCGCCGCGGCCACCTTCGTCGAGGCCCGCCTGGGCACCCCGGCCGCCCGGGCCCTCGTCTACGAGACGGCCTGGTTCGAGATCCTCCTGGCGGCCTTCGCCCTCAACCTGATCGCCTCACTCGTCCTGCGGCTGCCATCCCGTCCCGCGCAGCTGGGCGGCTTCCTGCTGCACCTCTCGTTCCTCGTCATCCTCGCCAGCGCGGCGCTGACCCGCCACCTCGGGCAGGAGGGCTTCCTGGCCATCCGCGTCGGCGAGACCGCCGACGCCATGCAGTCCACGCGCGACCATGTCCACCTGGGCGCGGGCGGGGACTGGGACGCCCGGCCCCTGCGCCTGTGGCGCGCCGGGCCCGCCGACGAGCGCCACCGGCTCCGCGCGGGCGGCGAGGAGTATCACCTCGCCGTCACAGGCTTCTGGCCGCATTACGCCGAAGCCCTGGTGCCCGCGGCCAGCGGCCGGCCCGCCCTGCGCTTCGCGACGGCCGAGGACGGCGGCGTTGCGCACCGGCACCTGAGCGCCGGCGAGAGCAACGTCATCGACGGTGTGCGGCTGCACTTCCTGGACGGCGCCGCCCTGCCCGTCGCGCCGGAGGCGGCGCCCTATGGCATCCTGAGCGTGCGCGTGAACGGCGAGGCGGCCGCGCTGCCCGTCACGCCGGGGGTGGACGCCGGCGCCGGACTGCGCGGCGGCTGGTTCGTCCGCATCGTCGAGTTCCACGCGGACTACGCCCGGCGCGGGGAGAATCCCGAACCCGGGGACATGGCCAATCCCATGCTTCGCGTGCAGGTCGAGGCGCCCGACGGACGCCGGGGCGATCGCGTCCTCTTCGCCTACTTCCCCGACTTCACCATGGAGCACGCGGGCGGCGGGGACGCGGTCCCCGAGGTGGAGCTGCGCTACGACTACGAGCGCCGGCTGGACCTGGCCCTGGCCGCCGGCGGGCCGCTGCGGGCGCGCGCCAACTTCGCCGTGGAGGTCCTGGACCTGGACACGGGGGAGCCGGTGCGGGCCGTGGCCGCCGGCGACAGCTTCACGGTGGCGCCGCAGCTCCTGCTGCGCGGCGGGGACTTCGCCCTGCTGCCCGTGGCGATCATGCCCGCCGCGCGCCTGGAGCCCGTCCTGAGCGAGGATCCCGGCGACCCGCCGGCCCTGCGCGTGCGCGTCGCGGACGCCGCCGGCCGGTTCGCCGAGGCCGTCGTGCGCTACGACGAGAGCGGCCCCGCCGGGCCCGGCGGCACGGCGCTGCGCCTGGGCGGCCGCGACCTGCACCTGGCCTACGGCCCGCGCCGCGTGCCGCTGCCCTACCGCCTCCGGCTCGACGAGTTCCGGCTGCAGACCTACCCCGGCAGCGACAATCCCGCCGGCTACGAGAGCCGGCTGCAGCTGGTCGACCCGGAGCGGGGCATCGCCGGCCGCCCCGTGCGCGTCTGGATGAACCATCCCTTCACCCACCGGGGCTACAAGCACTTCCAGGCCTCCTATGATGAGGACCTGCGTGGCACGGTCCTCCAGGTCAGCCACGATCCCGGCCGCTGGCCCACCTACATCGGCTACGCCCTGCTGACCCTGGGCTTCGCGCTGGTCCTCGTCCGCCGTCTGGCGACGCCGGCCGCCACCGGGGAGAGGGTCTCGTGAGGCGGCGTGGGTGCGGCGCCGCGAGGCGACGCGGGACGCCGGCCGCCCGGCAGCGAGCGGCCGTCCCGTCGGCCCTGGCCGCGCTGCTGCTGGCGCTCGCGCTCGCGTCCCCCGTCGTCGCGACGGCGGATGCCGGGTCGTCGCCGTCGCCGGACAGCGCCGCCGCCGGCCCGGCGCAGGGCGACGCGCTCGCGCTGACGCCTCCCGCGCGCGCCGCCCTGCGCCCCCTGCTCGTGCAGGATTACCAGGGACGCATGAAGCCCCTGGACACCCTCAGCCGCGAGCTGGCCATCAAGGTCACGCGCAGCGAGCGCTTCGGGGGGCGAGATCCCCTGGATCTCGTGCTCGGCTGGGCCCTCGATCCCGGCGCCTGGTGGGACCGCCCGGTGATCGCCGTGCGCAGCGCCGAGCTCAAGGCCCGCCTCGGCCTGGACCCCGACGCCACCCACGTCAGCGCCGCCCGCCTCGTCGACGAGGACGGCGGCTACCGCCTGCGCGCCGCCGTGGACGAGGCCCTGCGCACCCCCAACCGCGATCTGCGCCGCGCCCAGCGCATGCTGCTGAGCTTCAACGAGCGCGCGCAGCTCTTCCTGATGACCACGCGGCAGGCCACGCTGCGCCTGTACCCGCTGCCGGGCGATCCCCGGCGCGCCTGGCTCGGCATCGAGGAGCTGGCGGCGCGCCTCGGACCCGAGGACCGCGCGCCCTTCCTCGCGGCCAACGCGATGCTCCTGGACGCCCTGGCCGCGGGCGACGAGGCGGCCATCATCGCCGCCGCCGATGCCCACCAGGCGCTGCAGCACGAGCACGGCGCCGCCGTCATCCCGTCGCCGGCGGCCCTGGGCGCCGAGCTCCTGCTCAACCGCACGGCGCCCTTCCGCCGCGTCATCTGGCCCTACCTGGTGGCGGGCATCCTGCTGCTGGGCGTCTACCTCGCGGCTCTCGCCGGTCGGCGCGAGAGCGGCTACACGCTGCGCCACCCCCTCTACCTGGCGGGCGTCCTGCTGCTGGCCCTGGCCTTCCTGGCCGAGCTGGGCGGCTTCGTCCTGCGCTGGCTGGCGGCGGGCCGCGCGCCGCTGAGCAACGGCTACGAGACCCTCGTCTGGATCAGTCTCATCGTCGCTCTGACGGGATTGCTCTTCGAGCGGCGCGAGCGCACCGGCCTCGTCGCCGCCCTGGGCGCGCTGCTCACGGCCGGCGTGCTGGGCGTGAGCCTGCTGGCCTTCTTCGATCCCGCCATCGGCCCCCTGGTGCCGGTGCTGGACTCGCCCTGGCTCATCATCCACGTCACCGTGGTGACGGCCAGCTACGGCTTCCTCGGGCTGTCGGCGCTCCTGGCCGCCGTCGTCCTCCTGCTCCACCTGGGCAAGGGGCCCGACCGCGCGCCCCTGCGCGCCGCCATCGGCCGCCTGCACGGGGTGCACCAGCGCGTGCTCTTGGCCGGCCTGGCCCTGCTCAGCGTCGGCACCGTGCTCGGCGCCGTCTGGGCCAACGAGTCCTGGGGACGCTACTGGGGGTGGGACGCCAAGGAGACCTGGAGCCTGGTGAGCATCCTCGTCTACGCGGCCGTGGCCCACTTCCGCTTCCTGCCCGGGCTGGCCCGGCCCTGGCCCACGGCGGCCGGCAGCTTCGCGGCCATCGCCGCCGTCATCATGACCTACTTCGGCGTCAACTACTTCCTCAGCGGCCTGCACTCCTACGCCGGCGGCGAGCTGGCCTCCGTGCCGAACTGGGTGGGGCTCGCCGCCCTGGGCATGGCGGCGCTGCTGCTGGTCTCCTGGGAGTTCGAGAGCCGCCGGTCCTGGGAGCCCGACGCCGATCCGCACGCGCGCGACGAAGGAGGACGGGCATGAAGATAACGATCGCGACCATCGCGGACGGAGGAGACGGCCTCGCGCCTGCCAGCCACCTTGACGGCCACGAGAACGTGGTGGTCTTCGCCTGCGCGGGCGAGGCGCCGGACCTCGGCGGCGCCGCCGCCGCCGACGCGGCGCTCCTGGATCGCGTGCGCGATCTCGGCGACTTCGCCGGCGCGCGCGGCGCCGCCAAGCTGGTCTACGGCGCCCGCACGCCCGCCCGCTGGATCCTGGCGGGCCTGGGACCGCGCGGGGAGCTGGATCCCCGCGCCTGGCGCGCGGCAGGCGCCGCCGCCCGGAAGCTACTCGCCGGCGAGTCCGCCCGGCGGGCCGCGTTCATCCTGCCCGCCGGCGCCCACGCGGGCGAACTGGTGGCGGCCCTGGCGCTGGCCGGCTACCGGTACGACCGCTACATCAGCGAGGAGTCCCGGCGCGCTCACCGGCTGGATGCCGTCTCCCTCCTAGCGCCGGCCGGCGCCGATCTCGCCGCCCTGGAAGCGGAGGCCGCGCGCGCCGAGGCAGACGCGGCGGCCACCCTCTACGCCCGCGACCTCGAGGGCGCGCCGGCCAGCGAGGTGACGCCGCGCCGCCTGGCCGCGGAGGCCGAGCGCATCGCCGCCGGCTCGGGCGGACGCATCGCCTGCCGCGTCCTGGACGAGGACGCCCTTGCCGCCGAGCGCTTCGGCGCCCTGCTGGCCGTGGGCCGTGGCAGCGCCGAGCCCTCGCGCCTGGTGGTGCTCGAGTACCAGCCGCAGGCCATCGAACGGCCCGCGCGCACACTCTGCCTCGTGGGCAAGGGCGTCACCTTCGACTCCGGCGGGCTCACGATCAAGACCGCCGACAAGATGCCGGAGATGAAGGCGGACATGGGCGGCGCCGCGGCCGTCCTCGGTGTCTTCCGGGTCCTGGCCGGGCGCGACCTGCCCCTGCGCGTGGTGGGCCTGGTTCCCGCCGTCGAGAACATGCCGGACGGCGCCGCCTACCGGCCCAGCGACATCCTCGCCACGCGGAGTGGCCTCTCGGTGGAGGTCATCAGCACCGACGCCGAGGGCCGCCTCCTACTCGCCGACGCGCTGGACTACGCCGGCACCTTCGATCCCGACCTGATCATCGACGTGGCCACCCTGACCGGCTCCTGCACCATCGCCCTCGGCGGCGAGGCCGCCGGCATGATGGCCAACGCCGCCGGCGCCGCCTGGCAGGTACCCCTCCAGGTCTGCGGCGAACACGTGGGGGAGCGCCTGTGGCCCCTGCCCCTCTTCGCGGAGTACGCCGAGAAGCTGGAGAGCGAGGTGGCCGACCTGAAGAACTCCGGCGGACGCTACGGCGGCGCCAGCATCGCCGGGAAGTTCCTCGAGCGCTTCGTGGGGGAGCGGCCGTGGATCCACCTGGATATCGCCGGCGCCGTCCACACCCTCAGGGAGCGCGACCTGACGCCCGCGGTGCCCAATGGCTTCGGCGTGCGGCTGCTGCTGGCCTTCCTGCCCGTCTTCGCCGGCGAGAGCCCGGCGCCCGGCCGCTGACGCCGCGGCGCGCGGATTCGCCTGGCGGCGCGGATGCGGAGCGCACGCGCCGGCGGCGGCCGGTCGACCGGGTCCGCGCCCTCAGCGCGCTGCCAGCCTCGCCTCGACGGCGTCCACCAGCTCGTCCATGATGCGCGGCCGCGCGAAGCGCGACACGGCGAAGCGCCGGCCGGCCTCGCCCATGCGCGCCGCCGCGGCCGGGTCCGCGCGCACCGCCTCGATGGTGGACCGGAAAGAGGCGAGATCCTCGGGGCGGGCCGCCACGCCGCCTCCGCTCTCGCGCAGGATGGCCTCGGCCTCGCCCGGCACCGCCAGCAGCACCGGCGGCCGGCAGGCCAGGAAGTCGAAGAGCTTGCTGGGTACGAAGGTGGCGAAGACGGGATCGTCGCGAAGCGGCACCAGCAGCAGGTCCGAGGCGTTGAGGAAGGGCGCCGCCTCCTCCGGCGGCACCTGGGGGTGCAGCACCACGTTGTCCAGCCGCTCCTCGCTCGCCCGCGCCGCCATGCGGGCGCGCAGGGGGCCGTCGCCGAGGAAGAGGAAGGCGATGCCCGGATCGTCCCGGTAGCTGGCCGCCAGGTCCAGCAGGAAGTCCATGCCCTGGGCGATGCCGAAGAGCCCCGCGAAGGTCACCAGGAAGCGGCCCTCCAGGCCCAGGCGCGCGCGCAGGCCGGCGTCGCCGCGCTCGGGCGCGAACAGCTCCGGCAAGGTGCCGTTGGGCGCCCAGTGCAGCTTGGCGCGGTCGATGCCCTTGGCCGCGATGGCCTCCACGAAGCCCCGCGTGACGGCCGTGACCAGGAGGGCGCGCCGGTAGAGCCGGCGCTCCAGGCGCGCCGCGGCGCGGATCATCCAGGGCCGGCTCAGCTCGCCCAGGGCCACGGCGGCGTCGGGCCACAGGTCGCGCACGTCCATGACGAAGGGCGCGCGGCGCAGGTCGGCCAGGGCCAGCCCCGCCGCGGCCACGGGCAGGGGCGGGCTGGTCGCGAGCACCAGGTCCACGCGGCCCAGGCGCTTGCAGCCCGCGAGCGCGGCCATGAACGCGTAGGATGCGTAGAAGGCCAGGCGCGTGCGGAAGCTCTTGACGGGGCTGGCCGCCACGCGCACGCGCAGGACGCGGAAGCCGTCCAGCGCGTCCCACTCGTAGAGCTTCCCGCGATAGGAGGCGGGGATCACCCCGTGGGGGTGGTTGGGGAACTCGCCGATGACCGTCACGCGGTGGCCCGCGCGGGTGAAGGCGCGGGCCAGCTCGCGGGCGCGCGTCTGGGTGGCGCCCACCTCGGGGTGGAAGTACTGGGACAGGATCACGACGCCGAGCGGCCGCCTCACCGCGTCGCCCCCTTCCCGCCGCGGCGGGCCGCGCTCGCCGCCGCGTCCGCGTAGACGGCCTCGTAGCGCTCCGCCAGGCGCGTCCAGTCGCGCTCGGCCCGCGCCCAGCGGCGGGCGGCGGCGCCCAGCTCGCGGCGCCGCGCGGGCTGGGCGGCCAGCTCCGTCACGCGGGCCACGAAGGCTCGCGGATCGCCCCGGCGGAAGAGCAGCCCGTTGGCGCCGTCGTCGATGATCTCGCGGTGGCCGCCCACGTCGCTGGCCAGGACGACCCGCTCGGCGGCCATGGCCTCGAGGGGCTTGAGGGGCGTGACCAGCTCCGTGACCCGCAGGCTCGGGCGCGGCAGGACGAAGTAGTCGATGATCCCGTACCAGCGGCCCACCGCGGCGTGGGGCACGGATCCCGGCGCCGTCACGCGGCCGGTCAGGCCCAGGGCCCCGGCGCGCGCCAGCAGGACCGGCCGGTCCTGCCCGTCGCCGACGATGACCAGGCGCCAGTCGTCCGGCAGCTCGGCCAGGCGCTCCACGAGCCAGGGCAGGCCCTCCAGGCGGCCGAGGCTGCCGATGTAGCCCAGCGTCCGGCCCTCGGCGAGCCCCAGCGCGGCGGCCAGGGCCGCGTCGCGCGCGGGGGGCTGGATGGCCTCGCAATCCACGCCGTTGGGCACGACGTGGATCTTCCCGGCCGGCACGCCGCGCCGCGCGAAGTCCGCGCGCATGCCCTCGCTGATGGTGACCACGGCATCCGCCGCGCCCATGGCCCGCTCCTCCAGGCGGCGCTTGATCCCGTAGAGGATGCCGCCCGCGCGCGTGTTACCCACCAGGGCCTCGGTCTCCTCGGTCAGGCCGCGCGCCTCGTAGACCAGGGGTAGCGCCGCCTGGCCCGCCCGCCGCGCGGCGCGCCGGGCGAGGAAGAGGACGAAGGCCGGGGAATGGGCGTGCAGGATCGCGGGCCGCTCCGCGCGCAGCACGCGGGCCAGCTGCGGCGCCAGCAGGCGGTCGGCCAGGGCCTTGCTCACGAAGACGCCGAAGCGTCGCCAGCCCAGGCGGCCCCGGCGGCGATCGACGACGCGCAGGGCGAGACGGTGGTAGAGGATCCCCTCGCGCGTCTCCCGCGGTCCCGGGCTCCAGCGCTCCTGCTGGAAGGGGCTGGTGGCGGCCTGCACCGCGCGGCCCAGGGCGCGCTGGGCGCGCAGGATGTAGCGGCTGCGCATGGCGTAGCCGTTGCGGTCGGGCTCGGAGTTGTAGAGCAGGTGCAGGACCGCGCCGCGCGCAGCCACGGCGGGTTCCGAGGCGCCGGCGCCGCCGGCGCCCGCCGCGCCGCCCCGCGACTCGGCGAGCGCCGTCTCGTAGACGGCCTCCAGGCGTTCGGCGTGCCGTGTCCAGCCGAGGCCGCGGGCTCGCTCCCGGGCCGCCGCGCCCAGGCGCCGGCGCAGGTCCCCGTCCTCGGCCAGGCGGCGCAGGGCCCGGTCCAGGGAACCGGGCGCGCCGGGATCCGTCAGCAGGCCCTGCGCGCCGTCGGCCACCAGGTCCCCGATGCCCTCGCCGGCCGGGGCGACGACGGGCAGGCCCGAGGCCATGGCCTCGAGGTAGGCGATGCCGAAGGATTCCCCCCGGGCGGGCAGGACGAAGACGTCGGCCTCGCGCAGGGCGGCGGCCAGGGCGGGCCGGTCCAGGCGGGGCGTCCAGGTGACGTCGAGGGCCAGCGCGGCGGCCTGGCGCGCCAGGGCCGGGGCCTCGGGCCCGGTGCCCACCACGCGCAGGGGCAGGGACAGGCCGGCCTCGCGCAGACGCCCCAGGGCATCGAGCAGGGCGTCGACGTTCTTGGAGGGCACCAGGTTGGCCACGCAGATCAGGCGCGGGACGCGCCCGGCGGCGTCCGGCGCGCTTTCGCCGGTCGGCGCTCCGCCGCACGGAGGCCCTCCGTCATCGCCGCGCGCGGGCGCCAGGAAGAGGTCGTCGCGGTAGCCGTTCCACAGCACTTCGGCGCGATCCACGGGCAGGGCCCGCGCCTCGGCCCGCGCCAGGGCGGCGCGGCTGACCATCAGCACGCGGGCCGCGCCGCGGAAGGCGTCGTGCAGCTCCCCGTGGGCCGCCCGCGACCAGAGGGCGGCGCGCAGGACATCGGAGCCGTGGGAGGTGACCAGGTAGGAAACGCCCAGCCGCGCGGCCACGCGCCGGGCCGCGGCGCCGTCGGGCAGGCCCGCGTGGGCGTGGATCAGGTCGACGTCCGCGAGATCCGGCAGGGCCAGCACGGCCCGCGCCATGCGCCCCGCGGCGGCCGCGAATCCCAGGCGGCGCGGCAGCAGCAGGTAGCGGGGATGCGCCACGGGGATCCCGTCCAGCTCGCGACGGGCCGGCAGGCGCGCGAGCCGGCGCCACGCGGGATGCAGCGCGGCCAGGCCCGGCGGCGTGCGGGGCACGGGCGCGACGACGCGCACCGAGTGTCCGCGCGCGGCCAGCTCGCGCGCGGGCTCGTGGACGAAGACGCCGTAGTGCTCGCGATCGGGCCGGGGATACATGTGGCTGAGGACGAGGATCTTCACGGGCGGGCAGGGTAGCAGCCGGGCGGGACGCTGGCAATGGCGGCCTTGCGCGCCGCACCGCCAGGCCCTAGCATGGGATCCATGATCCTCGGCACCGGCATCGACTTGGCGGACCCCGCCCGGCTGCGCGCCGCCTGGGCGCGGCGCGGCGAGCGCCTGCTCGCACGACTCTTCCTCGATCCCGAGCGCGCCGCCTGCGAGCGGGCCCGCGATCCCTGGCCGCGCTACGCCGGACGCTTCGCCGCCAAGGAGGCCCTCCTCAAGGCTCTGGGCACGGGGCTGCGGCGGGGCGTGGTCTGGCGGCAGATCCGCGTCTTCAACGAGCCTGGCGGCAAGCCCGGCATCGCGCTGAGCGGCCGCGCCCGGGAGCTGGCCGACGCCATGGGCGTCACGGCCATCCACGTCTCCATCACGGACCTCGACGGCCTGGCGGCCGCCATGGTGATCCTCGAGGGCGGGCCGCGGTGAGCGAGCGCTGGGTGGACGCCTTCAACGTGATCCACCGCCTGCCCCGTCTGGCCGCCCTCCTGGAGACGAACCCCGGCGAGTGCCGCGCGCGCTTTCTCGAGGCCCTGGCGCCCCTCGCCCTGCGCAGCCGCGAGCAGTGGACCGTGGTCTTCGACGGGCCGCAACGCGCCGTGGAGCGCGCGCCGGGACGCCTGTGCGTCGTCACCGCGCCCGACGCCGACGGTTGGATCCTCGCCGCCCTCGCCAGACACCCGCAGCCGGGCGAGGTCACCATCGTCACCAGCGACGAGCGGGACATCGGCGGCCCGGCCCGGGCCCGCGGCGCGCGCGTGATGGCGGCCGACGAGCTGGTGGCCGCGCTGGAGAGGCGCCGCCGCCGGCGCGAGGCGCCCTCCGCGGACGCGGCGGCGGAGAAGCCGGAAGCGCCGAACGAGGAGGAGGTCCGCTACTGGCTCGAGCGCTTCGGCGCCGGCGACGCGGACCGCGCGGACTCCCGAGGCGACGCGGACGGCGCGGACGGCGACGGCACGGACGCCACGTCCTAGCGCGCCGCCAGGACGTCCAGGGCCAGGTGGACCATCTCGTCGGCCGCGGCGTCGAAGCCACGGCGCAGGAGGATCACCTCGCTGCCGGGATCCCGCAGCATGAGCAGGGGCGCGAAGGCGCCGTCCCCGTCGCGCAGGGCGTCGAGGGCGCCGCCGGTGTCGGTCCACAGGACCGTCGGCAGCCCCGCCTCCGCCAGGCGCGCCTGCCAGGCCTCGGCCTGACCGGACGGGCCGGTCATGACGGGGACCAGCGACAGGCCCGCCGCCGCCAGGCGCGGCCCCACGCCTCCCAGGGCCGTGATCATGCGGGCGGCGGGCTCCCCCGGCTCGAACAGGACGAAGAGACCCGCGGCCGGCGGCGCCGCGCCGCCGCCTTCACCCGGCGTGCCTCCAGCATCGGGCGCGTGGCGCGCGAGGGGCGCTCCCGCCAGGACGGCCAGGACGCGCGCCGGCTCGGGGCCGGCCAGCAGGGCGCCGGCCGCATCCCACGCCCGCGCGTCCGCGTCCACGGGCAGCGTGACGCGCGTGGTGTCGCCGCCGCGCACCGCGAAGGCGCGCAGGCGGCCGGTGGCGCTGCCGCCGGGCACGCGCAGCACCGAGCAGAGGACGTAATCGCCGGCGTCCCAGTCCTGCTCGCCGGTCGCCACGTCCCACCAGGGGCTCTCCAGCCAGCCGTCCTCCAGGCGCGTCACCATGAAGTGGCGATAGGGCTCGGCGCGCTCCCAGGGCAGGCCGCCGCGCGTGATGGTGATGTCCAGGCGGCCGCGCCCGGCGGGCGCCGCGCCGGGGGACTCCGCGGCGAGGCGGCCGGCGACGGGATCGAGGCGCCGCCAGTCGCCCAGCCAGGTCTCCACGATGCCGAAGCGGACGCGGGCGGGGAAGCCGTTGCGCCGGAGCAGCCCCACCAGCGCCGTCGCCAGGTCCCGCGCGGAGCCTAGGCCCAGGGCCCAGGCCTCGTCGGGGGGAAGGGGATTGCCGAAGAAGCCCGTCACCGTCTCGCGCATCCGTTCACGGAACGCCGCCAGGACGGCCGCCAGGCTGGCCTCCGACGTGCCGGCCAGCGGGACGAGGGGCAGGCCCTCGCGCCAGGCGCCGCCCGGCTCGCGGTCGATGCGGCAGGCGAGGAGCCCCTCGCGGAAGATGGAGTCGGGCATCGCCAGGCCGAGGGGCGCCAGGCGCTCACGCGCCGCCAGGGCGCCGTCCACGTGGGAGCGGAGGTCCCGCGCGTCGAGCTCCAGCAGGTCCTTGTCGTCGGCCATCGCCAGCAGGTCCAGCAGGGCCGCGCGGCCGGGCTCCTCGCCGTACCCGTCCAGGAGCAGGAAGATCGTGGAGACGCGCTCGAGGGGCTTTTCGAGAACGGCCTCCAGGCGCTCGCGCGCGGCCGGATCCAGTCCCGCCAGGACCTCCCGCTCGCGGTCGTTCAACGTGCGCAGGCGCGCCCGGTCCTCCTCGCGGGCACGCATGTCCAGGCGATGGCGGCGCTCCGTCTCCGCGTCCGACAGGTCGCGCTCGGCGCGGGGCGGGGCGTCGGATTCGGGGTAGCGCAGCCAGAAAGCGGGCGAGGCGGCCAGGTCGTAGGCGTCGTCCGCGTCCAGGGTCGCGCGCACCCGCGCGCCGGGGCCGCCGCGCACGGTCTCGAGAAGCAGCGCGCCGCCGTGGTCCGCGGTCAGGGCGTACTCGCCGGGGCCCAGCTCGATGCTGCCGCCCGAGGCCAGGCGCGCGATGGGTCGCAGGGAGCCGAAGTTGAGGACGTTGATCCAGAGGTCGCCGCCGCCCGCGACGGCGGCGGTCAGGGTGATCGGTTCCGTGTAGACGCGCGTGGAGTTGATGAGGGTGGCGCCGTGCTCGGCGCGATAGAGGGGCTCGGGCGCCGGGTCGAACTCGCCGTAGGCCACCGAGCGCACGAAGCCGGCGCGGCGCGCGGCGCCTGTGAACCAGGCGCGGTCCAGGGCCCGGTCCGGCTCGCAGCCGCCCAGGTAGTGCCAGCCGCCGTCGGCCCAGGCCTCCACCCAGGCGTGGTTGTTGTCGGTGAAGGTCCAGTAGGGCGTGGCGCAGCTGCGCGCCGGCAGGCCGACGCTGCGCAGGGCGGAGATGGTCAGGATCATCTCCTCCTCGCAGCGGCCCAGGCCCCGCTTCAGGGTGGTCAGCGGGCCCATGTCGCGGCCGCTGGTGGACGTGAAGGTGCAGCCCTCGCGGCACCAGCGGTTCACCTCCAGAACGGCGTGCTCCATGGTGGGCAGGTCCCTGACGCGCGGCCACAGCGCGTCGTGGAAGGGCCGCCGCCAGGCCTGGGCGGGCTCCTGGCTCACCCGGTGGGGGACCACGAAGCGGAGCCACAGCTCCCGCGGGAGACGTTCCCGCCAGGGGGCCTCGCGGTAGCTCGCGGCCGCCAGCTCCACGTGCTCGCGCAGCAGGGCCAGATCCACGCGCGCGCAGTCGGCCGGGGGCAGCCAGGCCAGGATCCACTCGGCCGCGTCGCGCTCCAGGCTCCCGGCCGACAGGGTCGCCAGCCAGGCGCCGATGGCCGCGCCGTCCAGGTGACGCGCCAGCGTGGCCGCGACGCGGGCATCCAGGTCCGCCGCCGGGCCGGGGTGGCGGGCGGCGCCGGCCGGGGACGCCGTCAGCGGCAGGATCGGCAGGAGGCACAGGAAAAGCGCCAGCAGGCGGGACGGGACGCGTCGCATGGTCCACCTCGGGGCCGGAGGGGTTCCGATTCTCCCGCGCTCCGCGCGGTGCCGCAAGGGAAATGGCGTTGCCCGCGCCGCGGCGGGCTGCTATGACGGACGGGTCCGCCGCCGGGAGGAGTGCATGAAGATCGCCAGCTGGAACGTCAACGGCATCCGCGCCGTGCAGCGCAAGGGCGCCCTGGACTGGATCTGGGAGTCCGACCTCGACATGGTCTGCCTGCAGGAGACCAAGGCGCGCCCCGATCAGCTCGACCCGGCGCTCACCGCGCCGCGCGGCTGGTCGGCTCATTGGGCCGCGGCCGAGCAGGCGGGCTACTCGGGCGTCGTGACCTACGTGCGCGACGGGGCGCCGCTGGCGGGCGCCCGGATCGGCTTCGGCCCCCGCCGCTTCGACGCCGAGGGGCGCGTCGTCGTCACCGACCACGAGCGCTTCCTCCTCTACAACGTATACTTTCCCAACGGCAAGGCCAGCGACGAGCGCCTGCGCTACAAGCTGGACTTCTACGCGGCCATCCGCCGCCACCTGACGGCGCGCCTGAAGGAGGGCCGCGACGTGGTCGTCTGCGGGGACGTCAACACGGCACACCGCGAGATCGATCTCGCGCGCCCCAAGGAGAACGAGGCGATCAGCGGCTTCCTGCCCCAGGAGCGCGCCTGGATCACGCGCCTGCTCGCGGGCGGCTGGATCGACACCTTCCGCGCCGTGCACGGGGACGTCACCGAGGCCTACACCTGGTGGAGCTTCCGCAGCGGCGCCCGCCTGAAGAACATCGGCTGGCGCATCGACTACTTCTTCGTCAACGAGGCCCTGCGCGGAAGGATCGCGGACGCCTGGATACGTCCCGATGTGATGGGAAGCGACCACTGCCCCCTGGGCCTCGAGCTCCGCCTCTAGGCCCGCCGCCGGTCGCGTCCGGCCGGTGCCGCCTGCGGCGCCGGCGGGCGCATTGCATGGCGCCGCCTCGGCCGGGCGCGGCGCGGCGCGCCCTCTACGTCACTCCTGCGCCATCGCGGGATCGACTCGGCCGGGTTGGAATCCGTCTTGCTGATCCGGGGCGTACTCCCGGCGCGGCCCACGCACCGAGCACCCGCAACGGACGCCAGGAGGTTGCCCATGGCCCACGGGCACCAGAACACCCGATACCAATTCGGCACGCCGTCCGGGCGCCTGCCCGCCAGCGGCACCCGTGTCTCGTTCGTTCTCTCGGCGGCCCTGCACGCGCTGCTGCTCCTGCTCATCGGGATGACCGGCGTGAAGCAGGCGGGCGAGCGCATCGAGCTGACCGAGGTCACCTACCTCGAGGAACGCTACGGCGCTGAGGTGGCCAAGAAGGTCACCATCGCGCCCGAGAAGGTGGAGGCCGCCCGCAAGCGGGTCGAGCCGAAGCTGGAGGGTTCCATCTTCGCCAAAGCCAAGCCGCCGGCCAGGCCGCGGGAGATGCCCGGGCCGCTGCTGGGCGCCGCCATGGCGCCCCTGCCCATGCCCAAGGCGCAGGCGCCCGCGGCGCCGGCGACGGCGCCCAAGCTGGCCGCGCGCGCGCGGCTCGACAATCCGAGCCTGGCGCCCCGCGTCCAGGCCGAGGACGTCCTGCTGGCGGGCAGCCTGGAGAACGCGCCCGCCCGCCGGGTCCGCGCCGAGACCGTGGACCTGGAGGGCAAGGTGCTGGTGGGCAGGAAGGACCACGCCGCCGCGCCGCTGCCCTTCGCCGTGGAGGCGGACGACGGCGCCCTGGCGGGCTCGAGCCTGACCCTCGCCGTGCCCGAGGGCGGCGTCGAGGGCGGCCACCCGGATCTGGTGGGGGGCACGCTGGCCGCGGGCAAGGAGGCCTATCAGGGCGCCCTGCCGGCGGGCAACCTCGTGGCGCGGGCGGGGGACGGCGACAGGCTGACCGCCCTGGCGTCCGTCGCCATTGCCGGACCGGGCGAGGGCGACGGGCAGGGCCTGGCCATGGCCGGCGCGGCCGCGGAGCCCACGCGCGGCAGCGGCCTCGTCAGCCGGGGCGGCGCCGACGCCACCACGCGGGTCGGCTCGCTGACGACCCGCTCCGCCGGCGACGGTCCGGCCACCGCCATCCAGAAGACCCTCGCTGCGCCGGCGCCGGCGCGGGAGGAGGAGGTCGCCGTCGCGGCCTCGTCACCGGACGAGGAGAAGGGCGTCAGCATGAGCCTGAGCGGCCCCATTCTCGATCGCAAGATCCTGTGCTCCGAGGCGCCGGACTATCCCGAGGAGGCCCGCTGCCGCGCCTGGCAGGGCACCGTGAGCGTGTACTTCACCGTGCGGGCCGACGGCACCGTCGCCAAGGCCGTCATCGAGCAGGCCAGCGCCCACCGGGTCCTGGACGATGCGGCGCGGCGGTGCATCCAGCAGTGGCGCTTCAGCCCCCAGCCCGGCGCCGCCGAGCAGTGGGGCGTTCTGACGATTATCTTCCGGCTGCGCTGAGACGCGCACTCCTTGCCAAGCCGTGGGCCGGTCCCGCCGGCGTCCTTCGTGACGCCGGCGGGGCCCTTCGAAGAATGGAGCTGGCGACCATGCGACGTTCCGATCGGCGGTTCCTTCTCTTCACGGCGACCCTGGCCGTCGGGCTGGGCGCCTGCAATCTCGCCGCGCCCGAGGTGGAGGCGGACCCCGCCGGCGCCTACGCGACGCATGTCGTGGCCTACGGCAACGCCCTGAACGACCTCGATCCCGCGCGCCTGGATCCCTACGGCCTGATCATCGCCGAGGCCTGCGCCTTCGACCGCCTGGCGCCCCGCCACCGGCAGCGGGCCCTGCTCTACTTCAACATGTGGGGCAAGAGCTGCCACAGCGACAGCCTGCGCACCTGGCCCATCTGGCAGCCCGCTCCCGGCGAGCTGGGCGAGCCGGACGTGGTGATGAACGGGAGCGTCCACTGCTACCGCTTCGACGACGCCCACGTGGCGGACCTGCTCAGCTGGATCGACGCCTTCCTGCAGGCCCACGCCGGAAGCGTGCGCGGCGTCTTCCTCGATGACTTCGGGTTCGACCGCCTGTGGTGGGAGGGCACCGATGCCGCCCGCGACAGCGTCTGGGGCCCCTACGACGGCCGGCCCGGCTGGCGCGAGGATCCCCTGTGGAACCGCGGCCGCGTGGAGGCCGTCGAGGCCGGCGCCCTGGCCCTGGTGCGCCAGCATCTCGGTCCCGCCGGCGTCGTGGTGGTCAACGGGCCGGCGCGCAGCCTCGACGGCGTGCGGCGCTTCGCCGAGGACTGCGGCGCGCCGCGCTCGGAGGCCTGGCCGCGCCTGGAGGAGCCCGGCGTCGATCCCTGGCGCTATGCGCGCGCGGGCGACCTGCTTCAGGTCAACGGCGTGGGCGAGAGCGGCCAGTGGGGGGACTGGTCGGAGACCGAGGCCGGCAACGGGCTGGCCAACCTCCAGCGCGCCGCCGCGCTGGCCCGCGAGCGCGGCTGCAGCGTGGGCCTGGCCTACGGTGAACCGCCCCGGACCGGCGGCAGCCTCTACTCCCTCTTCCTCGATCCCGCGGCGCCGGACGCCGCCTGGCCCGGCTATTGTCCGGCCTCTGACTAGCCGCCCTCGCGGCGGTCCGGCAGGTAGCAGCCGTCCAGGCGGGGCGGGCTCGCGTCCAGCAGTTCGTGGCGCGCCAGGTGCTGGTAGAGGACGGCCGTGAAGCTCGACGAGACGTTGAGGCTGTTCTTGGCGCCGCCCATGGGCAGGTGGACGATGGCGTCGGCCTGGCGCAGCAGCTCCCGGTCGATCCCCAGCACCTCGTGCCCGAAGACGAAGCAGGCGCGCGCGGGCCCCTCCCACTCGAAGACGCTGATGCTGGCCGGCGTCATCTCCACGGCCACCAGGGCGTAGCCCTCCTCGCGGACGCGGGCCACGGCGTCGAAGACGCGCAGGTCGTGCCGCCAGGCCACGTGCGCCGTGGCGCCCAGGGCCGTCTTCTCCAGCTTGCCGTTGGGGGGGAAGGCCGTGATCCCGGCCAGGAAGAGCCGCGCCAGCCGCAGGGCGTCGGCGCTGCGGAACATGTCGCCCACGTTGTAGGCGCTGCGGATGTTGTCCAGCAAAGCCGCCACGGGGACCCGCGGTCCCGCGGGCGGCCGCTCCTTGTCGCGCCACATGGCGTGCAGGGGATCGATGGCCACCGTGCCTCCTCGCGCCGCTTGCCGCCCCAGCCTAGCCCAGGAACCGCCGCCGATGCAACGCGCGCCCTTGCCTGAACGGGCGCGGGCTGCTAACTATTGCCAGATCAGCGAGGTCCGCCGGCGATGGGGGAGCGCGCCCGTCCAGGCGCGCCGGCGGGCCGGGGAGCGTGCGTGTTCGAGTCATCCGCAAAGTCGCGCCGGCAGGCCGCCCTCCTGCTGGGAGGGCTCCTCCTGGCCGGGGCGGCGGGGCGGGCGCCCGCGGCGCCGCCCGCCGCGCCGGCGGACTCCCTCGTGCGGCCGGTGCCGGCGCAGGCGAGCCTGCGCCTGCCGCGGGCCGCCGCGCCGGCGGCCGGGCCCGTCTTCTTCTATCACGGGCGCCCCTACGGCAGCGAGGCCCTCATCAACCCCGTCCAGCTCGTCCTCAACGGCGGCTACGGCATCACCCAGCTGGACAACCGGTCCAACGATCCCTTCAACGTCGACTACCGGCTCGGCTGGCGGAACGTGCGCCGCAACCTCGCCCATCCCATCCGGGCCATCGAGGAGGAGGGCTGGGGCAGCTTCCTCAAGAAGGAGATCCTGCCCTTCAGCACCAACACCCAGGACGCCCGCTACTGGCCCAACTACACGCAGCATCTCATCGGCGGCGGCATGAGCTACCGCGTGCAGGTCGAGTGGTTCCGCCACCACGGGATCGCCTGCCCCAGGCTCTGGGCGGCGGGGACCATCGCCGCCTACCACCTGGTCAACGAGGTGGTGGAGAACGACGACTACGCGGGCTGGACCACGGACCCCGTCGCGGACCTCTACCTCTTCGATCCCCTCAGCATGCTGCTGTTCAGCTCCGACGGCGTCTGCCGCTTCTTCAGCGAGAAGCTCCACCTGCAGGACTGGTCCTACCAGCCGGCCTGGGATCCCCGGCGCGAGACCCTGGAGAACAACGGCCAGAACTTCTCCATGAAGCTGGGCTTGCCGGGCAGCGAGCGCTGGAGCCTCTTCTACCACTTCGGAACGCACGGCGAGGGCGGCCTGAGCCGCACCTGGCCCGGCGGCGACTGCTTCTCCTTCGCCGGCGGCTTCAAGGCCAAGGAGCTGGTGGACCTCGCCCAGGGCCAGCGCACCGTGGACCTGGCCGTGACGGCCGGCCTGTTCTGGGACCGTCGCGGCAGCCTGCTGGCCTCGCTCCAGTACGCCGGCACCAAGGACTACCGCCTGCGCCTCAACGTCTACCCCGGCGTGTTTCGCCTGGGGCCCGTCTCGCCGGGGATTTTCCTGGCCCTGGACGACCGCTCGCGTATGCTGGTGGGCGTGAACCTGAACCTGCTGCCCCTGGTCCCCGTCGGGCTGGCCGCGGGCTCCGACTGAGGCGGCACCGCTGAACGGGAGGCGATCATGGCCACGCCGCGACCCCTCGTCGTCCTGCTCACGGACTTCGGCCAGGACAGCTGGTACGTGGGCGCCATGAAGGGCTCTCTCCTGGCCGTGAATCCCGCGCTGACCCTGGTCGACCTCTGCCACAGCGTGCCGGGCCACCGCATCGGCGACGGCTCGTTCATCCTGCTGTCCACCTACACCATCTTCCCACCGGGCAGCGTCTTCCTCGCCGTCGTCGATCCCACCGTCGGCAGCGAGCGCAAGGGCCTGGCGGCGCGGGCCGGCGAGCGCTTCTTCGTGGCGCCGGACAACGGCCTGCTCACGGAGGTGCTCCAGCGCGAGCCCGACCACGAGCTGCGCTACCTGGAGAACACCGCGCTGTGGCGCGAGCGGCCGCGTCCCACCTTCCACGGGCGGGACATCTTCGCGCCCGTCGCGGCCCACCTGGCCAGCGGCCGGCCGCTGGCCGAGTTCGGCTCGCCCTGCACCCAGCCCGTGGAGCTGATGCTGCACGAGCCCATCTGGGACGGCGAGCACCTGGCCGGCAACGTCGTCCTGGTGGACTCCTTCGGCAACCTCATCACCGACATCAGCGAGGAGCGTCTGGAAAAGTACCGCCGCGAGCGCGCCGTGGGCGACGAGGACCTGGAGGTGGTGGTCAGCGGCCACCGCCTGCGCGGCCTCAAGCGCACCTACCACGACGCCCTGCCGGGCGAGGCACTGGCCCTGGTGGGCAGCAGCGGCTACCTGGAGGTGGCCATCAACCGCGGCAGCGCTGCCCGTCGCCTCGACGTGGGAGCTGGCGCCGCCGTCACCCTCGGCCACCGCCGCGGGAGCGGTGCGTGAGCGCGGCCGGGCCCTGGCAGGAGCTGGAGCGGGAGCTCAATCCCCGGCAGCGCGAGGCCGTCTTCACGAGCGCGCCCCACTGCCTGGTCCTCGCGGGGCCCGGCACGGGCAAGACGCGCACCCTCGTCAACCGCGTCGTCTACCTGGTGAGCGCGGCGGGCGTGGACCCGGGGGCCATCCTGCCCCTGACCTTCACGCGTAAGGCCGCCACCGTGATGGTGGAGCGGCTGGCCCGCCACCTGGGCGAGCGCGCCGCCGCCGTGCGCGCCGGGACCTTCCACCACTTCTGCCTGCAGTTGTTGCGCGCCAACGCCGGTCGCGGGGACGTGCCCGGCGATTTCGCCGTGGCCGACGAACCGCGCCAGGTGCGCACCCTGCAGCGCGCCTGGAATCGCCTGGGCGTGGGCGCCCGCGAGCCCGAGCCCAAGGAGCTGCGCCTGCTGCTGGGCCGCTTCGGCGCCTGGCGGCTGGAACGCGACCCCAAGCTGCTCACCGCGCTCCAGCGGGACCTCTTCACGGAGTACCAGCGCCTGCTCCGCGAGGAGGGCGCCATCGACTTCGACGACATCCTGGACCTGGCCCGCGGTCTGCTGGCGGATGACGCGGATCTGCTGGCGGCGACGCGCGCGCGCTGGACCCGGATCCTCGTGGACGAGTTCCAGGACACCGACGCCCTCCAGTACCGCCTGCTGCGGCTGCTGGCGCCCGCGGGCGGCAGCAGCTTCGTCGTCGCCGACGACGACCAGAGCATCTACGCCTGGCGCGGGGCCGACCGGCGCAACATCGCGCGCTACCGCGACGACTACGCACCCGCCGAGATCTGGCTCGAGGAGAACTACCGCAACCGCGAGCGCATCCTCGCCGCCGCGCGCGCCGTCCTCGGCGGCGAGAGCGGCGGCGCCGCCCAGCGCCTGCGCAGCCACGCCGGGGGCGCCGGCAGCGTGAGCCTGGAGCGCTTCCGCACCGAGGCCGAGGAGGCCGACTTCCTGGCCGCCGACATCCGGCGCGCGCGATTGCGCGCGCCGACGCTGGCCTGGCGCGACGTGGCGGTCCTCTACCCGAAGCACAGCATCGGCGAGTACCTGGAGACCCGCCTCATGGGCGAGCGCATCCCCGTGGAGCTGGTGGCCGGCCGCGCCCTGCTCGAGCAGGGGCGCATCCGGCAGGTGGTGGCCTTCCTGCGCCTCCTGCGCAACGGCAACGACGAGGAGGCCTTGGAGCAGCTCCTGGCCGCGCAGCTCGACGAGGGTTCCTGGGCCCTCCTTCGCGCGTGCGGACGGCGCCGCGGCGACTCGGTGCGCCAGGCCCTGGCCCACCTGCTCAGGCGCCGGGACGCCTTGCGCGCGCGGGCCAAGCACTGGGAGCAGTTCCTGGCGGACGCCGCCGGCGCGCCGGACGCGGACTGGACCGCGCGCTTCACGGCCGAGTTCCCACGGGGCCTGGCGCTGGACGAGTTCCTGCCCGACGCCCTGGATCCCGATGCCGGCCGCCAGGAGGAGCTCTTCGCGCCCGGCCAGGCGCCCGGCCCACCCGACCGCGCCGCCTGGGAACGGGAGGGCGCCCGGCTCGCGCACCTGGCGCGCCTGCCCTGGCTGCTCGAGGGCGTCGTCGCCCGCATCGGCAACCTGCGCGCCGGGCAGGCGGGGCGCACCCTGTCCCAGCTCGTGCGCGAGATCCTCCTGGAGCTGGAGGATGGCGAGGAGGAGCTGCCCGGCGACCCGGCCGCGGTCGCGGGCCTGGCGGCGATCCTGGCGGAGCTGCGGGAGCGGCTGCGGCGCGGCGGGCCCGTGCAGATCTCCGCCGAGGACGCGCGCGTGGAGGCCGCCGTGGTGGCCATGCTGCGCCAGGGCCTCGAGCCGTGGCTGGCCCAGGGCCTGATCGCGGGGGGGCGCGAGCCGCGGCCCGGCCCGCGCCTGATTCTCGACGCCGAGCGCAAGGAGTTGCGCCTGGAGCTGCCCGCCCGCGCGCCGTTCGGGGATGGCGCGCCGGCGGCGGGCGAGGCGGGCGCCGACGCCGCGCGCCCCGCCGGCGAGCGGCTGGCGGCCCGCGGGGCGGCGCCGGCCCTGCTGGCCTTCCGCCTGGCCCAGCTCTGGAGGGCCGCCGACCACCGGGGCCTCGCCGACTACGTGGTCTTCGATCTGGAGACGACGGGCGTGGACACGGCCCGCTGCGAGGTGGTGGAGGTCGCCGCCATCCGCTACGAAGGCGGGCGAGAGGTCGCGCGCTTCGAGAGCCTGGTGCGTCCCGCCGGGCCCATCCCCCCCGGCGCCACGGACGTCCACGGGATCACCGACGCCATGGTCGAAGGCGCGCCGCCGCCCGCGCAGGCGCTCGGCGAGCTGCGCGCCTTCGCCGGCGGGCGCGACCTGGTGGCCCACAACGGCGCCGGCTTCGACTATCCCGTCCTGCAGCGGCTGGCCCGCGAGTCGGGGCAGCCCCGCTTCGCCAACGCCCTCTTCGACACCCTCGCCCTGGCCCGCCGCCTCTTCCCCGGCGACCGCGTGCGCCTGGAGGACCTGATCCGCCGCTTCGGCATCCGCGCCGAGGCGCGGCACCGCGCCCTGGACGACTGCCGCTGCCTCGGCGAGGCCTTCGCGCGCATGCAGGAGATCCACCTGGGCCGCCTGCGGCGCCGCGCGGGCGCCGAGGCCCTGGCGCCCCTGGCCCTCGCCCTGCACCTGGACCCCGGCGGCGCTCCCACCGGCGGCGACGATCCGGAGGCCTTTGCCCTCTTCCGCGAAGGGGTCCGGCGGCTGCTGGCGCCGGGCAGCGACTGGCTGGACCGTGTCGCCGGCGGCGAGGAGCGGCAGACCCTGGAGGCCGACCTGCTGGCGGCCGCCGGCCTGGACGCCGAGGCGCCCGACCTGTTCACGGGCCTGCGCAGCGAGGAGCAGCGCTTCCTGGCCCTGGTGCCCCGCTTCGACGAGCTCTTCCTGGGCGACTCGCTGGCCAGCTTCCTCGACTTCCTCGCCCTCTACCAGGCGCCGGACCTGGCCCGGGGCCAGAACGCCGTCCAGCTCATGACCATCCACAGCGCCAAGGGGCTCGAGTTCGAGCGGGTCTACATCGTCGGCCTGGAGGAGAACGTCCTGCCCGGCTACTACGCCCTGCGGGGCAAGGACGCCGAGGAGATCGCCGAGGAGCGCCGCCTGCTCTACGTGGCCATGACCCGGGCCGCCGGCGCCCTGACCCTGACGCGGGTGGACACGCGGGGCGGCTTCCGCCAGGAGCCCAGCCGCTTCCTGGACAGCCTGGCGCGGAGCGCCTCGTGAGGACGCTGCGCCGGCTCGCCGTCTTGGTGGGAGCGCTCGTCGTGGTCCTCGTGGTGGTGCGGATCATCGTCGTGCCCCTGGCGCGCCAGCGCCACGGCCGGCGCGACCAGCCGCCCACCATCCTGGCCCTGCTGCCCGCCGCGGCGGACGGCTTCGTGCTCAAGCGCACGCAGTACCGCCGCATCCCCGACCGCCTCTGGCCCGGCGGCGAGCTCGCCTTCGAGCGCCGCCTGCGGGAGTGGGGGGTGCCGGTGGACGCGCTCATGCGGGAGCTGGAGCTGCCGTCCCTGCGCCGGGGCGAGTGGCTGGCCGCCAGGGACGCGGCCGGCGCCTGGCTCCTGGCGGGACCCCGCGGCCGCCTGCCCCGCGAGGCCCCGTGGACGCGGGTCCTGGCGTCCCATCCCGACACCACGCTGGTCCTGCCCTGCGGACGCCTGGCTGCGCGCGGCGCCTTCTTCCTCGTCGGCTCCGAGCCTTCCCTGCTGGCGGCGGACGGCGGCTGGCTGGCGCGTCTGCCCGACTGGCCCGAGCTGACGGACCTGATGATGGCGGGCGACTGGCTGGAGTACCGCCGGCGCGGCGAGGGCGGCGCCCTGCTGGGCGTCAAGCCCCTCTTCGAGACGCTCCTGTGCGAGGGCTTCGCCTGGGATTGCGAGGGCGGCCTGGATCTCCTGGACGCCATGGCGCCCGGCCCGGCGGCAGAAGTCGCCGCGGCGCCAGGCGCCCTGGACAGCGTTCCCTTCCTCCGGCGCAGCGCGCCCTTCGATCCGGAGGGTCGTCCCCTGGCCGCGGCCGGTTCCTGGCGGGCCCGCGGCGATTCGCTGGACGTGGCCGAGCGGCGCTGGCGCGCGGACGGGCTCGCCGCCGCGGCCCGGATCCTGCGGCGGCCGCCGGAGCACGAGCCCGAGATTGGGCGTTGACAGGCCTCGCGCGCCCGCCCCAGAGTCCAGGCGTTCCCCCGCCCGCGGAGAGTGACACGCGCCCATGAGCCCGCTGGACTCCGTTGCCGCCGCCGCCCGCTGGATCCGTCTCCTGGACGC
>JAFGBK010000112.1 GCA_016933175.1 Candidatus Krumholzibacteriota bacterium | reverse complement strand
GCACACCTCGCCCTCGCTCGCGACCTCACCGCCCCGCTACCAGGGCTCGCCGTCGTGCGCCGGCCGCTGGTCGACCTCGCCGCCCGGCTCACCCTGCCCTGCCTCCCGTGCGAACGCCCCCATCGGCGGCGTCCGCGAGGGCGCCAGGGCCGGCGCGCGCTCCGGCTCGCCCCGGTGCGCCAGGATCCGCCTCATTGCCGAGGCCTCCGTCACGAAGGCCACGATGCGCATCGGGTTCCCGCAGCGCCAGCAGACAAGCGGCCCCGGGGACAGCCAGGCGCCAATCAGAACCATGCCAGCAGGTGGAATTCGCTCTCATCCGTATGGTGGGATCGCTCGACCCTACTTCACCAGCAGCAGCTTGCGCGACGCGGCGCCGTCCGCCGTCTCCACGCGCGCCAGGTAGACGCCACTGGGCAGGGCGTGGCCGCGCGCGTCACGGCCGTCCCAGGCGCGCTCGACGGCGCCGGCCGGCAGCGCCTCGTCCACGAGGACGCGCAGCAGGCGGCCGCGCGCGTCGTGGACCGTCAGGCGCACGGGCCCCGGCCGCGGGTTGACGAAGCGCAGTGTCACGGACGGATTGAAGGGGTTGGGCCAGCTCGACAGCGCGGCCGGGGCCGCCACGGGGGCGTCACCATTCGGCGCGGCCGTCATATCCCCCACGATCACGGTCACCGGCAGCGCGTGGGGCGAGTCGGGATCGCTGGACGCTATGTGGATCACGTCCTCGTACACGCCCTCGGCGAGACCGTCGGCGTCGATGACCACCTGGAAGGTGGCCGCGCCGCCCGGGTCGATCATGGCGCCGGCCGGCTCCACCGACAGCCAGTCCGCCTGCCACGTGAGCCCCGTCACCTGCAGGGGTAGCATGCCGTCGTCGTGGATGGCGAAGGACTCCCACGCCCCCGCCGGAAGCGCGGCCAGGGCCGCCGGGATGTCCAGGCGCCCCGCGCCCGAGTCGTTGTCGCGGCCGGCGGCGCCCAGGTCCACGGCGCCGTCCTCGAGGGCCTGGGCCAGGGCCTGGACGCTCGCGCCGGGGCGGGCCTGGAGCAGCAGCGCGCAGGCGCCCGCCACCTGGGGCGCGGCCATGGAGCTGCCGGAGTAGTCCGCGTAGCCGCCCACCACCGTGCTGGTGACGCCGTCGCCCGGCGCCAGCAGGTCGGGCTTGATCAGCCCCGGCGGCCAGGGGTAGTCGTCGTAGCCGTAGGTGCCGGCGATGGCCCACTCGGTGGGCCCGCGGCTCGACCAGTCGTGGACGCCGTCGGCCTGCGTGGCCGCGCCCACGGCGATCATGGCGCCATGGCCCGCGCCGCCGTAGGCCGGGTGGGGCGAGTCGGCCGGGCTGACGATGTCCCGCGGCGCGGGGTAGTGGCCGCCCGTGCCGTCGCCGTTGCCGGCGGCGCCGATCCAGGGCAGGCCGGCGGCCAGCAGCACCTCGCCGTTCCAGCGGTGCGCCTCGCGCAGGTCGTCCTCGGGATCGATCCAGCCGGCCGAGCCCGTCACCAGGTCGGCCTCGTGGTCCAGGGCGAACTGCAGGCCCTCCACGTAGTCCTGGAAGTAGCCCGGCGTGCAGCGCAGGGCGATGAGCCGCGCGCCCGGCGCCACGCCGGTCGCCGTGCCGCTCTCGCCGCCGCCCACCACGCAGCCGGCCGTGTGCGTGCCGTGCCAGAAGCCGGCGTCACCGTCGTAGGGATCGGCGTCCTCGTCGAGGCAGTCCCAGCCGTGGTTGGGATACTGGGCGCCGCCGTCCCAGAGGTGGCCGGCCAGGTCCGGGTGGTCCCAGGCCACGCCCGTGTCGATGTGGGCCACCAGGACGCCCGCGCCGTCGAAGCCCTGCGCCCAGACCTGGTCGGCGCCGATGCGCGTGAGCTGCCAGGCCGTGGCGCGGCCGGCGTCAGCGCGGGCGCCGCTCGCGCGCGCGCCCTGCGCCGCTTCGATCGCGAGCGGCTCGCTGAGGCGGTCGTCCAGCCAGAGGCGCCCCACGCCCGGCGCCGCCGCCAGCTCCCGCGCGGCGTCCGCCGTCATGGCGCAGACCAGGGAGCCGGACAGCCACAGAGCCGCGGGCTCGTCCGCCTCGCCGCGCAGGCGCCGCGCGGCCAGCAGGTCCGCGAGCCAGGCGCGCTGCTTCTCCGCGTGGCCCTTCAGGGCCGCACGCAGGGCCGCGCGGCGGGCGCCGCGGTCGAGTCCTTCCAGATCGCGCACGAGCGCCGGCGCGTCCACGCGCACCACGGGCTCGACCACCACGCGCAGGCGCTCGCCCGGCGCGGCGGCGTCGCAGGCCGCGGCCAGGCGCGGCGCCATGACAGGCAGGCTGGCGCGCTGCGTCAGGGGCGGCGCCGCAACGAGGCGGTCCACCTCGCCCGGCGACGGGCCGCGGCGCAGGAACTGGTGCGTGATCGCGGCCGGCTCCAGGCGCAGCTCGGCCTCGCCCGTCACGAAGACCAGCGGCAGGTTCAGGATGTTGTCCGTCTCGTCGGGCTCGTCGATGGTGCCGTCGGCGTCGAGCCAGACGCCGAGCAGGTGGCTGCCCGCCGACGCCGTGAAGGGATGGTCCTCCACCGCGGCCCAGGTGCCCGTGGGCAGGCCGCCCGAGCAGGTCCAGGCGGCCAGGGGCACGCCGTCCAGGCTGGCGCGCAGCGTGAAGTCGCCCGTCACGTCCGCGAGCCCGTCGTTCATGAAGGCGAAGCTCAGGTAGTTCTCGTGATCGGCGGCGACGATGCCCGTCTCCCGCTCGCCGGGGAACAGGTTCGCCACCACGGCGCCGCCCCAGCCCGACGGCGCGAAGAAGCTCAGCTCGGGCCGGCAGGCGCGCTCGCTGGTGTAGACGTTGAAGCCCTGGGTCGTGTAGTCGCGCTTGTCGATCCAGGCGGCGTGCAGGGCGCCGTCGCCCACGCAGCCCGCGGCCGCGTGGAAGCTGGGATCGACATACGCGTCCGCGAGGATCGTCTCCACGTCCTGCCACAGGTCGGGGTGGCCGTAGCCCGCCGCCTGGCGGCCGTAGAGGCCGAACTCGTCGGCGCCCGGCGGCGCGTCCAGCCAGAGGCAGCCCACCAGGCCGTCGTCCGCGTAGAGGACGGGGCCGAGGCTGTTCCAGTCGTCGCAGACCATCTCGTAGGGCCCGTAGACGCCGGCGAGGTCGTCGTCGGAGAAGCAGTAGACGGCGTCGCCGTCCACGCCGCCCGTGCCGTCCTCGTAGTCCATCTGGAAGACCAGGTGCACGACGCCGCCGTCGGCGGCCACGCTGGGGAAGCCGCAGTCGAAGGGCGTCCACGTCGAGCAGTAGAAGGGCTCCTCGAAGGTGCCGCCCAGGGCGCCGCGGGCCAGGAGGATCTCCGTCTCGCCGGAGTAGTAGTCCTGCTCGGCGTTGGCCAGGTAGACGACGCCGCCGTCGAGCTGGACGTCGGGCCAGTAGTCGGGGTAGCCGTCGGGCAGGAAGCCGTCGTAGTCGATGGTCTCGCCGCCGTTGGTGCTGGTGCACCAGATGAGCGTCCACTCGGAGGCGTAGAGGTCCCAGTTGATGGTGAGCCAGCCGGCGGCGATGAAGACGCGCGCGGCGAGGCCCGCTCCGCTGACGCCGATCGTGGCCGTGGCGTGGGTCTCGCCCGTGTAGAGCCCGCGCACCCAGGCCCAGGTCAGCGGGTCGTCGGGCGCGGCGGAGCGACTGCGCAGCAGGTAGCCGTCCTCGCGGATCCAGGCGACGTAGAGGTAGCCCGCCGCGTCGATGGCCAGGTCCGGGTGGTACTCGTCGTAGCTGAAGGACGGCATCTCCCAGGACTGCCAGGTGGCGCCCCCGTCCAGGCTGCGCGCGATGTGGATGTCGCGGTCCGTGCCGCCCAGGTCCGTGGCCTCGAAGACGGCGTAGAGCGCGCCCGACGGCGCGCGGGCCAGGGACAGGTGGCGGTCGTTCATCTGCGTGGCGTCGGCCAGCAGGTGGGAGGCCGACCAGGGCGCGTCGCGGCGGGGCAGGCTCGCCTCGCCCGCGCTACGCATCGCCGCGGCGCCGGCGAAAGCCGGGTCCGGCGCGGCCAGGCTCGCGAGTCGCGCCAGCTCGGCGCGCAGGGAATCGGGCAGGACGCCGTCCAACGCGGCGCCGCCGGCAAGGGCAGCTCCGCCGCCGGCCAGGGCAGCTCCGCCGCCGGCCAGGGCGGCGGCCGTCAGGTCGTGATCGGCGAAGGCCGCGGCGCGCTCGTCGCCGGCCAGCGTCGCGCGGACCCGGCGCGCCCGCTCCAGGGGACCGCCTGCGGGCAGGGCGTGCCCGGCGCCGCGCGCGCCCGTCGTCGTCGCATCTCTGTCCGTCGCGGCGGCGCCGCGCGAGGAGACCGTAGCGGCGCCCGCCGCGGTGGCCGCGACGACGATGGCTCCCGCTGCGGCGGCGAGCAGGGCCAGGACCAGGATCAACGTGAACAGCGGCGCGCGGCGGACCGGGCGGCGGGCGGGTGGAAGCGGAATGAGCACGGGGGCCTCCGGGGCTAGCGGGACCCACGACCTCGACCTGACGCCCTCAATCATAGCATGGCAGACGGGCCGCCGGCCACGGCTACGATCTCTCAATTCGTTGTGGTCAAGTAACTTACGGGTACGACGGGGAGCCCGCCGCCGCGACGCGGCACCCCGGACCGCGACCGTCCCCGGCGTGGCCGCGAGTCCCCCTACGCGTCCTCGCCGGCGCCCGCGAGGTCGAAGCCGCAGGCGCGCAGGCCCGCCAGCATGGGCGCCGGGTCGGGGCTCCACTGCAGCTTGCGGCTGATGTGCTCGGTCCAGGAGTAGTCGTCGACGGTGAGGGTTTCCTCGCGGCCCTCGGGAGCCACCATCGTTCCCAGCTTCCGGTAGTAGTCCTCGGCGAGGAAGCCCTCGTCCATGACACGCATGGCCTCCGCCACCGCATCCTCGTCCAGCTCGGGGTAGCGCTCCTCGAAGAGCGTGAAGTCGAGGGGATAGCGTGGCCGCGGCGCCGGCCGCTCGGCGGGGTAGCCCAGGACCAGGCCCACCAGCGGTAGGACCTTCGGCGGGAGCTGGCAGCGCTCGCGCAGCGCGGCGGCCGTCACCAGCGGCGAGCCGATGTAGCAGGTGCCCAGGCCCAGGCTCTCGGCGGCGATGACCATGTTCTGGGCGAGGTAGGCGGCGTCCTGGACGGCGAAGAGAAGCAGCTGCAGGTCGTTGGTCCGCGTCCGCCAGCCGCGCCGAGCGGCGATGAGGCCGATGCGGTGCAGGTCCGCGCAGACGAGCAGCCGCAGGGGCGCCTGCCAGGCGAAGGGCCCCTTCCGCTGCAGGATCACGCTGCAGCACTGGTAGGCGAAGGGCGCCTGCTGGCCGGCCCGCACGAGGGTCGCCAGGGTCTCGTCGTCGGGAACGCGGTCGGTATAGGCGCGCACGGAGGCGCGGTTCATGAGCAGATCCAGGGTCGGGTTCGTCGCCACGGCATCTCCTCTCGAATACGTAACTTGCCTTGCCGTCGGCCGCATCCTAGCATGATCGGAACGGCGACGCCGCTCGCCGGGGAAGGAAAGCGAATGGGACGCAACGTGGAGATCAAGGCCCGCGCGCGCGACGCCGCCGCCCTGCGCGAGCGGGTGGCGGCCCTGGCCACCGCGGGACCCGAGACGATCGCGCAGCACGACACCTTCTACCCCTGCGCCAGGGGCCGCCTCAAGCTGCGGCGGCTCGCCGGCGGCGGGGAGCTGATCCACTACACGCGCCCCGACGCGGCCGGTCCCCGCGCCTCGGACTACATCGTCGCGTCCTGCGCCGACCCGGCGGCCCTGCACCAGACGCTGGCCGGCGCCCTGGGCACCCTGGGCGACGTGCGCAAGCGCCGCGAGCTGTGGCGCGCCGGCCGCACGCGCATCCACCTGGACGCCGTCGAGGGCCTCGGCGATTTCCTCGAGCTGGAGGTGGCCCTGGCAGACGGCGAGGGCATCGACGCCGGCGAGCGGGAGGCCCGCCGGCTCATGGCGGCCCTGGGCGTGGCCGAGAGCGATCTGGTGCCCTTCGCCTACCTCGACCTGCTGGCGGCCGGCGGCGTGAAGGCCTGAGGCCGGCGGCGTGAAGGCCTGAGGGCGGCCGCGACGGTGCCGCCCGCCGCGCCCGCGCTGCGCCGCGCGGCCTCCTAGCTGCGCAGGTAGGACGCCCCGTTGACGTCCACGATCGCTCCCGTCAGGTACTCGCAGCCCGGCGCGGCCAGGTAGAGGACGGCCCGCGCCACCTCCTCCGGCGTCGCCACGCGGCCCAGCGGGCTCTGGGCACGGATGGCGTCGCCGTCCGGCCCCGCCAGGAAGGGCGCGGCCATCTCCGTCTCCACGAAGCCGGGCGCCACGGCCGTCACGACGACGCCGAAGGGCGCCAGCGCCCGCGCCAGGGACTGGGTCAGGCTGTTGAGGGCCGCCTTGCTGGCGCCATAGGCCGGCGCGTCGGGCTCGCCGCGGAAGGCGCCGCGCGAGCTGACGTTGACGATGCGGCCGCCGCCCTGCGCGATCATCCGCCGCCCGGCGCACCAGCAGGCGTTGGCCGGGCCGATCAGGTTGACGTCCAGGGTGCGCCGCCAGGCCGCCTGCCAGGCCTCGTAGTCCGTCTCGTGCAGGGGATGGTGGAAGAAGACGCCGGCGTTGTTGACGAGCACGTCCAGGCGGCCGCTGCCCGCGGCCGCCGCCTCCACCAGGTCCCGCGTCGCCTCCGGCGAGGTCAGGTCCGCCCTCAGGGCCCCGTGGGGACCGCCCGGCAACGAATCGAGCAAGGCGCGGGCGCCCTCCTCGTTGGCGTGGTAGTGGCAGAGGACCCGCGCGCCGCACCCGGCGAGGAGCCGCGCCACGGCCGCGCCGATGCCACCCGAGGCGCCCGTCACCAGCACCGTCTGCCCCGAGAAGTCAAGGATTCCGCTCATGGCGCGCCTCCCGCGTCGTGGCGTCCCACCCCGCGGCGGGGCGCCGGTCCGCCGGCATTGTGACCAGGCCGCGGCGCGGCCGCAAGCGCCGACCCGATTCGCCGCCGAGGCGCGCCGGCGGCGGACGCCGGGAAATCCTGACCGCCGCGCGGCGCCTGTGTTATAATGCCGCAACACCCTTCCCCGGCCCCGATACCGGATGCATGGGGCACCAACAACGCATGCGGCAATCCTCGCGCAGCAAAGGGGGCATCATGAAGCTTGGCATCAGGCTCGCGGCGCTCGGCGCCCTGGTCTGTCTCTTCTCCGTCGGAGCCGGCGCGGAAACGGCGACGCTGCTGGCCCTGGAGGGGCAGTGGCTCCCCGGAGCCCCGCTCGGACAGATGGTCTCCGCCTTCAACAACCCGGCCGTGAACCACGCCGACGGCTGGGCCTTCACGGTCAACACCACCGACGGTGCCGTCACGCTCAGCCATGCCTGGGGCAACCCGGCGGGCGGCCTGGTCGGCACCGTGATCCTCACCGAAGCCACCTACGGCGACTACGAGCAGACCTCCTGGGAGGCCTTCTACGGCATCGCCGACGGCGGGCAGGTCGCCTACAGCCCGCTCTGCACGCAGATCTCCAGCGGCACCACGGGCCTGGACGCCGTCTGGGTGGACGATGTCATCGCGATGATCGAGGAGCAGGTCTATCCCAACGAGGCCGGCATGTACTGGTCCTTCGGCAGCCGGCCCGGCATCACGGCCGACGGCAACCCCTACTGGGTGGGCGGCTTCACGACCACCCAGGGCGGCTCGACCACCAACCGCGGCCTCTACTACGGCATGGGGGCCGCGCCCATCATCGTCGGCGGCGACACGGTGCCCGGCGTGCCCTACGTCGCCTCCACCGCCAACACGGTGAGCTTCGACGTCCGCTACTCGGCCCTGGGCAGCCACTGGCTGGGCGAGGTGGAGTTCGTGACGGGCTCCACCGCCAACGACAACTACATGATCTACGACCTGGCTCCGCTGATGGCCGGCGGCGGCCAGGTGGCGGAGAACTCGCCCGTGCCCGAGTCCATCGGCGGGCTGACCAACGAGGCATGGGACAACTTCGACTTCATCGGCGTCACCGAGTCGGGGAGCTGGATGTTCACGGGCGACACCAACGCCGCGACCACCGTGGACGAGGTGGTCGTCAAGGACGGCGCCATCCTCTACCGCGAGGGGGACACCCTCGACGGCGAGGTGGTCCAGGGCGACATCTCCCACGGCTACATGAACGAGGAGGGCGACATCGCCCTGGTCTGGGACATCCAGGGCAACACCCTGGAGGCCCTCTTCTTCAACGGCCGGCTCGTGCTCAAGGAGGGCGACGCCGTGGACTACGACGGCGACGGCAATCCCGACGCCAACGCCACGGTCTACGACTTCACCGGCACCAACGCCCTGGCCATCACCGACCGCGACGCCAACGGCTTCGTGGACATCTACTTCACGGCCGACATCGACCTCATCCCGCTGGGCAAGAGCATGCCGGACGAGGCGCCGGCAATTGGCGAGGAGGCGGGCCTGCCCGATACCGAGCCGCGCGGCGACCGCGAGGTGCTCGAGGGGGCCTTCGTCATGACGGTCAGCACCAGCACCGGCGTGGGCGAAGCGGCCGCGGCGGCGCCGCGCCTGGTCGGCAGCTGGCCCAACCCCTTCAACCCCAAGACCGACATCCGCTTCACGCTGCCCGAGGCGCAGGACGTGACGCTGGTCGTCCTGGACGCGGAAGGCCGCCGCGTGCGCACCCTGCACGCGGGACCCTGCGCGGCGGGCGACCACACCGTGAGCTGGGACGGCCGCAACGACGCCGGCCGGCGCCTGGCCAGCGGCGTCTACCTCTGCCGTCTCGCCACCGCCGACGGCGGCGGGATGCACAAGATGCTGATGCTGAAATAGGACGCGCGCCCAAGCGCCGCATCGGCAGCGACACCTTGCCGGGCGCCGCCCCCCACGGGGCGGCGCCTTTCTTGCACAGTCCTTGCAAGCAGGCGGGCGCCCGCGCGGCCGCCGGGAGCGCCGCCTTTCCGCGTGTCCCCGCGCGGGGCGCCTGCTATAGTGCCGGCGATTCCAGGCAGGTGAGCCATGCCCCGACCCGCGGCGCTGCGCGACCGGCGCCTCCGACACAACGTCTTCATGCGCATCGACGAGGAGATCGCCCGCCGCGACGGCGCGGCACGGCCGCCCCTGGCCGTGCACGTGGGAGACACCTGGCTGGACCTGCCGCCCGAGCTGAGCGAGCCCCTGCCCGACGAGCCCTGGGCCGAGCACCTGTCCCGCTACGGCGACACCCGCGGCGAGATCGAGCTGCGCCGCCGCCTGGTGCCCAAGCTCGCCGAGCGCAACCGCCTGCCCGTCAGCGATCCGGCCGAGGTGCAGGTCACCCTCGGCGCCACGGGGGCGCTGTTCATCAGCATGCGGCGTCTGCTCGCGCCGGGCGACGAGGTGCTGGTGCTCTCGCCCCAGTGGACGATCCTGCGCGCCGTGGCCCGCGCGGCCGGCGTGCGCCTCGTCGAGGCGCCCTTCTTCCATCGCCTGGCCGCCGAGCCGGATGGCGACCTCGCCGCCTGGCTCGCGCCCCACCTGACGGAGCGCACGCGGGCCCTCTACTTCAACAGCCCCAACAATCCCACGGGCGTCCTGCTCCACCGCCGCCACCTGGAGCGCCTGGCCGCGCTGGCCCGCGAGCGCGACCTCTGGGTCCTCTCGGACGAGGCCTACGAGGACTTCGTCTGG
>JAFGBK010000111.1 GCA_016933175.1 Candidatus Krumholzibacteriota bacterium | reverse complement strand
GTGCGCATCTCCCAGCGGACGACGTTGGCCCACTGGTTGATGAGCAGGGGCAGGTCGCGGTGGCTCTGGATCCACTTGCGGTACATGTCCCAGATGATGGTCTCGCTGGTGGGGCGGATGACCAGGGGCTCCTCGAGCTTCTTGCCGCCGCCGTGCGTGACCACGGCCAGCTCGGGGCTGAAGCCCTCCACGTGCTCGGCCTCGCGGTGCATGAAGCTCTCGGGGATGAGCATGGGGAAGTAGGCGTTGACGTGCCCCGTCTCCTTGAAGCGGCGGTCGAGGCCGTCGCGCATGTGCTCCCACAGGCCGAAGCCGTAGGGGCGGATCACCATGCAGCCCTTGACCGGGGAGTAGTCGGCCAGCTCCGATCTCAGCACCACGTCGGTGTACCAGCGGGCGTAGTCCTCGCTCTGCTTGACGATCGCCTGGGCCATGGTCCTCTCCTCGCGCCGCGCGCGGCCTCGATGGGTAAGGGGGATGTGGCAGTCTAATGAGGGTCCGCGGCGATTGCAAGGCGGCGGCGGGGCCGGGCCGGCGCCCGCGGCGCCGCCGGGCCGGACGTGTCCCGGCGCGGGCGCGGCGGCGGGCCGGCCTCAGCGGAAGGGGACGCCGGCCAGGTCCTCGGGCGGCACGATGGAAAAGCGGCCCTCGTGCGTGGCCGTCCGCCGGGCGAGCAGGTCCTCGACGCGGACCTCCAGGATGTAGATGCCCGGCTCGAGGGTGCGCGCGTCCAGGGTCAGGGGCTGGCGGGCCACGTGGCCCTGGCCCCGGCTGTCGAGGGTCGCGCTCACGGTGCCGTCCGCCGCCTCCTCGCGCAGCCACAGGCGGCGGTAGCGCACCAGCCGCTCCACCGGGCGGATGCTGTAGGCGAGCCGGTAGTGGTTGGCGCCCGCCAGGTCCGTGGCTAGGCCGTAGATCTCGAAGTAGACCCGGATGGGCAGGGCCGCCGAGTAGGCGTGGAGGGGATGGGGCCAGACGTCCCACTCCCCGCGGGGGAAGCGGGGGCGGCCGCCCCGCGAGCCGATCAGGCTGGCGAAGAGGATGTCCGAGACGGCCAGGCTGTCGGTGGGGAAGGCGGGCACCGTCAGGGGCGTCGTCAGGAGCCGGGTGCGCCCGCTGCCCGGATCCGTCAGGCGCAGCGCCAGCTCGTAGGCGCCCGGCGGCGCGGCGAGGGACAGGCCGCCGGCGTAGAGGATCTCGCCCTCCCCGTCGCGGTCGCCGCCGGGCACGACGAGGAGGCTCTCGGCCAGGGCGACGGCCCGGCGGCCGTCGTCCAGCAGGACGGCCCGCTGCTCGAGTCCGGCCAGGGCGGGGCCGCCGCCGGCGGCCGCGGCGAAGGCCAGCTCCGCCAGGCGCACCTGGTGGGCCACGTCCACGCGCGTGCGTCCTTCCGCCCCCTGGAAGCAGGCCGCGGCCAGGACGGCCCACAGGGGCTCGCCGGCGGGCTCGGGGGCGTAGGCGTCCTGACGCGCGGCCACCGCCATGCCGTAGTGGCCCCGCATGTGGTAGTAGTCCTCGGTCGGCACGGGAAGGCCCAGGATGGGCGGGTCGCCCGAGGCCAGGGGGGTGCGGTCGGCGTAGCGGCCGATCATGTGCCGGGCGCGCACGTTCATCCCGGCGGGCGTAAAGCAGCCGTCGAGGTCGAAGTCCCAGTACTCCGCCAGGAGCCCGAGGCCATCCCAGATCCAGGCCTCGCGCCGCGGATGGTAGAAGCCGCCGATGGCGACGTCCTGCTCGACGACGCGGTCGGGGGGGCCGAACAGGACGTAGTCGCGGCCGCGGACGTCGACCCCGTGGGGGCCGCGGCCCGGGTAGCGCGCGCGGGCCTCGGCCAGGCGCCGGTAGTGTTCGTCCCGGCGCTCGTTGACGTCCGGCGTCGTGGGCGTGGGATCCCGCAGGCGCCAGAAACGCTCGACCCAGGCAGCGAGGGCCGTTGTGCTGTGCACGGCCATGAGGGAAGCCGTCTCGCGCCTGTCGAGGAGGATGCCCAGATCCCGCCAGATGGCGTGCCGGCGGCAGTCGGCGGCGTCCATCCTCTCCGGCGGGGTGCCGGTGTCGAAGGGAACGGTGATCTCCGGATCGATGTGCTGGGGGGAGCAGCCGAGTCCGCCCAGGAGCAGGGCGGCGAGCAGGAGGCGTCCCGCGGCCCTTTGCCAAGGATCGTCGCGCATGGGGAATCCTAGCGACGGCGCAGGATCGGCGTCAAGGAGGGGGCGGGGCACAAAAACGGTGACGATCCCCTACGCACACGTGCTCGGGGCTTGCCATGAATGAATCGCCCCGGGATCGCCGGAGACGCCATGCTCTGAGAGGTTGGCTGCTGGAGCCCATCGGAAACATGCCACCAGTCGAGCGTGAGGAGTTATACTGCATCGACCAGCAGATTCCGGTCCTGGTGGCCGGACTCCCATGACGGAGCCTCCGGAGAGCCCGGGCCGATTCGGAGTGTGAGCGTGGGCCCGCGAAGCCTGGATGCTCACGAATTAAGACAACGAGGTGTCACCATGCGCACGAGACGGCCCTATGCGGCGCTGCCATTGATCTTGCTGATTGCTGCATGTGGCTACACGGAGATTGTTGACCCAGGGGGCTTCCGTCTATTCGACACTTCGTTTGGCCTGCGCATCGCTGCGGACCCGACGACTCCTTCAAACGGCGACACCCTGCATCTGGTCCTCGAGGCACTGCCGCGCGTCTCGGGCGTGGGGTTTTGCAGGCTGCATGGGTTTGGCGGCGGCATCGGGGAAGCGCTGTCTCCTGCCGAAGGCGAAGTCGGGTCGGTGTCGACCCCGATCGAGTTCAAGACCGACTCACTCATCAGCGTGGAGTGGCTTGTGGTTCTCGACACGCAGTCGAATTCCATAGGGGTTGGCTGCGGCATGCAGTTCGATTCGGTCGCGGTCGACGGGGCGCTCTACTCAGTGGACTCTGCAGAGGCATACGATGCGTTCGGGCCTCTCTTCTCCTACATGACCATCTTGAACCTGATCCTGCCGGTGGAGCACTAGGCATGTCGTCGCAAGCGCGACGAACCCATGGGAGGTTGTGGTCGGGAGGTGCAGGGGATGATGGCCAAAAGAAAAAGCAACCGCGCCAGTCAGTGATTTGGACGGTTGCTTTCGTCTTACCCCTGCTGCTTGATCTATTGCATTCGAGGTGCCAAGAAGGGGCGCGCGAGACGGATCCGCGTCGATTTTACAAGAGTTTGAGCTTCAACGAGTTATAGGGTCGGCGCCGCGCCATCCTGGCCCGCGACGCGGTCGGGGGCCCGCCAAGGCTCCGGCGGCGTCCCCGGGGGAGGACAGGCACCCTCCCCGCCAGAGGACAGGCTCGCCCCCGCGGGGCGAAAGGGAGGAGATACCATGCAGTACCGGCGAACGGACCAGGGGTGGTTCCTGCGCCTCGAGCGGGGGGAGGAGCTGGTGGAGACCCTCACCCGCTTCCTCGCGGACAAGGACGTGCGCTTCGGCGCCCTGAACGCCATCGGCGCCGTGGAGCGCCCCGTCCTGGGCCTGTTCAGCATGGAGACCCGCGAGTACCTCAAGCGCCCCTTCGCCGGGGGCGAGTACGAGCTGGTGGCCCTGACGGGCAACGTCGCCACGGTGGAGGGCAGGCCCTTCGCCCACCTGCACGCGCTGCTGTCGGACGCGGAGTGCCGGGTGATCGGCGGCCACCTGTTCGAGGCCGTGGTGGCGGTCACCTGCGAGATCGAGCTGCGGGTCTTCGCGGGGGAGGTGGCCCGGCGCCCCGACGCCGAGACCACGCTGAACCTGCTCGATCTCGGCTCCTGAGGCGGCCGCCGCGCCGGCGCGCGGGGAAACGAACAAGGCCACCCCAGCCGGGGCGGCCCGCCTCGTCGTGCGGTGCGGGGACGGAGGCTGGTCGTTACCGGTACAGCGCCTTGACGGCGCTCCAGACGCTGGGCTCGGGTCCGGGCGCCGGCGGCGCGGCCGTCGGACCCCAGCCGCCGCAGGCGCTCTGCAGGACCTGGACCTCGGAGGGCGTCACCGACGGTCCCTCGATGTGGATGGGGATCTCGGCCAGCAGCTGGTACTCGCCCCAGCCCAGGTGCGGATACCAGACCTCGAGCACGAAGTCGCCCGACTCCAGGATGACGAACGTGAAGTCCAGATCGAAGTCGCAGTAGCAGTCGGCGGGCATCACGTGGTCGGCGATCTCGGTGAAGACCAGCCGCTCGCCGGCCACGGCGATGTCGGCCAGGACGAGGTCGCCGCAGTTGTAGGTGGCCTGCCAGTGGAACAGGCGCACCGTGTGCCCATCGACATCGGCCCAGATCTCGTCTGCCGCGCCGGGCCAGGCCAGGATCGTCAGGATACCCGCCGCCAGCGCGAAGGCGGCGATCAGCTTGCGCATCGTCGTTCCTCCCGGCGGGCTCGCCCCCGGCCGGGGGCGGCTCCAGGTGCGTGAACGTGGATTCCAGGTATCAAGAAAAAGGGCGGGGAGCGAAGATCCGAACGGGCTTTTGGAGAAGACGGCTCCGGGACTGGTGGCCTAACGTTCTCAGGAGTTACTGGGTCGTCCGTAACCCATCGGCGCTCTCCGACACGCCCTCGCCCGTGCCTGGCGCCTTTCGCCTTCTCCGCGGAGCGCCCGTGTGCTCGGACCGGCTCCCCGCCTGTTGAACGGGACCTCCCCGTTCATCGACGATCTATATCTGCGATCGGCAAAAAGGATTATAGGCCCGCTTCCGGCAGGCGTCAAACGCGGGCCGCGCCGAACGGGATTCGGCGGCGGGAGGCCCGTCCTAGAGCGGGCAGGCCTCCTTCTCGATGATGGTGTCCGCGATCCGGCGCCGCAGGGAAACGGCGTCCTCGGGGCGCTGGCGGGTCACCCGCCCGAGCCGCTCCAGGGCCGCGTCCAGCTCCTCGGCCGGGAGGCTCGCGGCCAGGATCTCGCGGCAGCTGCCGGCGACGCGGCGTAGGCCGTCGTTGCCCAGGAGGCTGGCCATCGCGCCGGCCGCCGCCGCCCGCCAGCCGTCGCCGGCCGCCGCCAGCCTGGCGGCGCGCAGCAGCGCCGACTCCATGGCGTAGATCTCCATGAGGCCGTCGGCGGCGAAGCCCTGGATCTCCTGCTCCTCCCGGACCGCGGCCATCTCCTGCCGGTCGAGCACCTCCGTGACCGCGAGCTGCAGGGCCAGCTTGGCGCGGGCCACGCGCTCGCGCGCGGCGGCCATGTCGCCCGCCGGCACGTCCACCGCCAGCGGGCCCTCGCCGGCGCCGAGCCGCTCCCGCAGCGCGCGCCCCCGCTCCAGGACGGGCAGCTTCTTCTTGGCGGCCTTCTTGAACAGCTCGCCGCCGACGATGAGGCGGTTGATCTCGTTGGTGCCCTCGAAGATGCGGTTGATGCGGCTGTCGCGGTAGTAGCGCTCGGCGTTGAACTCCTGGGTGAAGCCGTAGCCGCCGTGGATCTGCAGGCTCTCGTCCACGCAGTAATCCAGGACCTCGGAGCAGTAGACCTTCAGCATGGCGCACTCGACGGCGTACTCGTTGATGGCCTTGGCCACCACCTTGCGGTCGTAGTCGGGATCCGACTTGTCCAGGAGGGCGATGGTGCCGTCGATGCAGCCCGCCGTGCGGTAGACCATGGACCGACCCGCGAAGATGCGCGCCGCCATCTCGCCGATCTTGTGCTTGATGAGCCCGAACTCCGT
>JAFGBK010000110.1 GCA_016933175.1 Candidatus Krumholzibacteriota bacterium | reverse complement strand
GGCGGTCGACGGGGCGGAATGCGCCGTCGCGGCCGACCTGGACGGCGACGGCGATCTCGACCTCCTGGCCTGCGCCAACGAGGCGGACGCGGTCATGTGGTTCCGTAGCAAGCTGGCGACGGCGGTCCCGGCGGGCACGCCGACGGGATGCCGCCTGCATCCCTGCGTGCCCAATCCGTTCAATCCCCGGACGACGATCGCCTACGAGCTGCCGGAGCCCGCGCTCGTGACCCTGCGGATCCACGCCCCCGACGGGCGCCTCGTCCGGATCCTCGTGCCCGGCCGGCCCATGCCGGCGGGATCCCATCAGGCGATCTGGACGGGTCTGGACGCCGCCGGGCGCCCCGCGGCCTCGGGAGTCTATCTCTGCCGCCTGGACGCGGGACCGTTTCGCGAGACGAGGCGGATGACGCTCGTGCGGTAGCGCCCCGCCGGCGAGCCGGCCGCCCGGCGCCGCGCCGGCCCGCCGCGCACGCCGTGACCGGCGATCGGGAGGCGGCTCCCGTCCGGACGGCGCCCCCGATGGAAAGGAGCGTCCAGTGAAGACAAGGACCACGGCCTGGATCCTCCTCGCGATCTGCCTCCTCGCGGGACGCGAGGCCCGCAGCCAGAACCTCTCCTTCGACGAGTAGGCCGTCGACCCGCACTTCCCGGGCATGGCCTGTGCGGTCGCCTGCGACCTGGACGGCGACGGCGACCTCGACATCGTCGGCGGCTCCGAGGCGACGCCCTACAACGAGAGCTGGGGCGTCGCCTGGTGGCGGAACGAGGGCGGCGACCCCCCGTCCTGGACCCGGTTCCTCGTCGACGCGTCCTTCGACAACGTCATGTCGGTGGCGGTAGCGGATCTGGACGGCGACGGGCGCCTGGAGATCGTCGCCACCTCCTGGAACGACCACCAGATCGCACGCTTCGCCTACGTCGGCGGCCCCCGCTCCCTCTGGATCCGGCGGCCGATCCTCTACTCCTTCACCAACGCCCACGACGCCGAGTGCGCCGACCTCGACCTCGACGGCGACCTCGACGTGGTGGGGATCAACTCGACGCCGGGCGGCGTCGTCGTCTGCGCCAGCGACGGCGCCGCGGCGCCCGTGTGGACGGTCCAGGCGCTGTCGCCCCCCATGGCCGGGGGGAAGGCCGTGTCTCTCCTAGACCTCGACCAGGACGGCGACACAGACATCGTGGCCTGCGCCATGGACGACCACGCCGTCGCCTGGTGGGAGAACCGGGGCGGATCGCCCCCGGCCTGGGCCCACCACCCGATCTCCAGCGAGTTCGGGGGCTGCGTCGAGATCGACCCGGTCGACATGAACGGCGACGGCCTCGTCGACCTCCTCGTGGCGGACGCGACGGACGGCGCCGTGTACCGCCTCCTGTGCGAGGACCTCGCGGCCGGCCTCTGGACAAGGCACCTCGTGGCGTCGTCCCTGGCGGTGGCGACCAACGTGCGCGGCCGGGACTTCGACGGGGACGGGGACGTCGACGTGGCGGCGGTGGCCAAGATCCCCGGCCGCCTCGCGGTCTACGAGGACCACGGCGGCGCCTGGCACCCCCTCGACCTGGAGACCGACTTCCTGGGCGGCTGGGCCCTCGCCTGCGCGGACGTGAACGGGGACGGCGACCTCGACATCCTCGCCGGGGCCTCGGCGCTGGGCATCCTCAACCTTTACGAGAACACCTCGCACCTCGTGGGCGCCGGACCGGAGCCCGCCGCCGGCGGGCTCCGCCTCGCGGCCAACTTCCCCAATCCCTTCAATCCGCGCACGACCATCGCCTTCACCCTGCCGGAGACGGAAACCGTGCAGCTCACGGTCTGCTCGCCGGGCGGCGCGGCCGTCCGCGCGCTGCTCGAGACGCGTCTGCCCGCCGGCGATCACCGGGTCGCCTGGGACGGCAGGGACGACGGCGGCCGGCGGGTGCCGTCGGGCGTCTACCTCTGCCGCCTGCATGCCGGCGGCCGCGTCCTCATGCGGAAGATGGCGCTGCTGAAATAGGATTGCCCGGCGGCGGGTCGGCCGGGCGACGAGGTTCTCGACCGGAGGGGCCGCCGGCCGGGCGCCCCTCAGGCGGGCCGCAGGACGGCGCCGCGTCCCGTGCGGCCGTCCAGGCAGATCTCGAGCGGCGCCGTCAGGCGCACGTGGCGCAGGTGGCGCGTCTCCTCGGCGGCCGGGAGGCCCTCGAGCCAGGACCAGTCGATGGCGGCGTCCCCGTTGGATTCATGCGTGGTCAAGTAGCCCACCTCGAAGCTGGTCAGGTTGTGGAAGAAGTGGCTGCCCTGGCTGGGCTCCACGCGGATGTCCGCCATGTCCGTCTCGACGATCACCCGCGCCCAGCTGATGTCCGCCCAGGCCACGGGGATGCCCAGCCAGCGGTCACGGGTGCCCCAGCGCCCGGGCCCGACGAGCAGGTAGGGCCGCCCCTGCTCGCGCAAGCGGTTGTTCATCTTGCGGATTTCCAGGGCCACGGCCGGCGTGTCGCCGCGGTCGAAGGCGTCGCGCCGCACCAGGACGATGTCCTGGATCCCCTCGATGCTGCCGTTGCCCATCACGCGCTCCGAGTAGATCACCACCCGCCGGCGATCGCCCAGGCGCGTGTCCAGGTCGATCTCCTCGCGCCCCACCACCAGCGGCCGCACCTGCAGGACGGCGAACTCCGCCGGCCGCGCGCCCTCGGCCTTCGGATTGGCCGCGAACTCCAGCTCCACCGGCGCGGCCATGCCCCGCTCGCCCAGCGTCAGGATGTCCCGCAGGATCGGCGCCAGCGGGAAGATGCTCCCCTTGAGCACCCCCGCGAAGCTGACCAGACGCACGCCGGGCCGCGAGATGCCGTCGTACACGGCATCGTTGTCCGGCGAGTAGACGCTGCCCACGGGCGCCAGGGCGCCGTGGGCCTCGGCCGCCGCGAGGTCGAGGCGCATCAGCCCCGCGTTGCCGTCGGGTCTGGCGTAGGTCGCCGGGTGCCCCAGGTCCAGGGCCCAGAACTCCCGCTGGGCGTGCTTGAGCCAGTCGTCGGCCGTCCCGAACTGGGGCAGGAGGCGCGGGTGCCGGGGCGAGAACCACAGGCTCCGCTCGCCCTCCATCACCGCCTTGCCCAGGCCCAGCACGGCGGAGACCGCCCCGTCCTCGCAGGCGAGCCGGTGCACCGGGTAGAAGTTGTAGCTCTGCGCCACGCCGGCGATGCCCGGGTAGATGACGTGGTCGCGCCGCCGCCCCACCACCTGCTGGATGATGACGGCCATCATCTCCTCCTCGATGCGGTTGGGCGTCGCCTGCAGGTAGGCCTTGGCGGAGCGGTAGTAGGTAGACGCGTAGACCAGCTTCACGGCCCGGCAGAGCTGGTCCAGGCGCACGGCCTCGTCCGGGTGGTTGTTGGCCAGCATGTGACTGGTGTACACCCCGGCGAAGGGCTGGTGCTGGCTGTCCTCCAGCAGGCTGGACGAGCGCACGGCCAGAGGCACGCGCATCTCGGCCAGGAGGACGCTCAGGGCCTCCGTCACCGAGGCGGGCAGCGTGGCGGCCAGGAAGGCCTCGCTGATCTCCTCGTCGTCGCGGTCCTCCAGGGCCAGGCTCAGCAGGTTGTTCGCCTGGACGAACTCGTCGAAGCAGTCGGTGCCCAGGACCACGCTCTGCGGCACGAAGACGCGCACGCCCGGGTACTTGCGGCCCAGATCCGAGCGGCTGAGCAGGGCGTTGATGAAGGCCAGGCCCCGCCCCTTGCCGCCCAGCGAACCCGTGCCGATGCGAACGAAGTTGCTGCTGCGGTCGAACTGCCGGGCGCTGAAATCGGCCACGCGGCCGCGCTGCTGGGCCTCGCGGTACTCGTCCAGGGTTGCGGCGAGGTAGCGGCGCAGGGCCTCCATGTCGTCGCCGAACTCGGTCACCTTGATGGGCCGGATGCGCAGGGCCAGCTCGAACTCCGTGCGGGCCATGAACCAGTTGGAGAAGTGGTTGCGCGACGCGTGGTAGCGCAGGCTCTCGGACGGCACGGCGCGCAGCAGCTTCGCCATGCCGGTCCGGTCGGCCGCCCGCCCCACCACCGTGCCCCCCGGCAGCATGAAGATGAAGTCGCCGAAGCCCAGCTTCGCCTTCATGAACGCGCGCAGGTCGGCCAGGAGCGTCGGCGAGGTCTTGTTGAGGAACTCCACGCCCAGCGCCGCCGCCTCCTTCTCGCGCTCGGGATCGGCGGACTGGAGCAGGGTGGGCAGGTCGGGATCCTCGGCCTTGACCATCTCGATGAAGCGCACGCCGGCGCGCTTGTCGGTCTGGCCTCCGCGCCGGTACTGGGCGTCGGTGATCACGCCCAGCATGGCGTCCTTGTACTTGCGATAGAGAGCCTCGGCCTCCTCGTAGTCCTCGGCCAGCAGGATCTTGGGCCGCGCGCGCATGCGCAGGAGCTTGTCCATCAGGTCGATGCCGTCGGCCATCAGGGCCTGCGTCTGGTGCATCAGCTCCGTGTAGATGAGCGGCAGGTAGGACGAGTAGAAGTTGACCGAGTTCTCGATGAGCAGCAGGCAGCGCACCGAGCCCGTCCGCGTGTCGTGGGCGGCGTTGGCCAGGTCCTCCACGCTCTTGATGATGGCCAGCAGGATGCGCGCGTCGCCGCTCCAGGCGAAGACGCGGTCGATGTCCGGCTTGAGACCGCCCTCGCGCAGGAAGGCCAGCTCCCGCGTGTTGTAGACCAGCAGCACCACGGGCACGCCGGGCAGGATCGCCTTGGCCTTCCGCCCGAACTCCCGCACCCGCATGTCGCCCAGGTGGGTCATGGTGATGACCAGATCGAAGCGCCGCTCGGCCATCACCGCCAGGGCCTCCTCGCCCGAGGAGACGCGGGTCACCAGCGGCGCGCTACTCAGGTTGAGCTGGGCGTACTCGGTCAGGAGCAGCTCGCTCAGGCGCCCGTCCTGCTCGAGGATGAAGGAGTCGTAGAGGCTGGAAACGAGCAGGATATCCCGGATGCGCCAGGGCATCAGCCGGTCGTAGCCGGAGAAGCTGAAGCTGGTGTCGAGGCTTTCCTGGCTCACGGGGATCCTCCGGGGCGCTGTGCGGGCCGCCGCGCGAGTCTGACAGGTCCGGGCGGGCTTGCCAAGCGCCGGATCGCGTCTAGACTTATGTTATAAAAGGAGTTCCCCACATGAGGCAAGTACGCACTCCCGGCCTGGAGCGCATCGTCGGCCGCCACCTGCATATCTGGGAGATCCGACGCCAAGTGGCGCGCCGCCGCGACGCCGAGGCGGCCGCCGAGGCCCCCGGCCTGGGTCCCTACATCACCATCAGCCGCCTGCCCTGGGCCGAGGGCGACGCCGTGGCGCGCCGCGTCGCCGATCGGCTGGGCTGGGAGCTGTTCGATCGCGAGCTGGTCAACTTCATCGCCCGCGACGCGAAGACCTACGCGCAGTTCGTGGCCTGCCTCGACGAGAAGAGCCGCCGCGCCATGGACGACTGGATCCAGACGACCCTGGACGGCGCCTCCCTCGGTCACCTGCGCTACCTGCGCCACCTCAAGCGGGTGCTGATAACCGTGGCCCTGCACGGCAACGTGGTGATCCTCGGCCGCGGCGCCAACTTCGTCCTGCCCGCCGAGGCCGGGCTGCGCGTGCTCGTCACGGGATCCGAGAAGCAGCGCCGCCAGCGCCTGGCCGCCGTGGATGACCTCTCCTCCCGCCAGGCCGCCAAGGCCCTGCGCCGCGAGGACGGCCGGCGCCTGGACTTCCTGCGCACGCACTTCGCCGGCGCCGCGCGGGAGATGGAACACTACGATCTCGTGATCTCCACCGACATGCTGGGCGTCGAGGCGGCGGCCACCGTGATCACCGACACCTTCTACACCCTTGACCGGCGTTCCCTGCCCTACCCCCCGGCCCCCGGCGGCGAGGCCTGATCCACCGCTTCACGCCGGCGCCCGCCCCGGATCCTGGCCCGGCGCCGCGGCCAGCGGGCCTCGCTCCCGGTTTTCCCCTTGTCGCGCCCCGTCCCCGCCACTAGAATCACCCTCCGAAGGAGTCCAACTTGCCTGCCCGCAATCGTTTGCTCCACATCATCACGCGGCTCGACATCGGCGGCGCGGAGCACCAGCTGCTGCTGCTGTGCTCCCACCTGCCCCGCGACCGCTTCGACTGCCGCGTCGTCAGCCTCGTCGATCCGGCCGGGCTCGCGCCCCGCTTCGAGGCCGTCGGGGTACCGGTCACGATCCTCGATCGGCGCCACGCGGGCGGCCGCCTGGGGCAGCTGCGCGCCCTGGTGCGCGTGATCCGCGCCTGGCGGCCCCATGTCGTGCAGACCTGGCTGCGCCAGGGCAACCATGTCGGCCGCCTGGCGGGCCTGCTGGCCGGCCGCGGCATCCTGGTGGCCGGCTTCCGGGACCAGGGCCACGAGACCCGCTGCGTCGATTCCTTTCTCGACCAGTGCTTCGAGCCTCTGACCGCCCTGACGCTGCACAACTCCGACCAGGGCCGGCAGAGCTACCGGCGCCGCGTGCCGCTGGTCCGCGGCGGCCGCCACGCCGTCCTGCACAACGGCATCGACGCCGAGCGCTACCGGCCCGACGCCGGAGCGCGCGCCGCCCTGCGCGCGGAGCTGGGCGTCGGCGAGCACGATCCCGTGGTCCTCATGATCGGCAGCCTGCACCCCGTCAAGGATCCCTACCTCTACCTGGACGTGGCCCGACGCGTGCGCCGCGAGTCGCCCGAGGCGCGCTTCTGGCTCGTGGGCGACGGCCCCCTGGCCGGCGAGCTGGCGGGCGCCATGGCGACAGCGCCGGATCCCGGCATCTGGATCCCCGGCGAGCGCGACGACGCGCCGCGGCTCCTGGCGGCGGCGGACCTCTACCTCCACACCAGCCGCACGGAGGGGCTGTCCAACGCGATCCTCGAGGCCATGAGCTGCGGCCTGCCGGTCGTCGCCCGGGACGTGGGCGGCAACCGCGAGCTGGTCGTCGACGGCGAGACGGGACTCCTGACGGCGGGCGGCGATCCGGCGCTACTGGCCGGGCTCGTCCTCGACCTGCTGCGCGATCCCGCCCGGCGGCGGGCCCTCGGCGAGGCGGGCCGGCGGCGGGTCCTCGCGGAGTTCACCACGGAGTGCATGGTCGAGCGGGCGCTCGCCCACTACGAACGGATCCTGGGCCGGTGACTGCCGCGCGCGACGCGGAGCGAGCCGGCGGCGAGGCGCGCGAGGCGCGCGGCGGCGGGACCGCCGCGGCCCGGCGACGGATCGTCTACGTCCGGGACCGCCCGTCCACTGCGCTCCAGCAGGTCATCAGCGAGGAGATCCGCGCCCTCGCCGCCGAGGGCTTCGCGGTCGAATGCCTGGATCTGGACCCCGCCCCCGGCGGCGGCGAGGCGGCGCCGCGGGGCGGCCGCCTGCGCGCCTGGTGGCACTACGCCCTGCGCCGCCCCCTGGCCCTCCTGGGCCTGGCCCTGACTCTGCCGCTGGACAACGACAGGCCCGGGAAGGCCGTGAAGTCGGTCGGGCATCTCGCCCTGGCCGTCCACTTCGCCTGGCGCCTGCGGGGCCGCCCCGCGCACGTCCACGCCCACCTCGCGTTCCGGGCCGCCCTGGCCGGGCTCGCCCACGCGCGCCTCAACGGCGGCAGCTTCAGCTTCACGGCGCGCGGGAGCGCCATCCTACGCAAGCCGGACCGCTACTCGCTGCGCTCCAAGTTGCGCGGCGCGGCCTTCGTCGTGGCCGTCTCGGAGTACAACCGCCGGGCCATCGGACGCCTCTGCCCGGGGCTGCCCCCGGATCGCGTAATGGTCAACCGCGCCGGCGTGCTGCTGGAGCGGTTCCCCTACCGTGCCCGCGCGGCGCGGCCGGAAGGGCCCCGCCGTCTGGTCTGCGTGGCCTCGCTCTTCCCCGCCAAGAACCACGAGGGGCTGCTGCGCGCCTGCGCGCTCCTGGCCGAGCAGGGCCTGGATTTCCGGCTGGATCTTCTGGGCGCGGACAGCCGCGACCGGCGCGAGCGCCTGGAGACCCTGGCCCTGGCCTTCGGCATCGGCGACCGCGTGCGCTTCCACGGCAGGGTGGACCACGGCGAGGTGGCCCGCCACCTGCGCGAGGCCGACCTCTTCGTGCTGGCCAGCCACAGCGAGGGCGCGCCGGTCTCCGTCATGGAGGCCATGGCGCTGGGCACGCCGGTGCTGGCGCCGCGCGTGACGGTCCTGCCCGAGCTGGTGGAGGAGGGCGTCAGCGGCCTGCTGGCCGACCCCCGCCGCCCCGAGGAGTTCGCCGAGCGCATGGCCCGGCTCCTGCAGGATCCCGACCGCGCCGCCGCCATGGCCCGCCACGCCCGCGAGCGCATCGAGCGGAACTACGACATGCGGGCCAACGCCCGCGCGCTGGCCCGCCTGTTCGCCGAGCGCCTCGGCGGCGCCGGGGCCTGAAATCCCCCGCCTACTGCAGCTGGAACGACGCCGTGCTGGTAACCTTGGCGACGATGAAGCTTTCGGGGTGGTAGCCCGCGGCGACGATGTACCGCTGGTCGAAGTGGTTCATCACCAGCATCGCCGATCCCGCCGAGAGCTGGGACAGGTCCCCCGCCGTGAAGGCGTGGCTGCCGCTGTTGGGCACCTCGACGAAGACGTTGCCGCCCGTGCCGAGCAGCGACAGGGTCACCGTGCCCGCCCCGTCGCCCTCCCAGAGGACCGTGAAGCCCGACAGGTCGCAGACCGAGGACATGTTGGGGTAGGTCATGTAGGGCGTGTCGTCGGGGAAGGTGATGGTCTCCTCGAGGTCCGGCGCCGTGGCGCCGCCGTCGACCTGGAAGGTGTAGTCGTCGCCCGGGACGATGAACTCGTCGTATCCCCCGGTCATGTACACGTAGCGGTTCGCCTCGGTCACCCAGTCGAGCTCCCACGCGTTGCAGGTGACCGCGTCCACCTGCAGGGGATCGCTGGGCTCGCAGGGCGCCACGTCGCCGTCGAAGCGGGCGCTGACGGCGTCCGTGACCAGCGACGTCCCCGGATCGCCGGGGATGTACATGAAGCCCTTGTCCACGGACAGGACGCAGAAGACACCGTCGCCGGGCAGGTCGCTCTCGGGCGCCATGGCCGCGAAGTCGGTGAAGTGGGCGACTGCGCAGGCCACCTGATCGTTGCCCGGATCCGGCGTGCTGGCCAGGGGCGTCCAGCTGCCGCCCGTCGCGCGGTACCAGACGCGCACTGAGTCCTCCGGCGCCGCGCCCAGGTCGGCCGGGTCGTAGTCCAGGGTGAGGCTGACGGGCGTGAGGAAGGTCTGGCCGTCGGGACCGAAGCGGTAGACGTCGGAGGCGTAGTCGTAGCCCGTCGGCTCGGCGCCGGGCGACGCGTTGCGCTCCACCGTGATCTCGACCGGCAGGTCCACCGCCCCCGAAGGCACGTCGAGGGAGAACTCGCCGGGCACCGCGATGGTGCCGCCGTCGGTGCCGATGGTCTCGGAGGCCAGGGTCTCGTCGCCGCCGCCGTTGCCGGTGGTGCCGCTGGTGCTGCAGCCGCCGGCCGCCAGGGCCAGCAGCATGGCGAGGCCGAGCAGGAGATGGATCGTTCGCATGGTACTCCTTGGGATTCAGGCGCCAGGCGCGTGTGCGTGGTTTGCGGTTCCGCGATGGTAGGGAAGCGGCCGGCGCCTGTCAATCGGCACCCGGCGGGTGCCGGCGGTGGGATCACCCGTTCGCGTCGCGGCGATCGGGCAGCTTGTAGCCGATCTTCGGGAAGGGCTGGACGGTGGCCGACGCGATGTTCTTCAGGTGGGCGCCCACGCGCTTGATGTAGCGCACCAGCAGGGCCAGGGCCAGATCCGCGCGCTCGACACCCGTTTCGCTGCGCGCGCTGATCAGGATGGCTTCCAGCTTCTCATCACAGAGGCGCGAGAGCTTGTGGAAGCGCTCCATGGCGTGGCGCGCCGCGACCTCGTTCTGGTCCACCAGGGCGCGGCGGGTCAGGTCGAACAGCTCCAGGGTCAGGCTGCGCAGCTCGCTCAGCAGGGCGCGGTCCTCGCCGAAATCCACTCGGCCCGGGAAGAGCCCGACCACCTCGCCGATGTTCTTGGTGTAGTCGCCGATGCGCTCCAGGTCGATGACGATGCTGGTCAGGACCAGGCCGCCCAGGATGTCGCTGCCGCCGGAGAAGGCCAGGTGCTCGAAGACCTTCCGCCGCACCGCCTGCTGCTGCTCGTTCAGATCCAGGTCCATGCGGCGAATCTCGGCCAGGCGCTGGTCCGACAGCTCCTCGCCCAGGGCGGCCTCGACGATGGCGAACATCGTGCGATCGCGCTCGAGCATGGCCGCCGCGTCGCCGTAGGCCTCGGTGAGGAGATCCTCGCGCTGCTTGATCAGGTTCCAGAGCTGTTTCCACATGGCGACTCCCCTCTTAGCGCAGAAGAAGCAGGAGGACAAGAGGTATCAGGTACATCGCGAAGTAGCCCAGCACGAAGATGACCACCCGCCGCCGCGAGCGCGAGGCGGCGTAGGCCACGCGGCGGGCCAGGTTGATCGGCACGCGCCGCAGGGGATACCAGATGACGATCCCCAGGACGTTGAAGAGCGTGTGCACGAGGGCCGCCGTCACCCCCAGGGCCGCCCGCGCCGCGTCCACGGCGCTGCCGGTGGCGGCGAAGGCGAGGGCGGCCAGCAGGGCCGTCACCGTGGTCCCGACGTTGGAGCCCAGCAGGTAGGGGAAGATCTGACCCAGGCGCAGGATGCCGGCCCCCACCAGCGGCACGACGAGGCTGGTGGTCACCGAGCTGGACTGCACGAGGATGGTGACCGCGAAGCCGAGGGTCATGCTGGTGGCCGCGTTGCGGAAGAGCACGCCCTCGACGAGGTGGGCGATGCGGTTGAGCATGACCGACCGCAGGAGCTTCACCAGTAGGGCCAGGCTGGCGAAGAGCAGCAGCAGCGAGAGCAGCAGCACCAGCCCGTCGCCCGGCACGAGACGGCGCACGGCATGGATCACGGGGTCGATGAGCCGCTTCAGTCCCTCGAACTCGCCCAGGCTCTGGCCCACGAGCAGATCGCTCAGCCAGAGAGCCGACCGCTCCAGGACATGGGTGGTCTGCTCGAGGGGAAAGAGGACCAGCACGGCCAGCACGTTGAAGATATCGTGCAGGATGCCGGCCCCGAAGGCGCGGCGAAAGTCGCGGCGCCGGCTGATGTAGCCGAGCGAGACGATGGTATTGGTCACCGTCGTGCCGATGTTCGCGCCCATGATGATGGGAATGGCCGTGCGCAGCCCGAAGGCGCCGCTGGCCACGAAGCAGACGATCATGGAGGTCACCGTGGAGCTGCTCTGGACCAGGCTGGTGGTGAAGACGCCCAGCAGCAGGCCCAGGATGGCCGACGAGGCGCCCTCGCCCAGGAACTGCTCGACGAAGCCGCTGCCCAGGCTCTTGGCGCCGTCGCCCATCAGCTTGATGGCGACGAAGAAGACGTAGAGGATGGCCAGGAACAGGACGAGGTTCCCGACGAGGGTGAGGGCCTCGCGCCCGCGGGAGGCCGGCGGGGCAGGACTTGGCCGCGTCGTCCGGGACGGTTCCGGATCCACCAGGGACCTCATCGGGTGACCTTGGGCGGGATTCCCCTCGAGTTCGCAGAGGCGTGGACGCTTGCCGGATAACAGACCGAGGGGGGCCGTGTCAAGAGGCGCCGGCGTGGCGGTCTCCCGCGCGGTGCTACTTCAGGAGCACCAGCTTCAGGCCGCGGCTGCCGCCCGGCCCGCTGAGCCGGGCCAGATAGACGCCACTGCCGAGGGCGCGGCCCACCCCGTCGCGCCCGTCCCAGATCAGCTCCCGCGTCCCCGCCGCCTGCCAGCCGTCGACCAGGGTGCGGACGCGGCGCCCCGTGGGCTCGAAGAGCTCCAGGCGCCAGCAGCCGTCGCTGGGCAAGGTGAAGACGACGTGCGTGCTGGGATTGAAGGGGTTGGGCGAGGCGGCGAGGCGCAGGACCGGCGCCGGCGGCGCTACCGGGTCCACGGCCGTCGCGGGCGATACGTGGATGGAATCGCAGCAACTGGTGAGGAAGCCCAGCTCGGTGTTGACGAAGTCCCGCACCCGTGCCGTGGTGAAGGCCAGATCCGTGGCGCCCGGCGCCAGGGCGTGGAAGTGGCAGACGGCCACCTCGCCCGACTCGGACCGGTGCCCGTTCAGGAAGGCGGCCGAGAAGCGGATGCTCGTCGCCGGATCGGGCGGATCCTGGGTGTAGTCGTAGAAGAAGAAGTCCAGGCTCGAGCCGGTGAACCACGCGCCCGGCGTCACCGAGTCCAGCGCCACCACCGCCGGATCGAAGGCGACCTCGGCGTCCACGCCCTTCACCTCCAGGTGGGCCGGATCGATGGTGACGGCCAGGGTGAATTCGCTGTACTGCTCGACGCTGCTCACGCTGGGATTGATGGCCAGGCCGCCCTCGAGGTCGGTCAG
>JAFGBK010000109.1 GCA_016933175.1 Candidatus Krumholzibacteriota bacterium | reverse complement strand
GATTCCGTCCGGGTCGCGATGGCGCCGTGGATCAGGAGGCAGTCGCAGCCCGTGATGACGGTCCCGTCGAGCAGGGTGCCCTGGATGCACAGCTCCACCAGGTCGCCCTCGTGGACGGGGCCCAGCGCCGGCGTCACGTCCCCGGCCTCGAAGACGAGGGCCAGGTCCTCGATGCCGTCCGGGCCCGCCACGTGGCACGCGCACCAGTCGGGGTCCGCGAGGGGCGTGGCGACGTCGGCGAGATAGGTCCCGACGGGCGCCGCGATGCCGTCCGGTAGGTAGAGCCGCAGCGACGACAGGTCGATCGCCGCGGCGTCCAGGTCCGCCGTGCCCAGGACCGCGGCGATCAGGAGGCAGGGGAAGAACTCGCACCAGTGATTCGGGCACATCAGGGGCCTGAGGTCGAAAGCCGCCGCCAGGGGCGGCGACGCGGGGAAGTCGGTCTTGGCGTGATCCCAGATCCTGAGTTCGTCGATGGCCAGGTCGCCGGTGTCGTGGATCAGGTTGTTGAGCGCGAGCACCTCCAGCGGACCGCCCGTCAGAAGCGGCCACTCCATGGGCGGGACTTCCCGCCAGCGCCGGGAGTGGAGCTGCCCGTCCAGGAACAGGGCGACCTTCCGCGTGCCGTCGTCCACGCCGGGGATGCCGTCCTCGTCCCAGACCAGCGCGTAGTGGTGCCACAGCTCGACCTGCCCGGCACCCAGGACGTCCTCCCAGGGCCAATGGGTGCTCCACTCCCCGGTGCTCGTCGTGAACCGGCAGCCGGCGTGCCCGACCATGCCGCCGCCGCCGAGCCCGTCGTTCTCGACGAGGCCGAGGATGTACTGGGTCTGGCCGGCGGGATTATCATAGTCCTTGCAGCGGATGAAGAAGGGCCCGTTGTCGTAGGGCATCTCGGCCTGGACGCCCGTCAGCTTGCCCCAGAACTCAATGGCGCCCTCGCGGACGGGGATGATGTCCCGGGGGAACTCCAGCAGAGAATGCTCGGCGTCCGAGATGTAGGCGTCGCCGTACACGCCGGGCATGAAGCTGCCCCCGCCGAAGACGCCGTCGGGGCCGACGACGCTGTTCTCGACCTCCGCCTGGGAGCCGAGCGTGTTCCACAGCACCAGGTCCGCCCGGGCGGGCTGCCCCGACCCCAGCAGGACCGCCAAGCCCGCGGCCGCGAGCGCCAGAAAACGCCTTCTCATTGTTCGCTCCTTCCTCTGCGCCCCGCGCAGCTGCATGCCTCCTCACGCCCGGCGAGGGTGCCGCGCTCGGCATCCTCGCCGGCGCGATACCGTCGTGAAACGGAATGGATCCCGGCCGGTTCTCGGGACCGGTCCGGGATCAACGAAGGCGGGAGATCGCAGGGAGGGCGGCGCCGGATCCGGCGGGCAGGCCCGCACTCGCCGCCGCCGCTGCTTCCGAACGGATACAGACCACCGCGTGTCGCTCAATGAGTATAGCACTGGTCGGGCCGTCTCGTGCCGCCCGCGTCAGCGAAATAGATAATTTATATAGTAAGATGGGGCTGACCCGCGGCGGGCCGGCACGCGCCCGCCCGGGACGGCCGCGACGACGGCGGGCGCGCCGCCGCGGCAGGGGCCGAGTCGCCCGGCTGGAGGCCGGGCCGTGGACGGCCACGGCCTGCCTGGCCCGGCTCGCGCGATCCCGGCCCGTGATGGTGGCCCCGTCGCGCGGGCCGCACGAGAAGATGATCTTCCCCTCCGTTTCCATCAGGTGATACAATCTAGGGGCGCCTGAGAATAACGCGTCGTCGCGCGCTCCCTGACGCGAGGCCCCGGACCCGAAGAGATCGGAGACCCGTATGTCCAGCAGCGCTCCGCTTCGTCGAACCTTCGCTGCCCTGATCGTTCTGGTTCTTCTCGTCCTCCTGGGCCTGGGATTACGTCCTCCAGCGGCTGTAGCCCAGCTGGCATCGGTGAGCCGCGACGCGGCCGTAGCTCTCGTCACGGAGTCCCCGCTGGGGGGCAGCCTCGATGGGATCCGCCTCTACGTCCTGCCGGAGCGACTCGCGCCCGGCGAGGCCGTCGCCACCTGGCGGCGGGATGTCTTCCACGCACCGGCCGCCGGCTGGCTCGTCTTCGTCGATCGCCTGCCAGGCGCCAACTGGGAGCATCCCTGTTGGTACTTCTTCGTCGACGCGCGGACCGGCGCGATTCAGCGCCACGACGCCATGACGCCGCCACTGCGCTTGCTTGAGCTCATCGAGATCACCAACGGCCGCGACAATCCGCCGCCTGGCCTCTCCGAGGAGAGCCTAGAGCGCTTCAGCGAGCGGCTGCGCGGCCTGCCGAAGCCGCGGACCTCGCGCGGGCAGGCCTACGCCTTCATCATCAGCGGCGGCGCCAGTCAGGGGAACAACCACATCCGCTACTGGAACGACTGCGCCTTCATCTACCGCGCCCTTGTTGAGTACTACGGCTACGCCGACGACCATATCCGCGTCTGCATCTCCGACGGCACCAATCCCGCCCCCGATCGCTCCGACGGCACGAACTCCCCGCCCGACCTGGACGGCGACGGCGACGACGACATCGAGTATCCCGCAACCCAGGCTTATATCGAGCAGGTCTTCGCCGAGCTCGCGGTCACGCTCAACGCTACCGACCAGCTATTCATCTTCACCACCGACCACGGCGGCCAGGAGTCGGGCCAGGACTGCTATCTCAATCTCTGGAACTTTGAGGAGCTGCGGGACGACGAGTTGGCCGCCCTCGTCGCCACGTTGCCCTGCCAGACCATCCTCTGCACCTTCGAGCAGTGCTACAGCGGCGGGATGGTAGACGATCTAGAGGGCGACGGCCGCGTCATCGCCACGGCCGCCGACTGGGACGAGGTGTCCTGGGCCATGGGTCCGAACTACATCTACGACACCTTCGTCTACTTCTGGACCGCAGCCGTGGCCTGGCAGTATCCCGATGGCACTCCCATCGACGCCGACAGCGACGACGACGGCCTGGTTTCCCTGCATGAGGCCTTCCTCTTTGCCGAGGCCAACGACCAGGACAACGAGACGCCGCAGTACAGCAGCACGCCCGTGGATCTGGGCGACGCCCTGACGCTCTACGGAAACCTGGAAGGCGTCTACCTCGCCCTCGAGGAGATTCAAGTCGACGACGATGCTTTCGGCGCCTCGAGCGGCGACGGCGACGGCGTGATCGAGTACGGCGAGACGGTGGAGCTGAGCCTGGTCCTGCACAATCTGGGCCTCGAGGACGCGACCGGCGTCACGGGCACCCTCGCCACGAGCTCCCCCCACGTGGCGGTGATCGCGGCGACGGGCGCCTTCGGCGACATCCCCTCCGAGGGATCGGGCAGCAACGCCCAGCCCTTCGTCCTGGCCATAGACAGAAACATCCCTGACGAGGAGTCCCTCGAACTTGTTCTCAGCGTCAGCGAGGAGCCTGCGAATCTGGCGCTCGACATCGCCGCCAGGGCGCCCACCTTCGCCGTCAGCGTCCGTCGCATCGTCGATAGTGGCGACGAAGACGGTCTGGCCGATCCGGGCGAGGACGTCGTCCTCACCCTGCGTTTCGAGAACCGGGGTGGCGCCGATTCGCCGCTGGTCGAAGCCGTGCTCATGGACGCCCCCTTCATCGATGCCGACAACACGCCCCACGCCGTGCCGGCGATCCCGGCCGGCGCCCACGCCGACGTTCCGGGCTTCGCGGCGCATATCTCCGATTTCTGCCCCGCGATACATACCGGCCGCCTCGACCTCGGTTTGACCGGCCCGGACGACTACGAGGTCTGGACAGTCCTCTCCCTCATGGTCGGCCCCTGGTTCGACGATGTGGAGATGGACATGGCCTGGACCCTGGGCGCGGAGGACGACGACGCCTCGACCGGTCGCTGGGAGCGGGTGGATCCCGTCGGCACCGACTACGGCGGCCAGCCCGTGCAGCCCGAGGACGATCACACGCCCGGCGCCGGACACATCTGCTTCGCGACGGGCAACGGGACGGAGGGCGGCGCTGCCGGCGACAACGACGTGGACGGCGGCAAGACCACCCTGCTCTCGCCGGTCTTCGACCTGGAAAACGCGACCTCCGCGACCCTCTCCTACTGGCGCTGGTACACCAACGACCTCGGCAACAGCCCCGGCCAGGACTACTGGGACGTGGAGCTGCGGCAGGGCCTGGGCGGATGGATCTTTCTCGAGCACACGACTGCCAGCGAGAACAGCTGGGCGGAGCACAGCTTCGACCTGAGCGAACACATCGACCTCGTCGGCGAAGTCAGCTTCCGCTTCGTCGCCTCGGACGAGGGCGACGGCTCCCTGGTGGAGGCGGCCGTCGACGACATCATGGTGACCATCCTGCGCGCCACGCTCACCGGTGCGACGCAACCGCCGGGTGCAGCGGCACACTGCCTGCGCCTGGATCCCTGCTTCCCGAACCCCATGAATCCCATGACGCGGATCACATTCGAGCTGGCGACGACGGGTCCCGCTTCGCTGCGGATCTTCGACGTCAACGGCCGCCTGGTGAAGACGCTCCTGCGCGGCGATCACCTGCCGGCGGGGGCCCAGGCCATCAACTGGGATGGGCGCAACGAAGGCGACCGCACGGTGGCCTCGGGGGTCTACTTCGTGCGGTTGTGGACGCCAGGCGGTGAGATCACGCGCTCGGTCACGCTGCTAAGATAGATAAGCTTCCTGCAGCGCTGCCGACCGGTCTAGCGGACGACCGTGATCTTCGCCGTGAGTCTGCCCGCGCGGGCGGTCTCCAGGCTGAGGAAGTAGACCCCGGCGGCAGCCTGGCGTCCGGCCTCGTCGCGTCCGTCCCAGATGACCCGGTGCTCGCCGCCCGGCAGTGGCCCCGCGTGGAGCAGGCGCACGCGGCGGCCGGCGATGTCGTAGACGCCCAGCTGCACGTCCGCCTCGCGCGGCAGCGAGAACGTTACGGTGGCCGGCCGGCGCCCGACCGGATTCGGGAAGGCCGGCCCCAGCGCGACGCGCTCCATCCACGGCGAGTCCGGGGCAGGGGTGAGATCCACGGGAACGACGAAGCCGTGCTGGTTCGTGTTCCAGTCGTCGTGGAACAGTGCGCCCCACTCGACGCCGTCCTCGTTATAGCTCGTCGCGAAGTCCCAGACCACGACGGACCCGTCCCACATCGTCATCGCCATGTCCAGGTCGCCGTCCCCGTCGACGTCGCCGACCTCGGGGCTGTTGGGCCCCGAGATGCCCGGCTTGGGGATCGGGAAGTCGGTGGCCACGCTGCCGTCGAGGTTGTACCCGTAGATGAGTCCGGGGCCGCTGTTATCGCCGACCGCCATCTCCATCCCCGGCAGGCCGTCGAAGTCGACGACGATCGCGGAGCCCTCCATGTTGCTGCCGCCGGCGACGGGCCAGCCGGGCAGCACCGCGCCGCGGTGGTCCCAGGCGTAGATCGCGTCGCCCATGATCTTGCCGGCGTTGAAGAGCTCCAGGTCGCCGTCGCCGTCGGCGTCGCCCAGGACCGGGCAGGAATAGGTCTGGCTGCTCGGGGTGGACACGGGGAAGCCGGGCAGCGGGCTCCCGTCGCCCCGGAACGCGTGGATCTCCGTGTACTGGCCGAACACGTAGCCGACGACGCAGATCTCCCTTGCCCCGTCTCCGTCCAGGTCGCCGATGGCGGGCGCGGCGTAGGAGCTGGACAGGCCGAAGGCCGCGGGCCAGCCGGCGAGCGGCGTGCCGTCGGCGTCGAAACCGTACAGGTTCCCGGACGTCGCGACCGCGAAGATCTCCGGCGCCGGATCGCCGTCCAGGTCGCCGATGGCGAGCGTGCCGGAGACGCTGCCCGACACGGACTGCGGCCAGCCGCTGCGGGGGACGCCGTCGGCGTTCCAGACCCGGACGGACCCGCCGCCGCCGAGCAGGACGTCGGGCGTCCCGTCATCGTCGAGATCGTACACGGACGGCGACAGGAAGCCGTAGGTGAAGCCCGTCGGCTGCGGCCAGCCGGCGAGGGGCGTGCCGTCGTGGCGCAGGATGTGGAGCTGTCCGCTCTTGACGGCGATGAGGATCTCCAGGTCGCCGTCCCCGTCGAGATCGGCCGCGGCGGCCTTGGACTGGATCTGGTAGCCGAAGTCCACGGGCCAGCCCGGGCGCAGGGTGCCGTCGTGCTCCCAGACGTAGAACAGGTTGTCGGTCGAACCGGCGAGGACCTCGAGATCGCCGTCCCTCTCCAGGTCCGCGAGGACGACGCCGACCGGCGAATAGGTCGGATGCGTCCCCATCACCTGCGGCCAGCCGGGGAGGATCGGCGGGGCGGTTCGCACATCCGCCGTGGCCTCCGCCCCCTCGATCGCGGCGTCGACGAGGGCCTCTCCCGGGTTCGCGGCATCGATCGGCGCCGTCGTTCCCGCGAGAAGCGCGCCCGGCATGGCGCAGGCGATGCCGGCGAGCAGCACCGCGAGTAGGCGGAAGTGATTGCTGGGAAAAGGATTGCCCCTACGGATCATGGTGCGGCCTCCTCGATTCGTACCTGGCCGGAGGACGATGGGTCGGACGGACGGCGGGTATTGTACCAGAAAAGCCGGGTGTGGGTAGGCTCCGCCGGAATCGGCTCGGCAGCGCCCATTCCCTTCGTAGGAGGGCGTTCATCGCCGTGATGGATCGGCGGCTCGTGTGTCTAAGGCATTGAGCGCATGAAGATTGGCCTTTGACAAGGGGGAGGATCATGCCCAGGACAGCGACTCGCGCCTTGCTCATCGCGGCGGCCGCCGCGCTCACGATACTGGCGGGACCCGGCATGGCTCGGGCGGACACGATTCACGAGGGGGGGATCATCCATGGCCATACGGTGTGGACAGCCGCCGGAAACGACCACATCGTCACGGGCACCATCTCGGTCCCGCAGGACAGCAGCCTGACCATCGCCGACGGCTGCGTGGTGCGCTTCGAGACCGGAACCTACATCAACGTCAACGGCGGCCTCTATGCGCCAGGCACGCCGGGCGGGGGCATCCTCTTCACGCGGCGGGACGCCGACGACGAG
>JAFGBK010000024.1 GCA_016933175.1 Candidatus Krumholzibacteriota bacterium | reverse complement strand
CCCTGGTGGACGACACCTGCCAGCCCTCGGGCAGCCTCAAGGACCGCGCCACCGAGGCCGTCCTCGCGCGCGCCGTGGAGCTGGGGCTGGACACCGTCGCCTGCGCCTCCACGGGCAACGCCGCCGCCAGCCTGGCCTGCCTGGCCCCGCGCTTCGGCCCGGCGGCCGTCGTCTTCGCGCCGCGCGCGGCGCCGCCGGCCAAGCTGCGGCAGATGCAGGTCCACGGCGCGCGCCTGGTCCTGGTGGACGGCAACTACGACCGCTCCTACGATCTGTGCCTCGAGGCCTGCCGCGAGCGCGGCTGGTACTCGCGCAACACGGCCCACAATCCCTGGTGCGGCGAGGGCAAGAAGTCCGTGGTGACGGAGCTGGCGGCGCCCGGCCGGCGGCGCCTCGCGGACTGGATCTTCGTCCCCGCCGGCGACGGCTGCCTCCTGGGCGGCGTCCACAAGGGGCTCGGCGACCTGGCGCGCGTCGGCTGGCTGGACGAACTGCCGCGCCTGGCGGCCGTGCAGGCCGAGGGCTCGGCGGCCATCGCCGCGGCCTGGCGCGATGGGGCCGACGCCGTGCGCCCGGTCCACGCGGCCACGGTGGCCGACAGCCTGGCCGTGGACCTGCCCCGCGACGGCCACAAGGCACTGCGCGCCCTGCGCGCGACGGACGGCATCGCAATCACGGTGAGCGACGGGGAGATCCTCAACGCCCAGCTCGACCTGGCGCGCCGCGAGGGGCTCTTCGCCGAGCCGGCCGGCGCGGCCGCCCTGGCGGGGCTGCGCCGGGCCCTCGCCGAGGGCTTGGTGGATCCCGGCGCGCGCGTCCTCGTCCTCGTGACGGGCCACGGCCTCAAGGACCCCGAGGCCCCGGCGTCCCTGCTGGAGGCGCCGCCCGTCATCGCGTCCCTGGCGGAACTGCCGTGAGCGCCGCGGGCCGCGCATCCCGCGGCGCCGCGCCCGCGCGGCCGCGCGCGGAGGCGGCGCCGTGAGCGCCGACCGGCCGCCGGCCGAGATCCACCACCTGGACCTGTCCCTGACCGTCAACGGCCGGCCCGTGCGCCGGCGCGTGGCCACCACGCTGCGCCTGCTGGACTTCCTGCGCGAGGAGCTGGACCTGACCGGCGCCAAGGAGGTCTGCGCCGAGGGCGAGTGCGGGGCCTGCACGGTCCTGCTCGACGGCCGGCCCGTCAACTCCTGCCTGGTCCTGGCCGTGGAGTGCGAGGGCGCCGAGGTCGTGACCATCGAGGGCATCGACCACCCCGTCCAGGACGCGCTGATGCGCACCCACGCCGTCCAGTGCGGCTACTGCTTCCCGGGGATGGTGATCAGCGCGGCGGCCCTCCTCGCGGAGGAGCCCGGCCTCGACCGGCAGGCCGTCCGCGAGGGCCTGGCGGGGAACATCTGCCGCTGCACGGGCTACGCGAAGATCCTCGACGCCGTGGAGCTGGCCGCCCGCCGCGCGTCCGCCCACCGCATAAGCGGCGACGCGGGCGCGGGCGGCGGCGATGACGCGGAGGCGGGGCCGTGAGGTACCTGCGGCCGCGCAGCATCGAGGAGGCGAGCGCCGCCCTGGCATGCGGCGCCCGCGCCCTGGCCGGCGGCACCGACCTCCTGGTGCGCCTGGGCCGCATGGTGGACTGGCCGCCGGCCCTGGTGGACCTCAAGGGCATCGACGCCCTCAAGGGCATCCGCCCCCTCGCGCCCGGCGAGAACGGCGCTCCGGGGGACGACGAGATCGCGCCCGCTGCCGGCGGCGGGGAGCTGCCGACGGGCGGGCTGCGCCTTGGCGCCCTCGTCACCCTGGCCGAGCTGAAGGCCCTGCCCGAGCTGGCCGCCTGGCCGGCCCTGGCCGCCGCCTGCCGCGGCTTCGCCGCCCGGCAGATCCGCAACCGCGCCACCCTCGGCGGCAACCTCGCCAACGCCTCGCCGGCCGCCGACACCGTCCCCGTCCTGGCGGCCTACGGCGCCCGCTGCCTCACCGACCGCCGCGCGCTGCCCGTGGAGAAGCTCGCCACCGGCCCCGGTCAGACCTCGCTGGCGCCCGGCGAGATCATCACCGCCCTCGAGCTGCCGGCGCCGGCCGCCGGCGCGCGCAGCTTCTTCTTCAAGCTGGCGCCGCGGGAGGCCATGGCCATCGCCGTGGTCAGCGTGGCGGGTTGCCTGGAGATGGAGGGCCCCGTCGTGCGCCGCGCGCGCCTGGTCCTGGGCTCCGTGGCGCCCACCGTGATCCGCGCCCGCGAGGCCGAGGCGGCGCTCGCCGGCCGCCGCCTCACCCCCGAAGTCGCCCGCGAGGCCGCGGCCGTAGCCGCCGGGGCCGCGCGCCCCATCGACGACCTGCGCGCCCGGGCTGGCTACCGCCGGACCATGGTCGGGCGCATCGTCGCCTACGAGCTGTCGCGGCTGGCCCGCGAGTACGCGCACTCCTGATAGGGAAAGGCGTCCGTGAAGCCCAGGCGCCGGTACAGGGCCCGGCCCGGCGCGTTGTCCGCGCGGACGTTGAGGCCCACGTGGTCCACGCCGCCGGCGATGTGCGCCAGCAGGGCGGCCGTGGCGGCCCGCGCAAGGCCCTCGCCCCGGCGATCGGGGCGGGTGGCGACGTTGCCCAGCATGGCCACGCCCTCCGCCTCGGACAGGACGTGCAGGCCGGCGCAGGCCACGAGGCGGCCGTCCTCCTCGACGCCGAAGGCCGGCGCCCGCAGGAGCTGGACGGGCTCGAAGTGGGTGCCCGGGTAGGCCTCGCCCAGCAGGTCCAGCAGGCCCGGCACGTCGGCCGGATCCAGCCGCCGCGCGCGGCCCGCGCCCAGCGTGTCGGGGGGCGCGGGGAAGCCCCGCCAGGCCATGCGCAGCAGGTCGGCGCGCCGCTCCAGGCGCAGCGGTCCGGCCAGCAGGTCCAGGTCGGCGCGCTCGCCGTGGAGGAAGCCCGCACCGGGCAGGAGCGGCAGGGCCGCCGCCAGGGCCTCGCCCAGGGGGCCCTCGCGCCCGAAGGCCTGCACGCAGGGCGTCACGAGGCCGCGATAGACGAGGAGCAGCTCGTCGGGTTCCCCGCCCGCCTCCTCGAACGCGCCCGCGGCGCCGGGCTCGCCGGCATCGCCCGCGAGGGCGAACCACTCCGTGTACTCCCACTGAACGGGATCCAGGTCGCCCAGGTGGAAGGCGAAGCGCAGGGGATCGCGCCGGGCGAAGCGCCGGATGCGATCGGGATGGGGACAGGGGATCCAGGTCACGGGGCCTCCTCGCCGGGTCGGGGCGCGGCGCGCCCCATCCCTAGCAGATCGGGACCGCCGCGCCTAGAGGGAGGCGAGGGCCGGCTGGAGGCGCCGCACCTCCTCGACCAGCTTCTGGCACGCGCCCGGAGCCTCGGTGAGATCGCCGCCGCGGCCGATCATCTCGAGGTTCATGGCGGCGTCGAAGGCGGCCTGGGCGCTGAAGTTGCCCACCGCGCCCTTGAGGGTGTGAGCGCCGCGGGTGAGGGCGTCCGCGTCGCCCTGCTCGACGGCCTCCTCGATCTGGTCGAGCATGCGCGGGGAATCCTCCAGGAACATGCCGGCCAGCTCGATGAGGAGGTCCAAATCGCCGCCGACGCGGTCCAGCGCCGCCGCGCGGTCGAAGATCTGAGTGTCCATGCTCGGATCCTTTCCGGTGGGGAGTGGGGCTCCGTCGCCGCTGGACGCAAGCGCCGTACCCACCGACTGTCCGAGTTTTTCCACCATGGTGAACAGTTCGGCGGCCTGGATGGGCTTGGACAGGTAGTCGTCCATGCCCGCCTCCAGGCAGCGCTGCCGGTCGTCGCTCATGGCGTGGGCCGTCATGGCCACGATGGGCAGCCGGGGGCCCAGCCCCTCGCGCCGCCGTATGGCGCGCGTGGCCTCCAGGCCGTCCATCTCGGGCATCTGCACGTCCATGAGAACGAGGTCGAAGCCCCTGCCGCCCGCGGCCTCGGCGGCCTCGCGGCTCGTGGCCTCGACGGCCTCGCGGCCCGTGCCCACGGCCGTGACGTGGTGCCCGCGCCGCTCGAGCAGGGTCACGGCCAGCTTGCGGTTCACGTCGTTGTCCTCGGCCAGGAGGATGCGCAGGCCGCCGGCCGGCGCGGGCAGCGGCGCGTCGGGCCGCGCCGGCGCCGCCGACTCCGGCGCAGCGGGCTGTGCCGGCGCCGCCGACTCCGGCGCGGCGGGCGCCGCCTGCGCCTTCGCGATGAGCACCTGGGAGGCCGCGGGGGCATCCTCCGCCGCCACCTCGGAAATGCCGAAGCGGGCCGTGAAGCTGAAGACGCTGCCCTCGTCCGGCGCGCTGTGCACCTCGATGGCGCCGCCCATCATGCGCACCAGCAGGGCGGAGATGGTCAGGCCCAGGCCCGTGCCGCCGTAGCGGCGCGTGCTGCCGCCGTCGGCCTGGGAGAAGGCGCTGAAGATGCGCCCGCGCTCCTGCTCGGCGACGCCGATGCCCGTGTCGCGCACTGTGAAGCGCAGGGTGGCCATGCTCCGGTCGCGGGCGACCAGGCCGACGTTCACCTCCACCTCGCCGGCCGGCGTGAACTTGATGGCGTTGGCGACGAGGTGCCCCAGCACCTGCGCCAGGCGCTCGGGATCGCCCTGCAGCAGCGGCGGGACGCCGGGGTCCACGCTGTAGCCCAGGACCAGGCCCTTGGCCTGGGCCGTGTCGAGGAAGGGGCGCAGGGCCTCGGGCAGCAGCGTCGCGAGGCGGAAGTCGCTCCGTCCGATCCGGAGCCGGCCCTGGTCGATCTTGGTGAAGTCGAGGATGTCGTCGATGAGCCGCAGCAGGGAGCGCGAGGAGGCCTGGATCGTCTCCAGGTGCTCGCGCTGCTCCGCGTCCAGGTCGGTGGCCAGGGCCAGCTCGGTCATGCCGATGATGCCGTTGAGCGGCGTGCGCACCTCGTGGCTGATGTTGGACAGGAAGTCGGACTTGGCGCGGGCCGCGCTCTCGGCGTCGGCCAGGGCCTCGCGGAGGGCCTCGGCCTGCCGGGCCAGGGCCCGGCCGGCCTCATCCCGCTGCATGGCGGCGCCCACGGCGATGCCCGTCTGCTCGAGCAGGGCCATGCGCTCCGCGGACCAGGCGGCGCCCGGCGCGGCGAAGAGCAGCAGGACGCCCTGCACCGCCCCCCCGGAGCTGAGGGGAATGGCGTACTCGTCGAGGCTCTCAAGGCCGGCGCCGGTCTCCACGAGGCGGCGGGCCACGCCGCCGTGCTCGCGGCGGACGACGCGCCCCGTGGCGGCCGCATCGGCGGCCAGGCCGTGCTCGTCCAGGCCGAGGTGGAACTCGACGGGCTGCAGGGTGCTGGCCTCGCGGCCGCGGGCCAGGACGAGGCGCAGGACCTGCTCGCCGGCGGCCACGCGGCCCAGGGCGGCCCAGCGCAGCTCGCGGGCCGGCAGGTAGTCGAAGAGCAGGCCGAGAACGGCGCCCAGCCGCGCCTCGAGGGGCTGGGCCGTTTCCAGCGTCTGCAGGACGAGGGCCTGGAAGCGCAGGGTCTCGTTGGCCTCGCGCAGGCGCTCCTCGGCCTCGCGGCGCTCGGTGACGTCGCGGGCCACGCCGCGCATCTCCACGGGGACGCCGTTCTCATAGACGGGGCTGACGTTGATCTCCACCAGGAGGCGCCGGCCGTCCCTGGCCAGGATGGTCACCTCGAGGAGGCCCTCGCCGGCATCGCTGGCGAACAGGCGCTCGTTGTAGGCCCGGACGCGTTCGTGGTCCTCGGGCGCCAGCAGGTCGCCCACCGAGAGCCGGCCGAGGTCCTCGCGGCTGTAGCCCGTGAGATCGCAGCAGGCCTGGTTGGCGAAGGTGAAGCGGCAGTTGTTGAAGCTCTCGCGGTCCAGGGCGAAGGACCAGAGGGCGTCGCCGACCTCTTCCAGCATCTCGTGCTGGCGCCGGTCGCTCTCGGCCAGCGCGTCGCGCAGGCGCTGGAAGCGGCCCGCGATGAAGGCCGCCATGAGCAGGGCGGCGAAGGCCGGCGCGGCGACAGTCGCCACGCGCGCCAGCTCGAAGCCGGTCACGACGGCGGCCGCTGCGCCGGCGAGGACGGCCACGGCGAGGATCTGGAAGGGCAGGCTGGCGGACCGGCCGCGGG
>JAFGBK010000108.1 GCA_016933175.1 Candidatus Krumholzibacteriota bacterium | reverse complement strand
GAATCCCCATCTACACTTGCGTTTACAGCTTCCTGAATCGTAGCGAAGGCTCCTGTTCCCTCTGGGTTGACACAGTACGTCGTCGCCACCGCAGGCAGCACCGCAGCCAGCATGGCCAGGCCGCCGGCGAGAATCGACTTGTAGCAATGCGATCCGCGCATCGTCATGATGCCATTATATCACACTATTGGGCTTCTCGGGACAGCGCCTTGACGCCGCCTAGGCGCTCTTCTCGCCCTCGACGGCGACCTCCGCGCCGGCGGCCGCGGGCTCGGCCGCCGTGAAGTCGATGCCGACCACCCCGGCGTCGAAGCCGCGGGCCAGGAGACGCATGGTCTGCCGCGCGGAGCCCTGCACCTCGGGCTCCAGCTTGCGCACCAGGCGCTCGGCCAGGACGCGCACCTGCCGCACGGCCTCGTCCTTCATCCGGTTCTTGGTGGCGGGATTGAAGCGGTCGCCGATGGCGTCGCTGACCAGCCCCGGCAGCAGCCAGCTCATGAGCCGGCCCTGCTGCTCGTCGTAGATGGCCATGTCGCGGATGGAGATCTCGTAGGTGCAGCGGGGCATGCGCACCGTGAAGCGGCCCGACTCGTCCATGTCGATGGCGAAGGCGGGATCGCGCAGGTCGTAGCGGAACTCCACGTCGAACTCGAAGATCATGGCCAGGCGCTTGGGCGTCACCAGCCAGCTCAGGTACTTCTCGCCGAAGTCGCCCACCCAGTGGTCCTGGGCCGTGACGATCTCCTTGGCCACCAGCCGGTACACCGACAGCTCGCCGATGGAGCGGAACTTCTCCAGGCTGGTCTGGACGGTGATGCGCGGCCCCTTGGCGCGGCCGCGGCGCAGGCGCCGCCAGCCGATGGCCAGAACCGCCGCGAGAACGAGGCCCAGGATCAGGCCGATGAGGACGTCGCCCATGGCTGCCCCTTTCCGCCGCCGGTGCGCCGGGCGGCCGGCCGATCATAGCGCGGCGGCCGCCGCCTGTCTTCCCCTCCGTCGTCACTCGCCCGGCGCGCTGCGCCCCGTGGGCCGCCGCTGCCGGGCGATGCGGACGGAGTCCGAGTCGAAGGGCGCGAACTGCGCCTCGGCGAAGCCCGGGGCCGTCGGCTTGACGTTCGTGTACCAGTAGATGGGCGCGCCGCGGGCCACCAGGCGGCGCTGCAGCTCGCGCACGCGCCGCGGGTCCGCCTGCACGCCCGGCGGCGTCAGGCGCCGCTCCACGCAGAGCGCGGCCAGGGTGCCGGCGGCCTCGCCGAGGGCCCACTCCACCGGGTGCAGCCGCGTGCAGGCGTTGGTCAGGTGGGTCGTGCCCGCGCTCTTGCCGGCCGGCGCGAGGTTGTCCACGTCCAGGGGCACCAGCACGCTGAGCGGGATCTGGAAGGGCCAGGTCGGGCGCGGCGGGATGATCTCCTCGCAGGCGCCGGGGTGGATGTCGAAGGGGTAGTAGCCGATGGCGACGGCGTCGCGGAAGAACTCCCCGCCGAAGCGGTCGGGGTTCAGCGGCCCGGAGATGTCCTGCTCGCGCAGGGGCCGCCGCGTGCGGATGCGCCGCGCCTCGCGCACGTAGGGATGCTTGGCCAGGCCGTCGGCCGTGCCCGTCTGGTCGGGCCGCAGCCGGAGGCCGGGATAGCCGCGGCCGCCCTCGTCGTTGGGCAGCTCGGTCTGCAGCCAGTGCAGGAAGCCGAGGCTCAGGTCCTTGGCCGCGCGCAGCCGATCTACGATCTCGGCCGGCGTGCCGTCGAGCAGGTTGGCGCGGCTGTCGTTGCCGGGCCAGTTGACGATGGCCAGGTCGCAGCAGTACTCCCCCGCCCGGAACTGCTCGTGGTCGATGACGCGCCGGTAGCGCCAGAACGAGCCTTGCTGCGTCGGCGCCTTCTTGAACATCAGCAGCTCGGACTGGACGGGCTCGCCGTCCTCCCCGTGGTAGGTCACCGTGTGGCTGTAGGGCTGCTTCTCGCGGTTCCGCTCGTAGTCCGGCGGGCGCGCGACGACGTGGTTTTCTCCCGGCCGGTACTCGACGATGAAGGGGTAGGTGAAGGCCTGCACGCACCCGGGCGCGGGGCCGTCGGGGCGCGCGTGAGGCTCGCCGGTCTCCTCGCGCGACTCGGCGCCGACGATGTGGGGAACATCGCAGGCGGGCAGCAGGTCGCCCAGCTCGGTGGCGTCCAGGAAGAAGGCCGCCTCGACGCGGGCCACGGCCCCCGTGTCCAGGTCCACCAGGTCGACGGCCGCGACGCGCCGCCCCTGGCGCTCGGCGCGCAGGATCTTGTGGCGCGCCAGGACGCGCAGGCGCCCGGCGTCGCGGTGCGGCGCCAGCAGCGACTCGATGGCGGCCAGGGCCGCCCGGGGCTCGTGGCAGAGGCGGCTGGCCCAGCAGTGGCCGGGATTGAGCTCGGGATCCTGCGCGACGAGGGGATCCAGGCGGCGGTTCCGCCGGTACCAGTCGCGGATCCGGCGCCGCAGCTCCTGGTAGCTGCGGGTGGCGCCGCCCCGCTCGACGAACTGGTTCTCGTCCGGGGCCGACATGGCCTGGGACGTGAACTGGCCGCCCAGCCAGTCCGTCTCCTCGGCGAGCACCACCGTGCGGCCGGCCTCCAGCGCCGCCAGGGCGGCGGCCACGCCCCCCACGCCGCCGCCGACGACGGCCACCTCGGCCCGCAGGCGCTCGGCCGGGGCGCGGCCGGCGGGGACCTCCACGACGCGTGTCTTCTGCACGTCGACGACGGCGAGGACGCCGGCGCTCCCGCCGTCGGCAGGCGCCTGCCCGGCCGCCGGCGCCGCGGCGGCGAGAAGCAGGGCCAGCGCGGCGAGAAGCGCCGGCGAGCGTCGCGCGTGCCGGGCAAGTGAACCGATGCGAGGGCGCGGGATCATGGGTTGTGGATTCTAGGCGAACGGCGACGGCCGCACAAGGACGGCGGCGGCACTTGCCACTCCCCGAGCGCGCGTGTTAGGCATGGACCGGTGAGCGACCTGCGCAGCGACCGCGCGACGGCCGGCGGCCGCCGGCACCACGAGGGGAGCGACGCGGCGCGGTCGCTATGCGAGCAGACAGGAGGCGTCCATGGTCCGGCTGGTCGAGCAGCCAAGCATCGTCGCGGCAGCGGGCTCTCCGCCCAAGCACATCGAGGAGTTCGTCGGCCGCGTCAGCACGGGACACGCGTCCGTGAGCGTGGCGCGCATGATCTCGCCCGCGGGATGGAGCGAGCCCGGCCAGCGCGCCGGCTTCGAGGAGGTCACCGTGGTCCTGTCCGGCACCCTGCGCGTTGAGCACGAGTCCGGCGTCCTCGAGGTCGGCGCCGGCCAGGCCGTGGTGGTGTCCGCCGGCGAATGGGTTCGCTACGGCACGCCGGCGCCGGGCGGCGCCACCTACGTCTCCGTCTGCCTGCCGGCCTTCTCCCCCGGTTCCGTGAACCGGGACGTCTAGCGGCCTCGGATGCGTGCCGCCGGATCCGGTGATCGCTTCGCCGCGTCGCCCGTATCGGCCGCGAGCGAACAACCGCAGTGCCTCCGCGCGGGGAGCGCGACCGGGAGGTTCTCGTGCCGCGCCTGGCCGTTCCGCTGACCGCTCTTGCGCTCTCCGCGCTGATCGCCCTCGCCACCGCCGGCTGCGCCGCCGAGCGGGATGCCGCCGGCGTCCACGGTCTCTGGGAGGGCCGCCTTGAGTACCCGGGCCTCACGGTGCGCGTCGCCTTGCGCATCGCCGCCGCGCCCGACGGCGGCCTGGCGGCCGTCCTGCTCCTGCCCGACCAGGGAGACCGCACTACGCCCTTCGACGAAGTCGCCTGGCGGGACGGCCGGCTGCGCCTCGCCCTGCGCGAGGCGCACCTCGTCTTCGAGGGCCGCCTCGTCGAGGGCGGCGAGGCCCTGGCGGGGCGCTGGGAGCAGCCGCCCTTCTCCCAGGACGTGACGCTGCGCCGCGTCGCCGAGATCGCCGCCCCGCCGCGGCCGCAGATTCCACTGCCCCCCTTCCCCTACCGCACCGAGGACGTCGAGTATGTCAACGAGGACGCCGGCGTCCACCTGGCCGGCACGATGACCCTGCCCGCGGGCGCGGGCCCCTTCCCCGCCGCCCTGCTGGTGCCCGGCGTCGGCGCCCACGAGCGCGACTACACGGTGCTGGGACACCGGCGCTTCCTCGTGCTGGCGGACCACCTGGCCCGCCGCGGCGTCGCCTGCCTGCGCTTCGACGAGCGCGGCGCCGGCGAGTCCGGCGGCGACGCGTCCGCGGCCACGAGCGCCGACTACGCCGGCGACGCCCTGGCCGGCGTGCGCTTCCTGCGCGTGCGCGAGGGCGTCGATCCGGCGCGCGTGGGCATCGTCGGCCACAGCGAGGGCGGCACGGTAGCCGCCCTGGCGGCGGCCCGCTCGCCGGACGTGGCCTTCATCGTCATGCTGGCCTCCCCGGGCCTGCCGGGGCGGGAGACCAACCTGCGGTTCGAGGCGTCCATGGGACGGGCCATGGGGCGCGACAGCGCGTCGCTGGCCGAAGGCAGGCGGCTGCAGGGGCGTGTCCTGGACATCGTGGCCGGCGAGGCGGACTCCACGGCCGCCGCGGCCGAGATCCGCCGCCTCCTGGCCGACCTGGAGCCGCCCATGCCCGCCGAGCGCGTCGAGGGGGCCGTGCGGCGCTTCCTGTCGCCCTGGTTCCGCTTCAACCTGCGCCACGATCCCGGCGAGACCCTGCGGCAGGTGCGCTGCCCCGTGCTGGCGGCCATCGGCGGCCTGGACCGCCAGGTGCCGCCGGGAGAGAACCTGGCCGCCATGGCGAGGGCGCTTGCCGAGGGTGGAAACGACGATTTCACAGTGTATGAGCTACCCAACCTCAACCATTTTCTGCAAACAGTTGCCTCCGGCGCGCCGGCCGAGTACGGCAGCATCGAGGAGACCCTGGCGCCCGCGGCCATGGATCTCGTCACCGGGTGGATCCTGGCCCGCGGCGAACCTTGACGCGCCGCCCGCCCCGCGGGTGGCCGCGCCGCCCGCCCCGCGCGCGACGGCCCTGCAACGAAGGAGGCACCATGAAATCCGCCACCACCGAAGACGTGCTCGCCCTGATGGACGGCGGCTACACGGCCGCCGCCCTGGGCGCCGCCCTGGAGCTGGGGCTGTTCTGGCGGCTGGCCGACGGCCCGCGGCCCGCCGCGGACCTGGCCCGCGAGCTGGGCATTCCCGAGCGCCGCTGCGGCTACTGGCTGGACGTGCTCGCCGCCTGCGGCCTACTCGAGGAGGGCCCCGGCGGCTACGCCCCCTCGCCCGCCGCCCGCGCGGCGATCCTGGACGTCTGGGACCGGGACTCCTGGGCCTTCCTGGCGGCCCAGGCCCGGCTCCACCTGCCGGCCGTGGCCGACCTGCCGGCGCGCCTCGCCGAGCCGGGCTCCGCCTGGGAGGCGCAGGGGCTGACGCCGCCCGACTACCTCGCCGCCATGGTGGACGATCCGGAACGGGCGCGCACCTTCACGCGCATGCTGTGGCGCGTGCACTCGCCCCTGGCCGAGGACCTCGCCGCGTCCCTGGACCTGGCCGGCGCGCTACGCCTCATGGACCTGGGCGGCGGCTCGGGCGTCATGTCCATGGCCCTGGTCCAGCGCCACCCCGGCCTCGAGGCCGTGGTCGTGGACCTGCCCACGGTCTGCGCGGCGGGGCGGGAGATCGTCGCCGGGGAGGGCCTGGCCGACCGTGTGCACTTCCATGCCGCCGACTTCACAAAGGACGAGTTGCCAGTAGGTTTCGACGTCATCCTGATGTGCGACGTGAGCCTGCACGTGACGGATCTCTCCGCGCGGCTGCGCGGCAGCCTCGCGCCCGGCGGCCGCCTAGTGATCGTGGACAAGGTCGCCCCGGCGACGGGCCGGGCCGCGCCCGGACGCCTGATCTGGACCTTCCGAAGCAGCATGCACCGGCCGGACGCCCAGCCCCCGACGCGGGAGGACGTCGCGGGCAGGCTGGCGGAGGCGGGGCTGGAGCTGCTGGCCGACCGGCCGTTGCCGGCCGGCGCGGGCGGGCGCCCGCGCTTCGCCGCCGGCTGGCACGTCTTCGAGGCGCGCCCCTAGTCACACGTCCGGGCGGCGCGCGACGGCGTGGACGGCTAGCGAGAGGCCACGCCGCCCTCCAGGACGACCTCCTGGCCCGGCTCCCAGCCGGGGCCCGCCTCGCCCAGGGGCAGGCAGAGCAGCCAGTAGTCGCCGCCCCGGTAGAGGACATGCGCGTCGAGGAGCTCGGCCGAATCGGGCGCCGTCACGCGCAGGGGCCCGGCGAACTCCGTGGCGGGGCGCGCCAGGATCCATCGCCCCGGCCCCCGGCTCCCCAGTACCGGCACGATCTCGCGCACGGTCCCGCCGACGAGGGCCAGCGCGGCGCCGGCGCAGCCGGCGTTCGCGGGTTCGTCCAGCCGATCGACCAGCGCGCCCAGGCGGTCCACCAGGGCCGGATGATCCCCCACCAGCGCGAAGGCCCGCTCGAGGCTGGCCAGGGCCTGCTCGGGCCGCCAGGTCGCCAGGTAGAGCTCGGCGCACTGGCTGGCGGCCTGGAAGTGCCAGGGCGCGGCCCGGTCGTCGCCGGCCACGGGCTGCAGCATGCGCAGGGCCGCCTCGTACTCGCCCAGGAAGGCGTGGAGCCGTCCGGCCAGGAAGCGCCAGGGGGCCGCCAGCTGGCGCGGCGGCGGGCTCTGGCGCAGGTGCTCCAGGGCCTGCCGGAAGAGGATGGCCGCCGCGGGCGGCACGTCGGCGGGCGACGCCGAGGTGAGCGGCGCGTCCCGCTCGACGCCGTAATCCTGACGCACCACGGGCGGCAGGCCCTCGTCCAGGCCCACCTGGAAGGCCTCGGCCGCCGCCAGCCAGTCCCCGGCCAGGACACGCAGCAGGTCCATGCGCAGCTGGACGGGCCCGCACTCGGGCCACGCGTCGAGCACGTATGCGTAGGCCCTCTCGGCCAGGTCGAGGTTCCGCTCCTCCACGAGGTAGTAGTCGCCCAGGTAGACGAAGCCCACCCGGCCCAGCTCGTGGACGCGGCTCTTCCAGAAGAACTGGCGCGGCAGGTCCGCGGGCGGCGCCGCCTTGCCAGGCGCTGCGTTGTCGCAGAAGACCGGCGCGACCAGCTCCACCTCCTCCGCCGGGGCTTCGGACTCCGGACCGCCGTCGTCCCCTACCGTGCGCAGTGCCAGCAGTTCGAGGACGTCCCCCGCCTCCTGGGCGAGCGCGGCCCCCGCCGCCAGGACGACGAGGGCGAGGGCGAGGGTGGCTCCGCGCAGGCGCCGGCCGGCTCCCGGGGGTCCCGCGACGTCGATGATCTGCATGGCGACTCCCCGTGTCGTGGTCCGAATCCGGCCACGGGCGGCCGCTTTCCGGCCGCCCGGCCGCCGCCCGCTTCCAGGCGAACCGGCAAGGCCCTGTCGGACCGTTTCTTCCAAGAACGAGGCTCCCGCCACGGGAGCGACGGGAGCCTTCTTTCAAGGGCCGTACCAGACGGCCGGCACGGGTCCGGCGCGGACCGCGCCCGCGACGCGGGCGCTACCAGCGCGGGAACAGGCGCGGGCCGGGCGCGCCCTCCACGCCCCCGCGCACGGCGCTGATCTGGAAGTAGGTGTACTTGTAGACCGAGTCGCAGGCGCCCACCGCGCACAGGGCGGGATCGATCTGCGAGAGGTTGGCGTCGACGTAGTCGTACTCCATGGCCGTCGTCGAGTCGAAGACGGCGGCCGCCTCGGCGCCGTAGACGTAGAGGCCGACGTAGATCTTGTAGCGCTCGACGCCAACGGTGTCGGCCAGGCTCCAGGCCAGGTGCACCTCGTCGCCCGCCACCAGGGTCGCCTCGGACAGGCGCGGTAGGGGAAAGCTCTCCAGCAGGTCTCCGTGCTGCCTGCCGCAGCCCGCGAAGCCGAGGGCCAGGCCAAGGACTCCAAGCAGGATGGTCTGTCGCATTGCGGTCCTCCCTCCGCCTAGAAGTCCACGGTCCAGGCCACGCCGGCCGCGCCGCGCCGCACCACGGGCGCCAGGCGGCCGGGCAGGGCCGCCGTGTCGCCGGCGGGCGCGTCGCCGCCGCGGTCGAAGAGCCAGGTGTCCACGAGGTTCGCGGCCCAGTAGACCACCAGCGCGCCGATGATGAGGTTGCGCGTGTCGAGGCGGTCCTCGGCCTTGGGATGGTAGATCTGCATCGCCTGGAAGTGGCTCCAGGCGGCGTCGCCGTCGCCGTCGGCCAGGGCCGCGTGATAGCTGTCCTCGGCGTTCTCGAAGTCCTGGGCGATGTCGTGATAGTGCTGGTGGGCGTAGAAGGTGCCCGCCGCCAGCACGACGGCGCCCCCCGCCCACAGCGCGCCGCGGCCGGTGCGCCCCTGCTCGATCTGGCCCAGGCCGGGCCAGAGCAGGCTTTTCAGCAAGGGCCGCCCCCGGTTCTCGGCCGCCGCCTCGGCGGCCGTCGCCTGGACGGCGAGGGCGAGCAGCAGCGCCGCGAGCAGCGCCAGCCGGCAAAGCTTCATGCCTTGGTCCCCCTTCAGTAGTCGTAGAATCCGCGGCCGGTCTTGCGACCCAGACGGCCGGCGGCGACCATGTTGCGCAGCAGCGGGCAGGGCCGGTACTTGCCGTCGCCGAGATCGCGGTGCAGGACCTCCATGATGAACAGGCAGACGTCCAGGCCGATGAGGTCCGCCAGCTGCAGCGGCCCCATGGGATGCGCCATGCCGAGCTTCATCACGGTGTCGATGGCGTCGCGATCGGCCACGCCCTCCATCAGCGCGTAGACCGCCTCGTTGATCATGGGCAGCAGGATGCGGTTCGCGACGAAGCCGGGGTAGTCGTTGACCACCACCGGCGTCTTGCCCAGCTTCTCGGACAGGGCCACCGTCGCCGCCGCCGTGTCGTCGTCGGTCTCCAGGCCGCGGATAACCTCCACCAGCTTCATCATCGGCACCGGGTTCATGAAGTGCATGCCGATGAAGCGCTGGGGGCGCGGAATGGGGCCGGCGAGCTTCGTGATCGAGATGCTGGAGGTGTTGCTGGCCAGGATGGCGTCCTCGCCGCAGGCGGCGGCGAGCTGCGCGAAGATGCGGTTCTTGATCTCCGGATTCTCGGTCGCCGCCTCGATGGCCAGGAAGGCGTCCGAAGCGCCGGGGACGCCGACGGCGGGCTCGACGCGTCCGAGGGCCGCCTCCTTGTCCGCCGCCGTCATCTTCTCCTTCTTGACCAGGCGGTCCAGGCTGCCGCCGATGGCGGCCAGGCCGCGGTCGAGCAGGCCCTGCTCGACGTCGACCATGGTCACCCGGTAGCCCTGCGTCGCGAAGACCTGGGCGATGCCGTTGCCCATGGTCCCCGCGCCGACGACCAGCACCTTCTCCTTGTCCATGGATACCTCCAGACCATCCCCCTACGGGGCAATCGCTTCGGGGTTTCCGCCGGCGGCGGATCAGGATTCGGGCGCCGCCGGCCGCGCCGCCATGGCCGCGTGGATGGCCGCCACGATCTCGGACGTGTCGGTGCCGGGTCCGAAGATGGCGGACACGCCGCCGGCCTTGAGCGTTTCAGCGTCCGCGTCGGGGATGATGCCCCCGGCGAAGACGGCCACGTCGCCAGCGCCGGCCTCGCGCAGCAGCTCCTGCACGCGGGGCACCAGGGTCATGTGGGCTCCCGACAGGATGCTCAGGCCCACCACGTCCACGTCCTCCTGGATCGCCGCCTCCACGACGGCCTCGGGCGTCTGGTGCAGCCCCGTGTAGATGACCTCCATGCCGGCGTCCTTCAGGGCCGCCGCCACCACGCGGGCGCCGCGGTCGTGCCCGTCCAGGCCCGGCTTGGCGACCAGCACGCGGATCTTCTCCTCCATCGCTCCCTCGCCGTCTGTCGCCTACAGCACGTAGGCGGGATCGTGGTACTCGCCGAACTCCTCGCGGAAGACCTGGATGATCTCGCCCTCGGTGGCGTACTTGCGCGCCGCGTCGAGGATGTGCGGCATCAGGTTCTCGCCGGTGCGGGCCTTCTCGCGCAGCAGGGCCAGGGCGCGATCCGCAGCGTCGTTGTCCCGCTCGGCGCGCACCCGCCGCGTGCGCTCGGCCTGCTCCCGCTCCAGGGCGGGATCCTGGCCCAGCAGCGGGATCTCCGGCTCCTCGCCCTCGTGGACGTAGCGGTTGACGCCCACGACGACCTTGGCGCCCTTCTCGACGGCCTTCTGGTAGGCGTAGGCCGCGCGGCCGATCTCCTTCTGGAAGAAGCCCTGGTCGATGCAGGGCAGCACGCCGCCGCGCTCGTCGATCTCGGCGAAGTAGCGCTCGGCGCCGGCCTCCATCGCGTCCGTGAGGGCCTCGACGAAGTAGCTGCCGCCCAGGGGATCGATGACGCTCGCCACGCCCGTCTCGTAGGCGGCGATCTGCTGGGTGCGCAGGGCGATGGTGACGGCCTTCTCCGTGGGCAGGTCCAGGGCCTCGTCCATGGAGTTGGTGTGCAGGCTCTGCGTGCCGCCCAGGATGGCGGCCAGGGCCTGGTAGGCCGTGCGCACGATGTTGTTCTCGGGCTGCTGGGCCGTCAGGCTCACGCCCGCCGTCTGCGTGTGGAAGCGCAGCAGCCAGCTGCGCGGGTCCTTCGCGCCGTAGCGATCGCGCAGGCGCCGGGCCCAGATGCGCCGCGCGGCCCGGTACTTGGCGATCTCCTCGAAGAAGTCCAGGTGGCTGTTGAAGAAGAAGCTCAGGCGCGGCGCGAAGGCGTCCACGTCCAGGCCGCGCTCGATGCCGGCCTCCACGTAGGCGAAGCCGTTGGCCAGGGTGAAGGCCAGCTCCTGCAGGGCCGTGGAGCCCGCCTCGCGGATGTGGTAGCCGCTGATGGAGATGGTGTTCCAGCGCGGCACGTGCTCGCTGCAGAACTCCATCATGTCGACGATGAGCCGCACGGACGGCTCCGGCGGGAAGATCCAACTCTTCTGGGCCTGGTACTCCTTGAGGATGTCGTTCTGCGTGGTGCCGCTGATCCGGTCGGCGCCCACCCCCTGCTTCTCGGCCGTGGCAATGTAGAAGGCGAGCAGCACGGCGGCCGGCGCGTTGATGGTCATCGACGTGCTGACCTTGTCCAGCGGGATGGCCTCGAAGAGACGCTCCATGTCCGCCAGGGAGTCGATGGCCACGCCCATGCGTCCCACCTCGCCGAGGCTGCGCGCGTGGTCCGAGTCGTAGCCCATGATGGTGGGCATGTCGAAGGCCGTCGAGAGCCCGGTCTGGCCCTGCTCCAGCAGGAAGCGGAAGCGCTGGTTGGTCTCCCGGGCCGTGCCGAAGCCGGCGAACTGGCGCATGGTCCACAGCCGGCCGCGGTACATGTTGGGGTGGATCCCCCGCGTGAAGGGGAACTCGCCCGGGTAGCCCAGGTCGCGGTCGTGGTCCAGGTCCGCGACGGAGCTGGGATCGTAGAAGAGTTCGACGGGCTGGCCCGAGACGGTCGTGAAGTCGAAGTCCCGGGCGCCGGCCGCGGCCTTCTTGCGGAAGGCGGCGAGCCGGTCAGGGTCGCTCGTCACCTTGGGCATCGCTCACCTGGCCTTGTTCGATCTGCTCGAGAAGCGTGCGGGGCAGGACAGTGTCCACTAGGCGCTCGAAGCTTAGCCGGCCGGAAACGAGCTTGGCAAGGCTCATCTCCAGGGCGTGCTCCCGCCGGCCGCCGGCCCAGGCGGCCGCCACCAGGCGGTCCTCCACGGCCGCGCGCAGCCGGCGCATGAGGATCTCGCGGCGCCGCAGGCTGAGACGTCCCTCCCGCAGGAGGAAGGCGCGGTGCTCCTCGATGGCGTCGAGCAGGGCCTCGACGCCCTCGCCCCGCGTGGCGCAGGTCCTGAGCACCCGCGGCCGCCAGCCGTCCAGGCCCGGCCGGGCGTTCAGCGTCGTCTCCAGCTCCGCCTCGAGCAGGTCCGCCCCGTCGCGGTCGGCTTTGTTGACCACGAACAGGTCGCCGATCTCCATGAGGCCGGCTTTCATGGTCTGGATGCCGTCGCCGCTCTCGGGCACCAGCACCACCACCGTCGTGTAGGTGGGCTCGATGACGTCCAGCTCGCTCTGGCCCACGCCCACGGTCTCGATGAAGATGCGCTCCTTGCCGAAGGCGTCCAGCACGTCGACGACGCCCTCGGTCTGGCGCGAGAGGCCGCCCAGGCTCCCCCGGCTGCCCAGGCTGCGGATGAAGACCTCGGGATCCTCGGCGGCCCGCCGCATGCGGATGCGGTCGCCCAGGAGCGCGCCGCCGGTGAAGGGGCTCGAGGGATCCACCGCCACGACGCCCACCGACAGCCCGCGGCGGCGCGTGCCCACCACCAGCTCGTCCAGGAGGCTGCTCTTGCCCGCGCCCGGCGGGCCGGTGACACCGATGCGATAGCCCTCGCCGGTCATGGGCAGCAGGCGCGCCAGCAGTTCGCGGTGGCCCGGCGCCTCGTCCTCGACGAGGCTGATGAGGCGGGCCGCCGCCAGCTTGCTGCCCTCGCTGAGCTGGGCCAGCAGGGCGTCCACGTCGCGGCGGCTCACGACGCGCGCTCCCCGCTCGGCGCCCGCATGTGCTCGCGGTCGCGAACCAGGGGCAGGCGGATGGTGAAGCAGGTTCCCTCGCCCGGGTTGCTCGCCACGGTCAGCTCGCCGCCGTGCTTGCGCACGATGCGCTGGCACAGCGAGAGGCCCAGGCCCGTGCCGTCGCGCTTGGTGGTGTAGAAGGCGTGGAAGACCTTGCGCTGGCTCTCCGCGTCCATGCCGCAGCCGCTGTCGGACACGTGCACGAGGGCCCAGTGCTCGTCGCGCTCGGTGCGGATGGTCACCGTGCCGGCCTCCTCGATCGCCTCGATGGCGTTCTGCAGGAGGTTGAGCATCACCTGGCGGAAGCGCTTCTCGTCCAGGGGCAGGCGGGGCAGCTGCGGATCCAGCTTGCAGCTCAGGGTGATGCCGGCCTCGGCCATGCGGTCGCGGTAGAGGTGGCAGACGTCCCGGATCTCGTCGTTGAGGTCGCTGGGGCGCAGCTGCAGCTCCTCGCGCTGGGCGTGCTGCAGGATGCGCCCCATGATCTCCTCGAGGCGCAGGCTCTCCGCCCGGATGACGGCGGCCACGCGGCGGTCCTCGTCGGTGAGGCGTTCGCTCTCCTGCAGGCGGCGGCTGAAGCCGCCGATGGCCGTCAGGGGATTGCGGATCTCGTGGGCCAGGGAGGCCGACATCTCGCCGCTGGCGGCCAGCTTCTCGGCCTGACGCACGCGGCTGCGGATCTCCTGCAGGACCTCCATGGTCGCCTGGACGCGGCTGAGGCTGCGCTCCAGGGATTCGCGCAGGATGAGGTTCTCGAGGATGCTGGCGGCGAAGCGCGTGAGCACCGCCAGCAGGTCCACCCGCTCGGGCTCCAGGCTGGCGCCGCTGTAGCGGTTGTCCACCACCAGGAAACCCAGCGAGCGATCCTGGCGCACCAGGGGCAAGGTGAGGAAGTGCTGCAGATCCAGGTGCCCGACCACGTGGCGGTCCACGGGGTGCTCCAGCTCGTCGCCGTGCAGCTCCTGCAGCTCGCAGCAGGCGGCGGCCAGGCGCGCGCCCCGCGTGTCGGCGGCGAAGACGATGTCGCGCACGCGCCCGGCCAGGGCCGAGGCCCGGTGGCGGTCCTGGTGCAGCCCGCGGCCCACCAGCTCGGCCAGGTCCAGCCAGGGCTCCTGCTCGGCCAGCTCCTCCCAGATGCGGTGGGCTTCCCGGTCGTCGGCCGGACCGATGGCGTGGTGGCCGTAGATGCGGCCGGCCTCCTCCTCCCGCCAGAAGAGCATGGCGCGGTTGAAGCCCAGGCCCTGGCTGGCGGTGATGACCGTCAGCAGGGCGAAGCTGACCTCGTCGGTGGTCGCGAGGGTGGTGATGAGCTGGCTGAACTGGCCCAGCAGGCTCAGCTCGTCGGGCTGCCCCTCGCCCTCGGGACGCAGCGTGGCCACGCGCCGCTGGAGGGAGGCCAGGCGGCGCAGGGCGCGCTCCAGGAACAGATCCATGTTGCGGTCCACGGCCCGGCGGCCGCGGGAGCGCTCGCGCAGGGCCCGGAAGTAGTCGCAGCTCAGGGCCGAGATGGGGCCGAGCTGTCCGCTGCGCCATGCGTCGACGTTCTCGGCGGCGGCGTTCATGCGTTGCGGATTGCCGACGATGTGGTCGCCGAAGACGGGGCAGCTCCGGTCTCGGCAGTGATAGATCTCCCAGCAGACGGACGCCGGCGTGCTCATGCGGGTTCCCTCGCCATCGGCCGCAGCCTAGCACGGTTGCGCAAGGGGGTCCACCATCGCCGGCGCCACCGGCTGGCCCGGCGTCGCCGGAGCCCATGGCGCGGCCGGCCGCGGCGGACCGCCGCTGCCCGGCGCCGCGTCCGCCGAGGGGGGCGGGGGAGGGTCGGCCCCTCCCCCGCCCGCGTCCTCAGCCGCCGGGGGAATAAATGCCCTTGACACGCGACCAGGCCGACTCGCTCGCCGCCGCGCCCTCGCAGACGTTGATGGCGCCCGGCGAGGGCTCGCAGCCCGTGGAGCCGGGGACCTGGGTGCCGTGGTAGAGGTTCCGCCCGTCGAAGAGGATCCACCCGTCACCATGCAGGGGATGGCGCCCGAAGCTGCGGTCGTCCTCCACCTGGTAGCGGAGATAGTCGACGCTGTCGACGAGCAGGGTATCCCCGGCGCCGTCGCGGAAGAGGGCCACCTGGCCGCCCGTATTGCTCAGGCTCAGGCCCGGCGTGGCCAGGCCCATGTCGAGCTGCCAGGCGACGGCCATCGCGCCTGTCACCAGGAGATGCTCGCCGGGAGCGAGACTGCCGGAGAAGCGGAAGCGGCAGGTGGGGTCCGTCACGGAGTCGGAAAGCCAGTAGTCGCCCAGGTCGGCGGGGGTGTCACCACGGTTGGCGATCTCCACCCACTCGTCAGCCTTGAAGTCGATGATGCCGTCGCCGCTCCAGTCGCTGACGGGGTCGGCCAGGACCTCGGTCAGCACCACGTCGGCCAGGGTGCCCACGGGCAGCAGGAAGAGGATCAGGAAGGGGAAACAGAGGGGCCAGACGCGGCCCCCGCGCATGCGGAAGCTCAAGGGTGCCTCCTTGGCCTGGAATCCGGGAGGAGGCGGGGAGCGCCGCTGGTCACGCAAGGCCCGTGCCGGCGGCGGAACGCCGGGGCGGTGGCCCCGGCGTTCGCGCCAGCAGGTGTTCGTCAGGCGGCGGGCGGGTCAGGCCTCGAAGACCCATTCGCCGGCGCGCATGATGGGCTCCGCGTCGCCGGCCGGCGTGATACCGTCGATGTCCATGGCATCGGAGCCGATCATGAAGTCGACGTGTGTCAGGCTGTCGTTGCCGCCGGCCGCCAGGAAGTCCTCGTCGCTGAGCGTCTCGCCGCCGTCGATGCAGATGCGGTAGGCGCGGCCCAGGGCCAGGTGGCACGACGCGTTCTCGTCGTAGAGGGTGTTGTAGAACAGCAGACCCGAGGCGCTGATGGGCGAGCTGTGCGGCACCAGGGCCACCTCGCCCAGGCGCGTGGCGCCCTCGTCCGTGTCCAGCAGGTGCTTGAGCACCTGCTCGTTCTTCTCGGCGGTGGCCTCCACCACCTTGCCGCCCGCGAAGCGCAGGCGGAAGCCTTCGATGAGGGAGCCGGCGTAGCTCAGCGGCTTGGTGGCCGCCACGGTTCCCTCGGCCTCGAGCCGGTGGGGCGCCGCGAAGACCTCCTCCGTGGGCATGTTGGCCACGAAGGCGACGCCGCCGGGCGTGTGGCTCGTGCCGCCCAGCCAGACCTGCCCCGCGGGCATGCCCAGGGTCAGGTCCGTGCCCGGCGCCCGGTAGTGGAGCTTCGCGTAGCTCTTGCCGTTGAGGTAGGCGCGCCGCTGCTTGAGGGCGTCCAGGTGCTCGTTCCAGGCCGCCACGGGATCGGGCCGGTCGGCCCGGCAGATGCGGAAGATGGCCTCCCAGAGGGACTGGGCGGCCTCGTCCTCGCCCTGGTCCGGGAAGACCTTCCGCGCCCAGGCGGTCACGGGCGCCGCGACGATGGACCAGTTGATCTCCTTGGACGAGATGCGCCGGGAGAAGGGCTTCAGGTAGATCTGCGCCTGCTTCTGCACCTGGGCCACGAGGCCGGGGTCCTGGTCCTTGAGCAGGTCGGGATCGGCGGCGTAGATGCTCAGCACCGCGTCGCCCCGCTCGCTGCCCTTGAGCAGGTAGTCGGGCGCGGCCGTGGGGATCTCGTCGAAGGAATCCCGCGGCGCGTGCAGGTAGCGCGACAGGGTCGTCTGCTCGTCGCCCCAGAGCACCTCCACCAGGCGGGCCCCGGCCTGGTAGGCCTTGTCGACGACGAGGCGCGTCAGGGGGGCGCACTCCACGGGCGCCCGCAGCATGAGGCGCTGGCCGGGCTGGAGGCCGACGCCGATGCGCACGGCCAGGTCGGCGTAGTTCTGCAGCATCTGATCGAAGGAAAGGCTCATGGCAGGCTCCTCGCGTGCGGGGAGTGGTTGACGGATCCCGTGTCGGCGGTGTGTCGCTGGCGATTCGTGCGGACGGCTGCGCGGACCTCCGCAGTATAGGATACCGTCCTGGTTCCTGCCAGTACGACGGGAGCGGGTCGCGTCGCAGCGCGATGTGCCGCGCATGTGACGGGATCCCCCCGGCGCCTCTATACTTGCCATCACTCGCCGATGATCTTGATCAGCACGCGCTTGCGCCGGCGCCCGTCGAACTCGCCATAGAAGATCCGCTCCCAGGGCCCGAAGTCCAGGCGGCCGCCGGTGACGGCCACCACCACCTCGCGGCCCATGACGGTGCGCTTCAGGTGGGCGTCGCCGTTGTCCTCGGCCGTGTTGTGACGGTAGCGCGAGTGGGGCTTCTCGGGGGCCAGCTCCTCGAGCCAGTCCTCGAAGTCCCGGTGCAGGCCGGGCTCGTCGTCGTTGATGAAGACGCTGGCCGTGATGTGCATGGCGTTGCACAGAAGCAGCCCCTCGGCGACGCCGCTCTCGCGCAGGGCCGCCTCCACCTGCGGCGTGATGTTGACGAGCTGCCGCCGCGCAGGCGTCTCGAACCACAGCTCCTTCCGGTAGCTCTTCACATCGTTTCCTTTCCCGTGCCGCGGGGGCGCCACGCCCACCCGGCCGACCAGGCGGCGCGCAGGGCGATCAGAATTCGGAGGCGATCTCGTTGTCGATCTTGCGGGCCGTCTCGCGCAGCGCCTCGGCGGGGCTGGCCGTGCCCCGTATCACGCGCTGGATGGCGCCCTCCTCCAGGTACTTGCGCCCGGCGAACCAGGCGCTGTTGCGGGGCTCGCTCTGGGCCGTGGTCAGCTGGGCGTAGGTCTCGCGCAGGCCCGGCACCTCGTCCAGGTAGGCGCGCATGGCCGGCTGCTCCAGGCAGGAGGCGCGCAGGGGCGCGTAGCCCGTGGCCAGGGACCAGCGCGTGGCGTTCTCCGTGCCGGTGAGGAACTTGATGAACTCCCAGGCGGTGCGCTTCTGCGCCTCGGTCGCCTTCTTGAAGACGACGAGGTTGGTGCCCTGGATCAGGGCCACCTGCTTCTTGCGGCCCGGCAGGGGCGCCACGCCCAGGTCGAAGTCGATGTGCCCGCGCAGGAAGGAGAGGGAGACGCTGCTGGACTCCATCATCCCCACCCAGCCGGCCCGGAACTCGTTCTGGTAGGCGTAGTCGAAGGTGGCGTAGCCGAGGCGGCGCGCGCCCACTAGCTCCCACATGAACTCGAGGGCCTCGATGCCCTCGGGGCTGGCGATGGCGGAGCGCCGGCCGTCGGGCGTGAAGAAGCGCCCGCCGTTCTGCAGGAGGAGGTTGCCGAAGACGGTGACCGACGCGCGCGTCGTCGTCCCCCAGCGGTCCGGGCGGCCGTCGCCGTCGAGGTCCTTGGTCAGGCGGGCGCTGGCGTCCCGCCATTCGTCCCAGGTCCGCGGCGGGCGGTCGGGATCGAGGCCGTTCGCGGCGAACAGGTCGCGGTTGTAGAAGAGGGTGCGCACGCTCTTGTTGAAGGGGAAGGACCAGAGCCGGCCGTCGTAGGTGCATTCCTCCAGGAAGACCGGGCGGAAGTCGGCCCAGTCGGCCTCGGTCAGCCCGTCCGGGCCCTGGGCGTAGGGCTGCAGGCACTCGACGATGCCGCCCTGGATCATCTCGGACACCCAGGCCTCGTAGGCCTGGCTGATGGTGGGCGGCTGCCCGGCCGCCACGGCCGCGATGATCTTCTGGCTCAGGGCCTGGTAGCGGCTCATGTTGTAGGCCCGCACCGGCATCTCCGGGTGCCGGGCGTTGAACTCCTCGACGATGGCGAGCAGCTCGCCCTCCCAGCGGCCCATGGCGTGCCAGAAGATGACCTCGTCCTTGGGCACCCCGTGGCCGCAGCTCCCGGCGAGGAGGGCCAGGCCGAGGACGGCGAGGCTGGCGGCGGCGCGCTTCACTTCACTCCTTCAGGCCGCTGGAGGCCAGGCTGGCGATGATCTGCTTCTGCGCGAAGAAGTACATGACGAGCAGCGGCAGGACGCTCAGGCAGGTGGCGGCCATCATCAGGCCGTACTCGGTGCCCTCCTCCTGGCTGAAGGCGGCCAGACCGATCTGGATGGGCCGCATCTCCGGGCTGTGGGTCATGACCAGGGGCCAGAGGAAGGAGTTCCAGGAGCCGATGATGGTGAACAGGACGATGGTCACCAGGATGGCCTTGGACAGGGGCATCACGATGCGCCAGAGGATGGAGAAGCGGCTGGCGCCGTCGATGGTGGCCGCGTCGAAGAGGTCCTGGGGGATGGTCTTGAAGTGCTGGCGCAGCAGGAAGATGGAGAAGACCTTCGCGATCCAGGGGATGATCAGGGCGTAGTAGGTGTCCAGCCAGTGCAGGCGCGCGATGATGATGAAGCTCGGCACGAGGTACACGGGTTCGGGAACCATCATCATGCTCAGGAAGAGCATGAAGATCACGTCGCGCCCCTTGAAGCGGAACCGCGCGAAGGCGTAGGCCGCCAGGGCGCTGGTGATGACCACCCCCACCACGCAGGACAGGGCCACGAAGACGGTGTTGAAGAAGTAGCGGCCGAAGGGCGCGCTCTGCCAGGCCTCCACGTAGTTGGCGAAGACGCGCCCCACGCTGCGCGATTCGCCGGCCGAGGGCGTGTCCGGTGCGCCGAAGCCCGGCGAGAGCACCTCGGGGCTGAAGCGGTAGGGGTCCTTGGTGATCTCGAGGGTGCTGCGGAAGGAGGTGGAGACCATCCACAGGAAGGGCATGATCATCGAGAGGCCGGCCACGATGAGCAGGACGTGGATCCCCCCCCGTCCCAGGCGCCGCCGCAGCTTTGCGTTGCCCGCCACCGCCGCCTCCTAGTAGTGCACCCGGCGCTCCGCGAGGCGCCGCTGGACGAGGGTGAGGGTGAGGATGATGGCGAACAGCACCAGGGCCACGGCGCTGGCCCGGCCCAGGCTGGCCGGCGGCGTGAAGCCCTTGTCGAAGAGGTAGTAGACCAGCACCTTCGTCGAGTCCTCGGGGCCGCCCGGCGGCGAGGTCATCAGGTAGACCAAGCTGAAGGTCTGGAAGCTGACGATGGTGCTCATGATGAACACGTAGAAGGTGGTCGGGCTGAGGATGGGCCAGGTCACGAAGCGGAAGAGCTGCCAGGGGCCGGCGCCGTCGATCTTGGCGGCCTCGTACTGCTGCTGGGGGATGTTCTGCAGCCCGGCCAGGAAGATGACGATGTTGTAGCCCAGCCCCTTCCAGGTGTTGACGATGGCCAGGCTGACCAGGGCCAGGCTGGGCCCGCCCGCCCAGCGGGGCAGGGACAGGCCCAGCTTCGCCGCCGCGAGCTGGAAGATGCCCCGACTCTCCCCCAGCCAGCCGGGCTCGCCGAGGTGCAGCTTTTCCAGCAGGAAGTTCAGGATGCCGATCTCCGGCTCCAGGATCCACTTCCAGATGACGGCGACGGCCACCATGCTCGTCACCACGGGCATGAAGTAGACGGTCCGGTAGAGCCCCAGGGCCTTGATGCGCTGGTTGAGCAGCAGGGCGAAGAAGAGGGAGACGAAGATGGCCGGCGGCACCGTGCCCACCACGAACCAGAGGGTGGTGCCCAGCGACTTCCAGAAGGTCGGATCCTGGGCCAGCTTGATGTAATGCCCCACGCCCACGAAGCCCACCAGGGCCCCCATCTTGATCTCGAAGAAGCTGAAGGTGAAGGCGGCCAGGATGGGCACCAGGCGGAAGGCGATGATGATGACGGCGGCGGGCAAGATGTACAGCAGCGCGCCGGCGGCGCTCAGGCGCTTGCGCCGCCGCACGCGGCGGCTCAGTTCCCGGGCTGTGATCGGAGTGGACATCGGCAGCCGTTCCGCGGGGACTCGGGGTCGGAAGGGCAACTCTAAGGGCGCCATGCGGCCCTGTCAACGGCCTTCGCCGCCGGCGGCCGGTCGGGGGCTTTCGCCTTGACACCCCGCGGGAGGCCGCTGAACATGGCGGCCAGACGGTCCGCCGGAGGAGGACGCGGCGTGGTTCTGCTGGTGATGATCCTGGCCGACGACGAGGTCCTCGAGGAGATCCTCGAGGCCTTTCTCGAGCTCGGGATCACCGGGGCCACGGTCCTGGACGCCCACGGCATGGGCGAGATCCTCGCCCGGAACGTGCCCATCTTCGCCGGTTTGCGGGGGCTCTTCCCTGGCGCCGAGCACAGCCGCCATCTCGTCCTGTCCGTCTGCGACCGCGCCCGGGCCCGCGAGGCCGTGGCCATCCTCCGGGACATCGGCCGCCTCGAGCAGCGCGGCACGGGCATCGCCCTGACCCTGCCCGTGGAGGAGACCTGGGGCCTGGCGCGCGAGCTGTGAGCGTCCTTTCCGGCGCTTGCGCGCCGCTTCCGGCGAGGGCGCGCAAGGGGGGATGCCGCAAGGCCTTTTCGCGCCCGGTGTTCCGGGTTGACCCCCTTTCCGGCCGCGGTGTATAATCAACCCATTGATAAACAGATCCCCATGGCTGTTCCTGCTCATGGGAAGGGTGGGCCAATCGGGTTCGCCCGGTGGAACGACCCCTGCCGACCGGTTCCGCCCCCTTGCTCGGAAAGCCATAGTTCTCCGCATCGGGGCATGATCACCTTCAGGAGGTTTCGAATGGCCAAGCGGAACTCGATCACCTTCGCTCTTGCAGCTTTGTTCGTCCTGGGCCTTGCAGCAGGGGCGCTCGCTGGTATCCCCGATACCAACAATTCCACGGCCTACGCAGACAACTGCGGCCGCTTCACGATCGCCCCGTGCGGCGGTGAGACGCTCATCGAGGGCGCGAACGACTACACCATCCACGTCACCGTCCTCGATATCAACGGCAACCCCGTTACCACGCTGGCGGCGACGGACCTGTATCTCTATCACGATGAGCTGGCGACCTGCACGCCTTACAGCCAGGCCGACGCCGGCACCGACGGAGCCGGGCAGACCCAGTTCACAGGCACCATCTACGCCGGCGTTTCGGGCGACCTGGCCGAGGGCATCGTCTGCGATGACCTGGACCTCTACGTCTACGCCCAGGGCATCATTCTCAACGGCGCCAATCCCGTCTGCGTTGCGGTGGACAGCCCCGATCTCAACGGCGACATGCAGGTGACCGTTGCCGACTTCGGTAAGTTCGCGGCGGACTACAACTGCGTGTCGGCGGGCGTGCCCTGCGACAGCTGCCACGACTTCAACGAGGACGGCGAGACCAGCGTCGCGGACTTCGGCATCTTCGCGAGCTACTACAACGTCTGCTCCTGCCCCTAGGTCGCGAGTCAGACTGCGATTTCGGGCAGAACCGGCATCCAGGACGTCCATGTAGCAGGACTTCGCGGGAGGGTCACGTGACCCTCCCGCGTTTCGTCTGCCGCCGTCCCGCGGCGCGGCTTCACGCGCCGGTCCGCCTCCTCCCGCCCGCGGCCGCCGGTCCCCCGGCCGGCGCACCCGGTACCTCCGACAACACAGGCCCCTGACCACCGAGCGCCGGGCCCGCTGCGTCGAGGCGACCCAGCGGGCCTGCGGCGGCTCGTGGCCATCCCCGGACCCTCCTTCCCGCCAGGGCGGGAGCCGCGCTTCACGGGGGAATGATCGGGAGCCTCAGCCGTCCAGGCGCTCGCGGAGCAGGCGGTCCACCAGGCGGGGATCGGCGCGGCCGCCCGTCTCCTGCATGACCCGGCCGACGAAGAAGCGGAAGAGCTTGGTGCGCCCGCCGCGGTAGCGGGCCAGCTCGGCGGGGTGGGCGGCCAGGACGCCGTCGACGATGCCGGCCAGTACGGCCGCGTCGTCCAGGCGGGCCAGGCCCAGCCGCGCGATCCAGGCGTCGGGCTCACCGCCCTCGGCCGCCAGGCGCTCCAGGACCGCCTTGGCGGCCGTGTGGCTGACGGCGCCCTCCCCGACGCGCGCCAGCAGGCCCCCGAGGACAGCGGGGGGCACCGGGAAGCCGCCCGTCTCCTTGCGCAGGCGCAGGATCTCGCCGGCCACCCAGTGGGCGGCCAGGGCGCCGTCGCCGCCCGCCGCCGCGGCCTCGTAGTAGTCGGCCAGGTCCCGATCGGCCGTGAGCAGCTCCGCCTCGTCGACCGTCAGGCCATGCTCGGCCTGGAGGCGCCGCCGCCTCGCGTCGGGCAGCTCGGGCAGACCGGCGCGTACGGCCTCGCGCCAGGCCGCGTCCACCGCCAGGGGCGGCAGGTCGGGCTCGGGGAAGTAGCGGTAGTCCTGCACCGTCTCCTTCCCGCGCATGGGCCGCGCCTCGCGGCGCGCGGCGTCCCAGAGTCGCGTCTCGGGCGCCACGGGCTCGCCGGCCGCCAGCCGCCTCTCCTGGCGGTCGATCTCGAAGGCCAGGGCCTGCTCGACGCCGCGGAAGGAGTTGAGGTTCTTCAGCTCCGTCTTGACGCCCAGGCCGGTCTCCCCGGCGAGCCGCAGGGAGACGTTGGCGTCGCATCGGAGGCTGCCCTCCTCCATGTTGCCGTCGCAGACCGCGAGCCATACCAGCAGGCGCCGGAGCGCGACCAGGAAGGCGTGGGCCGCGGCGGGACTCGCCAGCTCCGGCTCGGTGACGATCTCGATGAGGGGGACGCCGGCGCGGTTGAGGTCCACCCGCGTCTCGCCGCCGGCGTGCAGGCTCTTGCCGGCGTCCTCCTCCAGGTGGATGCGCGTCAGGCGCAGGCGGCGCTCCTCGCCGTCGAGCAGGAAGGGCACCTCGCCGCCCTCGCACAGGGGCGCCTCGTACTGCGTGATCTGGTAGCCCTTGGGCAGGTCGGGGTAGAAGTAGTTCTTGCGCGCCATGACGCTGCGCTCGACCACGCGGCAGCCCAGGGCCAGCCCGACGCGCAGGGCCAGCTCCACGGCCCGCCGGTTGAGGACGGGCAGGGCGCCCGGCAGGCCCAGGCAGACCGGGCAGCAGCGCGTGTTGGCCTCGCCGCCGAAGCGGACCTCGCAGCCGCAGAAGGCCTTGCTGCGCGTGCGCAGCTGGGCGTGGATCTCCAGGCCGATGACGGCCTCCCAGCCGGCCGGCCCGCCGTTCGCCCCGCGCGGGGCCGCGCCCTCGTTCGCCCCGCGGGCGCTCATGGGGCATCCCCCGCGTCCAGGGCCGCGGCCACGGCGCGCCGCCGCGTCTCGCGGAAGGGGAAGGCCCGCTCCAGGGCCGCCGCCGCGCGGAAGACCGTGACCTCGTCCAGGGGCCGCCCCACCACCTGCATGCCCAGGGGCAGCCCGGCGTGGACGGCCGTGGGCACGCTGACGGCCGGCAGCCCGGCCAGATTCACGGGCAGGGTGAAGACGTCGCCGAGGTACATGGCCAGGGGATCGTCCAGCCGTTCGCCCAGGCGGAAGGCGGGTCCCGGCGTCGTGGGCAGGAGCAGGCAGTCGCACCGCTCCCAGGCTTGATCGAAGTCGCGGGCCAGGAGCGTCCGCAGCTTCTGGGCGCGCAGGTAGTACTCCTCGTAGTAGCCCCGCGAGAGGGCGAAGGTCCCCAGCATGATCCGGCGGCGCACCTCGGGGCCGAAGCCCTCGGCCCGGCTGCGCCGGTAGAGGGCGTCCAGGTCCGCCGCGCCAGCGGCCCTGAGTCCGTAGCGCACGCCGTCGTAGCGCGCGAGGTTGCTGGACGCCTCGGCCGTGGCCAGCAAGTAGTAGGCGGCCGTGGCGTGGCGCAGGCGCGGCAGGGACACGGCCACGCGCTCGGCGCCCTGCGCCGCCAGGGCCGCGGCGGCCGCTTCCCAGGCCGCCGCCACGGCGTCGTCGAGCCCGAGGACCGCCAAGCCCTCGGGCAGGCCGACGCGCAGGCCGCGCGCGCTCTTCCGCGCGGCCGCCAGCAGGCGCGGCACGGGGGCGTCCAGGCTGGTGGCGTCCCGCGGATCGGGACCCATGATCAGCTCGAGGACGCGCGCGGCGTCGGCCACGTCCTTGGCCAGGGGACCGATCTGGTCCAGGCTGCTGGCGAAGGCCACCAGGCCGTAGCGGCTGACGCGGCCGTAGGTGGGCTTGGCCCCCACCACGCCGCAGAGGGCCGCCGGCTGGCGGATGGAGCCCCCCGTGTCGCTGCCCAGGGCGAAGAGGGCCAGGTCGGCGGCCACGGCCGCCGCGGCGCCGCCGCTGGAGCCTCCCGGCGCGCGCGCCAGGTCCCAGGGATTGCGGACGGGGCCGTGGGCGCTGTACTCGTTGGACGAGCCCATGCCGAACTCGTCCATGTTCGTCTTGCCGAGGTAGCGGCCGCCGGCCGCCAGCAGGCGGGCCGCCGCCGTGCAGTCGTAGGGCGATTCGTAGCTGGCGAGGATGCGCGAGGCGCAGCCGGTGGGCGTGCCCCGCAGGTTCATGTTGTCCTTGAGGGTGAAGGGCAGGCCGCACAGGGGCCCGCCGGCCGGCGCGATCCCCGCCGCCGCTCCGGCGCCCGCCGGGGCGCGGTGGACGTAGGCGTTGAGGTGGGGGTCCAGAGAATCGATGCGCGCGTCCAGGGCCGCCGTCACCTCGTCGGCGCTGAAGTCGCCCCGCTCGATGCCGGCCAGGGCCTCGCCGAGCGTGAGGCTCTCAAGCATCGCCGTCCTCCGCCGCCGCGATGGCGGGTGGCACGACGAAGTGCCCCGCGGCCGCCGCGGGCGCGCCGTCCAGCGCCGCCGAGGCCGGCAGGGAAGGTCGCGCGGCGTCCTCGCGGAGGACGCCGCCGCCGGGCCGCGTCTCGGCGAAGGGCGGCACGTCCGCCAGATCCAGCGCTGCGAGCTCGGCCACGTAGTCGAGGATGCGCTGCAGGTCGCGACGCATGGCCTCGCGCTCGTCCCCCGTCAGCTCCAGGCGGGCCAGGCTCTCCACGTGGCGTACGACGTCCTCGCCGAGTTCCATGCGCCTCCTCACAGCGGCTCCAGGTTGGCCGCGCGCGCCAGGAGCTTGCGCGGTCCCTTGCCCGCGAAGACGACGATGACCCGCAGCTCCTCGCCGCCGCCCTCCAGGCGGTGCACGGTACCCACGCCGAGGGTGGCGTGGCGCACCTTCATGCCCGGGCGCAGGGCGGGCTCCTCCTGGTCTAAT